>PMCR01000237.1 GCA_003155465.1 Myxococcales bacterium | reverse complement strand
CAGGTTCTTGAAGACGAAGGTCGTGCTGAGCGTGAGCGCGCACAACACGAATCACATCGCCAAGTACGACGACGGAACCCACAAAACAGCCGGCGCGGCTTTCTTGGTCGTGTTTTCCATAGCGGAAGGCAATACCATGAATCAGAGGCCGGGAATAGAGGGGGGCAGGGCCGACGGGAGGTACAGAGAAGACCGAGGGCGCGGGGGACAGAAGGAAGCGCAATTCGAGGTGTCCAGAAATCGACCCAAGGGCAAACGGTCTGTCGTGTCGGTTATCTTCATCCTGCTTCTTCTTTGTTGCTGGCGGCTTGCCGCGTCCGGGAGCCGCCTTGTTTGCCTCTAGCGTCCTGGTTTGGTCCTTGCTGCGCGTTTCGCCTTGCCCTTTGCTGCGGGCTTGAGCGCTGGTTCCGTCTCGGGCGCTGGTTCCGCCTTGGGCGTGATGGCCGCTTCGTCAGTGGCTGGCGAAGTCGCGGCTGGGGCCGGTCTGAGCTTGGGCGGGGTCGCGCCCTTCTCGTCCAGGTACGCAAGCACCCAGGCGAAAGGGGCGTTCCAATTGATGGCGATTTCGTTGGTGGCCCAGGATTCGATATTGTCGGCGAAGCACCTTTCCGGCGCACACCCGGCCAGAGCGGCCTTCGCGTACGGATCATCGAGACCGGAGTTGGGGCCGCCGGAGATCATGCCGGGGGGTGCCGATGGGTACTTCGGGTTGGACTGATGGGACCAGAAGCGATGGTGGGGATTGCGCAAGGGCCGGGCGCCGTAGCCGGTCACATAGCTCTGGTCCATGGGGTTGCGACCCAGAATGTAGTCCATGCCAGCAACCACGGCGTTCAGGTAGCGTAGGCCGCCGTTGAAGTCATGCGCCAGGGCCAGAACCACGAGGTTGTTGAGGAGAAAGGAGTTCGAGCCCCAGGGCGCCTTGCCGGACTTGCCGTAGTCGATAGGCACCCGGTAGCCGCGCTTCTGCAGGACTTGCATATAGGCGTCGGCGGCCTTGGTCACGGCTTTTCGCGCCGTCGTAATTTCGTTGTCGCCTAGCCCATTTGGCACGACAGCAAGCGAGATCGTTCCCAGCGCGGCGGTTTCCTGCCAGGTCATGGGCGAGGCCACATCGTGCCCCTCTTTGGTCGAAGGCAGACGCGGTGCCACTGTGAGGAAGTAGGGCGAGGAGGCGAGAAACTGCCGGTATTCCGGCTTGTTGCTGGTGATGAACAATTCGGCCGCCGCCCAGTAGAATTCGTCATCTACGCTCTTGTCTTCATACGCCCCTCCTCCCACTCCGCCGGGGAGTGCAAAGACCGCTGGATGGCGTTGCGCCGCTTGCCAGGCCAACTCGGCCGCCGCCAGGCAGCGCCCGGAAAATGTCCGATCGATGTCTTGCCAGATGCGCGCCGCTTGGGCTGCGACGGCGGCAAGGTTGAGGGTCGCCGCTGTGCTGGGCGGATGGAGGAAGCGCGGCATCCGGTCCTCATGTGGAGCGAGACCGAGCCCGGTCCATTCCTTGTCGTGAACCTTGTGGTGCACCATCCCGGCACGGTCTCCGTCGGGAACCTGCATCTTGAGCAGGAACTCAATTTCCCAGCGGACCTCGTCAAGGAGGTCGGGAACACCGTTGCCCCGCTCAGGAATGTTCAAGCGGCCGTCACCGAAATCGGCTAACGACTTGCCAAGCTGTTGGGTTCGCTCATACAGATTCAGGAGAGTCCATACCGAGATCCCGCCGTTGACCACATACTTGCCGTGATCGCCGGCGTCGTACCAGCCCCCGGACACGTCCAGGCGATATCCGCAGCCGGCGCCGGGCGCGCAGGGAACGCTCTTGTCGGACAGGTGGCCGGCCGGTCGGGCCCACTGCGCGCCGCCCGCATAGGGCATCACGATCTCGATGCCGCTGCGGTTCTGATAGAAGTAGGTCAGCGCGTCGTACTTGAGCCTGTGATAGATGGTCGGGCTGATGTCGAAGGGATGGCTGCGATCGGAACCCACGATGACGGCGAGTCCGTGCCCTTCCCGATCGAACGAGCTGAAGTCGGCTATCTGAACCGTCTCGCCGGCCAGTGCATCGGTGCCTGCCACCTGGGTCTGACCCGAGGTGAGCTCGCGGCCGGCGGCATCGACCAGACGCCACGGTTTGGGCTTGCCTCCCCCGATGCGCACGGTCGCCAGCTTGACCAGCCCGGGGAAGTAGCCCACCTGATTCACCAGGACAGCCGCAGGCGCCGCGGATTTGATCTTGGCCGGACGCGCGGAACTGGCTACGGAGTCCGGGGCGCCAGCGCCTTCCGACCCGCGCCCCGGAGCCGCGGTCCGTGCAGCAACGGACGCGCAGCCCACCGCCAGAGGCAGAATGAGCGTGCGCAGGACCGCGCGCATGCGCGGGCTACCACCACATGCTGGCAGCGATGGTGATGGTGTGCTTGTCGGGCTGGGTGGGGTAGAAGAGGGGGCCGGTCCCGCCGTAGGGACTCGGCAGGGTCGCGGGGTTCACGAAGCTGGTGCCGAACCCACGGGTGGTGTACCAGCTTCCGTACGAGTAGTACTGGTACTGAATAATGATCTGTTCGTGGGTGACGAACTCCGTGCGGAAGATCAGCCGCGGGGACACGACCCAGAAGTTGTGGGTGCTGTTGTCCATGTTCGGCTTGAGATAGTCGAACCGAGCTCCGAACGAAAGGTAGGGCAAGGGGGTGTAGAGAGTCTGTCCTCCCAGCTTGAGTTTCCTGGTGCCGAAGCCATCCGTCCCTTTGATATCCGTGGAATCTGATGACAGGCCGGTGATGGTGTTGTACATACCGAAAACCTGCACGGTCAGGTCCCTGCCCTGGCCCCACCAGGTCTGCGGCCGCAGCAGGAAGGCAGCCAGGCTGAAGGTGTACTGGAAGCCGATGCTATTGACCGTTCCGTCTCCGTGCCGGCCGAGGTAGTTGTTGGTGAACTGCCAGCCGCCTTGCGAGTGGATGACCTCGATTGCGTCGGACAGAACCCCGGCGTTGAACGACTTGATCGAGGAGAACCCGATGTACCCATCCCCCATCCACCCGCCGTCGAGTCTCAGGTCAAGGCCCAGCACCCGCATGCTGCCGTCCCTGCCGTTGTAATTGGCTGAGCCCTTCCAGGGCATCTTGCCGTCGGGAGTGGTCAGCGTCTCTTTCCCCGTCGTCTGGTCCGGAATGACCTGCCCCTCTCCGTTCCAGTCGGTTCGCATGCCGTCCTTGGTCCAGCTGTACATGTAGTGGCCCGTCAGGGTGAGCATGTTCATGAACACCGCGCCTAGGTGGGCGTGGTGCAGGAGGGTGGTCCCCACCTGGGCATAACCAGGGTAGGGCTGCCACGACGTATAGGGGGCGGGCATCCATTGCTGGGAATCCATCTTGGCGCCGATGCCGTGCTCGGCCACGACCTTGATGTCGTCACCGAGGTCAAACTCGGCGGTGAGCGTCTCGCCCGCGACACGGGTGCGGCCGATCATGTGGGTTTCGTAGGCACCGGCATCGTACTTTCCCATGGCGCCGTAGCGGTTCGAGAACACGCCCACGTTCCAGGTCAGCTTTCCCAGATCGCCAAGGGCGTCGGGGAAGTTGAGGGTGAGGAATGCGCGGTCGATGCCGAGCTGGTCCTGCAATTCGCGCCATCCGCCCGAGGTGATGTTGTAGCTGGCAATGGCCGCGGTCATTGTGGCGCGGTTGTTCCCGTACTGGAAAAGCAATTCTGCCCAGGGGCCGGGATTGTTGTTGGTGTAGCTCCAGGTAGTGTAGTTCGAATCAGGCGTCACAGGAGGGGCGTGGAACTGGATTCCCTTGCCACGCTCAGAATCCATGCTCAGGCGCATGGGGCCGCNNCCGCGGAAGAAGCCGTGGAACTTGAAACCCCAATCCTCGACGGGTGCCGCCTCGGTCACTGCGGGTGGTCCCGAGGCACCACCCGCCAGGGTATCTTGCGGGGATATTCCAAGCTGCGTGGCGTTTCCCCCGATCTTGCGTTGGGCCTTGGCGGCAGCGGCTGGGGCGGACGGCTCATCCGCGGTGGGAGCCGGAGTCTCCGCTGCCGGGGCTGCCGCTGCCGGGGCTGCCGCTGCCGGGGCTGCCGCTGCCGGAGCTGCCGCTGCCGGGGCTGCCGCTGCCGGAGCTGCCGCTGCCGGGGCCTCTGCCGCCGGGGCTGCAGGCGTTTCATTGCTGGCAGCGGCTTCAGCCTTGGGTTTGGCCTTGCCTCGGGCTGACGCGGTCCCGCCGAAAGTCAGCACAGCCGTGGCCAAGAAGGCCGTGGAGAGGAGGCGAAGGGCGACTCGGTTTCTTGGGGGGGGGGTTGTGGTCATTGGGGGGAGAGCCTCGTTGGTTGTCCGCGCTCCCCAACCACCAAGAATGGACAAGTGGGAAGCAGCAAAGGAGGAGGTGGTTGTACACCAACTCACACTCCGCCGGCAAGGCACCCGCCTCTCCGAGGTTCTTGACGGAGATGGGGCCTTCGTCGTCATGGCCGGATGCAGAGGCGGGTTTGGAACCCGCCCCTACGCGGGACCTGCCGATTGGTGCCCGTGGCCTTCGCCCCCCTGCGGCGCTGCACCCACCGTTCCCACCAGGCCGAGCTCGCGTGTTCAAGCGGCGGAGGAGGGTGATTTGCTCCGCGGAATTCGCGGGGCTCTCTCTCATTGAGAATCGATGCTTGGAGAATCGATGCTTGGCACGCGGCCCGCCACGTTCAGGATCACTGTTTGCGCGGAGGCCAGATCGGCCTGTGGCCTTGGTCTGCTCGACGAACTGGGGCAGGTGACTTTGTGCGGCGGGGACGCGGCTTGGGCGTCAGCGAGGGCCGGGGGATGCGCGGGACCGTTTTTTTCCAGCGGCTCGCCCGACTATGCTTTGATGAACGTCGGTCGAGAGGCGAGCCGACAAGTCGTGGAAAGAATAAGCGAGACCGCCCTTGCCGCGTTGTACCAGAAGTACGCGCCGGCGATCTACGCCCACTGTCGGCGTATGCTGCAATCGCAGGCGGCGGCCCGGGACGCGACCCAGGAGGCGTTTGTTCGCGTGCTTACGCGGGGGCCATCTTTTCCAAACGACGAGGATGCCCTTCGCTATCTCTATCGCGTATCCACAAATGTTTGCTTGAACCAGATCCGGGAGATCAAGGTTCACACACGCGCTGCAGCGTCTTTGCGGATGCGGCCGTCGTCGTCAGGATCGATGGAGGGGCGACACGTGGACCGCGATTTCGCGGCTGCCGTGCTGGACCGCTGCGGTGAGGCTGGCGCGACCGTGGCGGTTCTGCACTACGTCGATGGGATGTCGCAGGTCGAGATTGCAGAATCCCTGGGTATCACGCGGCGAACGGTTTTCAATCGACTGCGCAAAGTTGCGAGAATCGCTCGGGACTTGCTAGGAGCAGCGGAGCCCGAGGGGGGAACGACCAGGAGGGAGGGGAATTCATGACCGATTGTGTTCGGCGGTTGGAGCTAGCGCGATGGGAGGCGAGCCCAGAGGCTGAGCGATCCCCGGATGCAGGCGCCCACCTGCGCACATGTGATCGATGTGCCGCTGCATTGGCGGAGTTGGTCGCGGCCCGCCAGGAGCTGCTGGGATCCGATCCCGAGGCCCAGAGTCGCTTCGCAGCTCTCGCGATCCTGGCCAGGGTGGCCGAACGGCGCCGCAAGACCTGGTGGCGCTTTGTCATGCCGCTTGCCCCAGTGGCGGCTGCGGCTGCGGTCTTGCTCGTGATGTCACGCGGCGCATTTTCTCCGGCACCGTCGGTGTCGGACAAAATATCTGGTGCCGCGAAGCACGTCGCGGGCGCTGTGCGTAGCAAGGGCGCCCTTCTGGTCGAGGCGTTCTGCAAACGCGGTGACAGCGTGTTTCCGGTCAAGGACGGCGACGATTTCCTGGCAGGCGACCGCTTGCGCTTCGCCTACACCAAGGACCAGTCGGGCGTGTTGCTGGTGTTCGGCGTTGACGACACTGGCCGCCTGTTCCCCTACTACCGCGACGACGCGTTGGCCGGGGTGAATGCCCCGCCCGGGGCGGAGGTCATGTTGCCGGATTCTGTGGAACTGGATGACCACCACGGTTGGGAAAGGGTTTTCTGCCTGTGGACGCCGGCCCCACTTGGCGACGAAGTCATTCGGACGGCCGTGGCCGAGGCGCTGGCCGCGGTCAGCGGTGACATCCAGCAGGCGGCACGTTTGCCTGTCGAGGCTGAGCAAACATCATTTCTGCTGAGGCGGCCGTGACCGTGGTCACCCGTGGCGCGGTGGTCTGTCACTATCGGGGTCATGGCTGTGAAAGAATGAGGTACGCTAGAGCCATGTCCCTTCGCTTGTTAGGCGTTTGCCTGATCTTGGCGTTGGGGCAGGGGGCTGCCCGCGCGCAGAGCCAGCAAGCCCGAATCGCAGTTGTGATCGGCAACAATCTGGGGCGTGACCCCGGTCGGATCCTTCACTATGCCGAGGAAGAGGCCGGCCGGCTCGCCAGCTTGCTTCGCGGCGCGGGTGAATTTGAGAGCGTGATCACTGTCAAGGGTGCGCAGCGCGAGGCGGTGGAAGAGGCGTTGGCCGCTGCGCGGACGCAGCTCGATCGCGCGCACGCCCAGGGCAAACGGACCCTGTTCCTCTTCTACTACTCGGGCCACGGCGACCAGGAGGCGCTTGAGCTGGGCTCGTCGCGCCTACCCCTGCGCGATCTGCGTTCGTATCTCGAACAGCTCTCCGGGGCAGACGTGCGCGTGGCCTTTGTCGACGCCTGCCAGTCGGGAGCGCTTACCGGCGTGAAAGGCGGCCGGCGCGCGCCGGGATACGAGATCCATCTCGCGGATCCCGGAAGCGTCAAGGGCATGGCCATCGTGACCTCTTCGACCGCCAACGAGTTGTCGCAAGAGTCCGACGACCTCGGCGGCTCGTTTTTTACCCACAACATCATGGCCGGCTTGCGCGGAGCCGCTGACTCGTCACATGACGGGCAAGTCACCTTGGGTGAGATCTATCAATTCGCGTTCAGGCGCACCCTGGCCAGCACGGCGGCCAGCCTGGTCGGCGGCCAGCACCCGACCTACGACTATCGCATGTCGGGCGCGGGCGACGTGATTCTGGCTCGCACGCGGCCCAACGATGCTCGCATCGTGTTCCCACGCGAAACCGGCGCCACCTATACGGTTGTGCACAAGGGACGCGGCGAGGTGATCGCGGAGTTGGGATCGACCTCGGGCGAAGACGTGTACCTGGCGCTACCCGCCGGTGAGTATCGGGTCGTGCGGCGGGTCCTGGCCAGCGTCAGCGAGACGACTTTCTCTCTCTCGGCAGGCAGTTCGACAGTCATTGAGACGGCGTCCATGGCCCCGGTCCTGGCCGATGCTGACAACCATCGCGACAAGGGCGGACTGTGGCAGCCCAATTCTTTGGGCATTGAACTTGGACTGCAGAGCAGTCCGGTTTCCGGAACCGGATCATTGGTGGGAATGGCGGCGCTTTCCTACATGCGCCAGATAGGCAGGCTCGCGTTGCGTGCGCGCGCGGAGTTCTCGTACTCCGATGCCCAGATTCAGGACTATCGATCGTCGTTCCTGCGCGCCGGGCTCTCGCTCGACGCCCTCTGGCCACTCTACCGGGCAGAGCGGTTCGCGCTGTTGCTGGGGCCAACGGTCGGCGTTCCGGTCGTGCGCCAGCACGATGTCTGGCACGACAGCACGTATTCCGTCGGGCTGACCTATGGTGGGACGGCCTCAGCTATGTTGCGTTCCTCCCGCAGCACATGGCTCGTGCTTTCGGCGCAAGGAGGCGGTGAGTACTTCCGCTTGAACAACCAGCGCGTGCAACGGGCGACGGTGGGCGTGTCTTTGGGCGGAATGGTGGCGTTCTAGTACGGGCCTGCTGAAGTCTGACGTGGAATTCGGGACCGCGGGATAGGCCGGGGCGCGGCTAGCTGGCCGCGGGCTGCTCACGCAAGCCGCTTTCCGCTGGGCGCTCACGCTGGGCGACGGCGAGTAGGACAATGTAGTCAAGCACACACAAATCTGACGTCTTGTGCTCTTCGCATTTCCGTTTCGAGGCCTTCTGCGGGTACTCTATAAGTGATGTTCGAACATAGACCTACCGTGAGACGACACTATCCTCGGATGGTTGCAACCGGTTGGATTAGCTTGCGGCGATGGCTGGCCGCAAGAGGAGGCGGACTCGGCGAAGTCTCGCTCGGCTTGCTCCTCCCGGTCCTGGTTACTGGTTTGATGTTGGGAGCCACTTGCGGCGCACCCGACGAGGTGAGGCGCGCGCCCAAGGTGCAGCCCACGGGTGGCAACACCGGCGGCAGCGGTGGCGAGTCCGTCACCTCAAGCGGTGACGGAACGGCTGGCGCTGCAGGCTCCACCACGTCCACGCCACCCGAGGGCGGCACATCCAACCCGGGCAGCGCCGGCAGTTCTGGCGGCCCAGGCGGCTCGTCCAGCGTGGGTGGAGGGAGCACGAGCGGCGGGAGGAGTGGCACCGGCGGGATCAGCGCCACAGGCGGTAGGGGTGGCAGCGCCACGGGCGGCAGGAGTGGTACCGGCACGGGTGGCAGGGGCGGCGCCGGCGGGTCGAGCGCAGGCGGCGTGGGCGGAGCCGACACCTCCAGCAATCCCTTCGGGGGTGACATCGGGGGCACGTCCGCTACTTCGACCGGCGGGACCGGGGATTCCGGCGACGCGGGTAGTTCTAGCGACGCTGCTTCGGTGGACCCGCCACCGACCGACGGCTTGGCGGTGTGGCTCAAGAACAAGACCAGCGGCAGCACAGGTCAGATCAGTTTCGATCTCCGAATTGACAACAAGACCCCCAAGACGGTGGACATGTCGACGGTCACGCTTCGCTACTGGTACCAGGACGAAGGATTGGGCACGGCAGTGGTGCTGGCCGCCAACTATGTGAGCATTGGCTACTCGAACACGAATCTGGGCAAGGTGACGGCCGCCAAGTCCGTCGTCGTCTCGCCGTCATCCCCAGGCGCTGACCACTACCTGGAGCTTTCGTTCAGCGGAACGCTTGCGGTACAGGGTGACAAGACCACCAGCGGCCAGCCCACCATGAACGACCAGTTCAACATTCAAGTCAGCCTCCACACCGCGAACTACGCGGGCGCGGTCGACGTAGCCAACGATTACAGCTACGACGGTGGAGCAACGGGAGCCTATGAGAAGAAGATCACCCTCTACGGGAATGGCAAGCTCATCTCGGGCGTGGAGCCGGGAGCGGGTTCGGGCAAGGGTTCGGCTGGCCTCGCCGGTGGGGAAGTTGACGCCAGCGTCAGTCGTGGGGACGCCGGCGGGTAGGGTACGGCGCTGCCGCTGACTTCTCGCAGTATTTCCTTCGTTAGAATTGTGTCACTTGGTTGCAAGATGTGTCATTCTCTTGTGACACCATGCGAACAATAAAGCGCTATTCGAATCGAAAGCTCTACGACACCTTCGACAAGCACTACGTAACGCTGGCTGATGTGGCCGGGTTCGTGCGCAACGGCGACGATGTCAAGGTGACCGATCACGTTAGCGGGGCTGACCTCACGTCAGCAACCCTCGCGCAGATCATCTTCGAAGAAGAGAAGCGAAGCTCGCGCCTCGGGGCCGAGGGTCTTCGCCGCATCATCCAGAACGGCCTGAAGGTCGAGTAAAGTCTCACTCCCTCCCACTCAGTCCAGCGCCGGTCGGCGAGCGTGGGCGGTAGCGGTAGCGTGAGCGGCCGGCGAACTGCGGCCTGCGTGGGCGACTCCCGTGTGCGTGAGCGTGAGCAGAACGCGGAACGCGGAACGCGGCGCGCGGCGCGCGGTCCGCCTTCCGCGGATCGCTCACGAACTCGCACACGCCCTCGCCCACGCGACCCGCTAGCCGCAAGCCGCGTCTCGGCCTAGCCCGCCGTCAATTGGGGCCAGTCCCCGCGGCCCGGCCGGGGTCGCGGTAGGGGGAGCTGGTTTGATAGAGT
>PMCR01000416.1 GCA_003155465.1 Myxococcales bacterium | reverse complement strand
AGCCCGAAAGGCGTTGCTAGCGGCCAAATAGCGGCCGCCCAGTGATCGAGTCCTTTCTGTGATGAACGCGCCTGCCTCGGCATCAAACCGACTAACGGGTGTTTTCAGTCTGCGCTCACCGTGTCCAACCCGGGAAAGTCCGCTTATCGGCACGCCGTACAAGAGAAAGGTCACCCATGTCTCTGATGTCAGCGATTCTAGTCTTGATCGTCGTTGGGATAGGGCTCTGGCTCGTCAATAGGTACATCCCCATGGACGGAAAGATTAAGACCATCCTCAACGTCGTGGTTGTGATCGCGGTGGTTCTCTGGCTGCTGTACGGCTTCGGCGTGCTAGGCCGCGCGGGAGGAATTCGACTGCCTCGAATGAGGTAGACCGGGCACACGATGCCGACAGGCAAACCGATGGCCTCATCGCAGCCACCGGTTGTTCGCCCCCCCAAGAAGCCTACAGTGGACATGCGGCAGCTATTTGCGTGGCCCGCTTGCGGTAATCTTGTGCACCCCCTGGTTCTGATGTTCGCGCTCTCGGGCGGCCTGATGATCGGCAAGACCCTGCGAATTCCCAAGCTATCCCCATACCCAAGCCGACGGCTATCGGTCGTCGACAATGCCGGCCAAGACATTCTGAACTGACACTGCGCCAGACAGACGCTAGAGCCTTGACCGCGGTAGAACGGCGCGGTGGAGGCACCAGATCGCCGTACGCTCGTGAAGCTGATCGCGGAGCTCGCGGCGTATTGGGACGGGCAGGTTTCTTAAGGACTCTGGGCCTGCGTTGGAGTTTGCGGCGCTGTCGTCGCCGATGTCGCGGGCGCAGGAGCCGCAGTTGTCGCTGCGGGCAGGATGCCGCTGTCAGCGAGCTGTGCCAGGAACCTCTGTACACTTTCTTGCGCAAGTTCGATAAACACGGGCTTCAGCTTCGGATCCGCTGTATCGGGACCCATCCCCTGAGGTTCCCGGGAAATCGCCTCCGTTTCGATGGTCATCTTCCAGCCCGACCGTCCCGTCAGCTCCCACGTCGTCGCAACCTCCACTTTCTTGTTCCAGCCAACAAGAACCAACAGACTCGACTTCGCTGTCAAACACGCGTGAAGACCGTTGCCCTTCGCTACTGCGTCCATGGGCATCGGCTTGCCATCTTGCGACGGCGCTAGCTTCGCCCTGGGCATATAGGGGAAAGAGCCGGTTCCCATCAGGGCCCCTTCGTAGATCCCATTGAAGTCGGCCGTCAGTTCCCTGGCATAAGGCGCGTCCTTCTGCGCCTTGTTCGCGTCGTAGATAGCTCCAGCGAGCCCAAGGAGCGCCCCTGTGCCGCTCCCGCCCGCATTCAGCAAATTGAATTCACACAGACTCAGTGATCTATCGGGGCCAAGCACCCGTTGCTGCAGGACCCAAGGTGCCAGTCGCGGCTCGACATGTGCCATACACGATGTCAGAAGCACCGAAACCGACAACAGTGTCCCTATTGCCAAACCGATCTTGTTGCTGTGTTCTCTCATTTTCTTCCTCTCCCGTTGCGTCACTAACGCCCAGCGTAGCCGACGACGGGGTCTACGTCAAACAGGTGCAACCGGTGCAACCGGTGCAATCGTTGTGTCTTAGGTCAATGAAGCGCCAGTTCTGGTCCTACTGTGGCCTGAACATCGCGATGCGTTCGACGTTGGACTGGCTGCCCGACAAGGACGGCCAGTGGCAGCGCGCCCAAATTCAGCAGACTCGTGGGCTCAACCTGACCCACAACCATCATCTCAAAGCCATCTTCAATGGAGCTGCCACCAGCCTGGGCGTGATGATCCTGCGCCTGAAGCGACAGGACGTCCCACGTTCGTTCAAGGTACCCGGCGGGCCATTCAATATCCCAATTCTGGGCGCTCTCGCTTCCGGGGGACTGATGTACACGGCTACCACGCATACTCTCATCTGGCTCTTCGCCTGGACGGCGATTGGCCTGGTCATCTACTTCTTCTACGGCCGCAAGCACTCCAAGCTGCGGAAGAGCTAGCTTTGTTGCCGATGATGTTGAAGTCGCGGTGCCACGCCTCCAGCCCGATGGGCCGGTTTCCGGCTAGCGTTTCTTGCGCGCCGACGGCTGCGCGCCCAGCCCCTTGAGGGCAGCGTCGATGTCCTTGATAATGCAGGCATTGCCGCTGCTGCCGAGCACCCGGCCCAGAAGTCCACCCCGCTCGCCGTAGCGAGCCTTGCGCAACGGCTCGACCGCGCGAGAATCCTTGCTAGCGCCGAGCTGCTGCACGGCCTCGCGCTTCTCGGCGCAGTTCTTCCCTTGCGCCAAGTCCAGGGCCCAGCTCTGCACGCGGTCCACCTTGTCAACACAGCCCAAAGTATCGCAGGCCGAACGCGCGTCCCGCCGGAAGTCCATGCGACGGTCGTCGCTGGCAATCTCGGCCAGCGCGCCGCAGGCCGGAACGCCAATCTGCCTGATCATCAGATCCAAGGCCGTCCGGCCCAGCTTCTTGTCCGGCAGCAGCCCCCGCACGTTGACCAGCAACGCGGCGTCTCCGCGCAGCCCCGCATCCATGCGAAGCGCCTCCTCGTAGGCCTGCAGCCCGGCGCCCGGATTCTTGTCCGCGAACTCCAAGTTTCCCAGCAGGTAGCGCACTCGCGCCACGTCAGGATGCTCCGAGATCTGTTGCATGATGAGGCCGCGGGCCTCGGCAACGTGCCCCCTGGCCATCGCGGCCTCGATCTGCTTGATGGGCGATTTCATCTCCTGCGCCACCGGTCTAGGCCGCGGCGGCTGCAAGCGCGGGGTAGCGCCGTGACGAAGGCCGTAGAACAGGGACACGATCAGTCCCACGGCCACAAGAGCCGCCACAGGCTTCACCCCCGGCTGCGCAGCCGGGGGCAGGCGCGCAATCAGCGATCGCATCGCCCTTGCCGTCTGGCGTCCCGCCCAACCCAGCACGACCCAGAGCGTGCCGAGCACCACCCGCAGCATCCACCGCCGTGCCCACAGCGCCCCAGCAACCGTCCTGCCCAGATGCGCGGATGCGGCGGCCAGGCTTACACCCGCGCCGGATACCTCGGCCTTTTCCAGCGCCTCGCGGAACTCGGCCGCCGTGCTGTAACGACGCTCGCGCTCCTTCTCCAGTGCCCGCATGACCACGGCCTCCAGGACCGCCGGGATACCTGCGCCGGGCGCCATGCTGGCGAACGGCGGGGGCGGCGCGGTCACCTGCATGGCCAGCAGCTTGACCAAATCCTCGACGTCGAAAGGCTTTCTGCCGGTCAACATCTCGTACAGGATGATCCCGCACGAATATAGATCGGATCGGCTGTCAACCTCCTGCCCGGTAGCCTGCTCGGGCGACATGTAGCTGGGCGTGCCGAAGATCATCACGCCCCTGGTCAGCGGCTGCTCACCCTCGCTGCTTTCCGTGATCTTGGCGATTCCGAAATCCAAGATTTTGGCCGTCTCACCCAAACGCGGATCCGGGCTCTGCACCAGCATGACGTTGGCCGGCTTCAAATCCCGGTGAATGACCTTCTGCCCATGTGCGTGTTCCAGCGCGCTCAAGATCTGCCCCGCCAGCCGACACGCGCGTGTCACCGACAGTCGGCCCTCGCGCGCCAGTGCGTCGGCCAGCGACTCGCCCGCCACGAACTCCATGACCAGGAACAGCTCGCCGGTGTGGTTGCGGCCGAAATCGGTCACCGAAACGATGCCGGTATGGTTCAGGCGCGAGGCCGACTGGGCTTCGCGCTCGAAGCGCCGCGCCGCCTCCTCGACCTGCCCCATCTCGGCATGCAGCAGCTTCAACGCCACCACCTTCTTCATCAAGATGTGCTCGGCCCGAAACACCGCCCCCATTCCGCCCTCGCCGATGCGCCCGAGCACGCGGTAGCGCTCNNCATGTTGCCGACGGCCAGAGTACCATAGGGCAAGATGGCGAGATAACGCTTGACGGTGCGCGTGCGTCGCCAAGCACGATCAGTATCGTCGTTGCCATCAGGGCAGATGGCACATGGATCACTTCTTGGCGAGCCACAGCCCAGATTCTTCCTTCGCAGCCTGTCTCTCGACGATTGACGGCGCCGCCCTGCTGGGGTCATGTTGGCACCCTGCGGATCAATTCCTGATGGAACCAGAAGTCAT
>PMCR01000069.1 GCA_003155465.1 Myxococcales bacterium | reverse complement strand
CAGTGGTTCCAGTCGTACTTCCTGGATCTAGTCAGGAACGCGACGCCGCCCCTGTAGTCACACGGGAACGAAGCCCAGACTTCGCGATACTCTGTTGAGCATAGTCGAATCGATGGGGGCTTTTGAGCGTCCGGACCCCCACCTGGGCACCGTGGCCATTCTGGCGACGACTACTGATCGCCTCCGCCAACCAGGCGCCGAAGCTTTCCGGCCACCACGGCGCCGAGCGCCAGCATCGCTCCCCAGCGGGTGACCTTGCGGTCGACCCCCACGACACTACAGCCGCCCCCTGAGTGACCGGGAGTGACCGAACCGCCAGTCGTTTCGGTGGTTCCGGCTTTGCCGCCCACTGAACCTGCGGCCGTACTGGTTCCAGCGGTCGTTCCGCCCACCGTGGTCGAGCCCCCCGATGCCGACGTGGCGCTTGTCGCCACACCGCCCGTTCCCCGCTCACCACCGCCGCTTGAGGCAGTGCCACCGCTCTCGGTCGTGCCACCCGTAGCGGTCGCACCGCCGCTGCCCGCGCCTGCGGCCCCACTCGCCCCCCCGCTGTCCGCGCCTCCGGCCCCACTCGTCCCGCCGCCCGCGCCTCCGGCCCCGCTCGTTCCGCCCGCGCGCGTGCCTCCAGCCCCGCTCGTTCCGCCGTTGCCCGCGCCTCCGGCTCCGCTCGTGCCGCCCGCGCGCGTGCCTCCAGCCCCGCTCGTTCCGCCGCTGCCCGCGCCTCCGGCTCCGCTCGTGCCCCCGCTGCCACCGGTGGGAGTGACAGTGCCGCCGCCCGGAGTGAATTCAACCCACTCCAATGCGTCGGTCTCGGCATAACCGAAATTGGTGAGAAACTGTGGAATGGCGGCCGAGCCGGTGGTTGCCTTCGCGACAACAGTCATGACGGCTGTGTTGAAGAGGACGTTCTTTGCCGTGAGATAGTCGACGATGGGGGCGAAGGTGCCCATGACGATTCGGTCTGTGCGGGTGTCCCAGCTCCCGCCCGGAGTCTTGCCGTTGGCCAGCAGCCCATCCACGATGCACAGTTGCTGGCGGACAGGACTGCCGCCGAGGATGGCGGCATGCTTGTTGATTTCGCAGATGGCGGGTATGGAGTGCAACCCGGTCGAACTTCCTATGCTGCCGGTTGTGTTCTCGGAATTGACGAAGGTGCCGAGATGGTTCTTCATGCACAGGCTACAACTGCCGTACCCGTAACTGCCTCCAGGACCGTCGTGGATCTTGAGCACGCAAATATCCACAAGGATGTCTATGTTGCCGTCGACAAGGTCGGCGATGCAAGAGATGGATTTCCCACTTCCCACACTGGCAATGGTGACCAACTTGAACCCGCCTAGGGATCCCGCTCTCGTGCTCACCGCTGCGCGAATCTTGGTCGAATCAGTGAGACTGGCATGGGAGGAATAGCATACCCCCGCGTCGGTATTGGCGTCGTAAATGACGATATTCGCCGCCGGGACCTTGAACTGATCGACGAACACGTCGCAGATCCTCTTGACCACTGCATCCCTCGGATGGTTCCCGGTTGCGGCCCCTATCCCGTTGACCTTGATCGCCACTTTGGTGCTCGTCCAGGCTTTGCCCGACCGGAAGATCGTGCTCCAGGCATCGGCCGCGGTAGTCTTCTTGGCTAGCTGCATTGCCATTTGGTCCATGTTGGAGGCGACCAAGTTGGCATTTACCGTGCTGTTCTGGGTCGCCCAGCTGTTGTTCTGTGGGTTGCCCGTGAGCATTTTTGCATCGTGACAGCAGATGACCCGCTTGTTGTCGATGTCCGGGTTGATTTGCATGCCGCTAACCCAGCCCCCAGTCGCCTGGGCGAAGACCCTATCGAATCTCAGAGCACCGAGTCCCATCGCGCCGGCCGCGCCCGCGGCGGCAGTCTTGAGAAAATCGCGGCGCTGGGGGCGTGGATTTTCAGGCATCGCTGTATTCCTTTCCTGCTTGGTTCTTGGAACTGTTGCCGTCAATGACCTGGTCGGAGACGGATCCTATTGTGCCAGGGTACCAGGATAGGGGCCACAGGTTGAACTGGGTTTTCGGAGTCAAAGGAGATATCTTTAGTATGGCAGTGTCGCGAAAGCTCCTCGCGGCTCACAAGTCTCGCTGCCACTGTCGGATGACTATGTGTAGCGCATGCCAGCATCAGGCACTTCATGGTCCGTACCGAGTGTCCGAGTGCGGTGCCGGAGGATCCACGCGACCTGAAGTGCTGGAGTGCGGTGCCAGAGGATCCGCGAGAGGTGCTCCACGAGAGGTTCGAGAGGATCCACGAGAGAGGATCCAGGAGAGATCCGCGCGGCGGCTCGCCGCCTGAGGGGTTGATGGTTGCGGCGCGGCGACGAGATCGATCGGCCGGTGCGCTAGCAACCGCGATCGCCAGAAGGGGCAGGATCGAGGCGATCATCCCGCAATAAGTCATGATGGCGGGCCGTGCCGATCAGGCCCGCTGTCCATTATCGCCACCGTCGGGAAACAACCGTTGCAGATGATCTCCTTGCCGGGGCACAGGCCAAACCTGCCGTGCATCGGGGCACATCCACTTGGCCCCATGCGTCTGTTGTTCTGATTCGAGATCGCGATGACCCGTTTCGGTGGGTCTCTCCCCCTTTACTAAACGGATGCGTTTACGAACATTATGGGTTCGCTCGTGACCTTGACTTCTCCCAGGAAGTCGTTGAGACGGTCCACGTGTCAGGACGCGTGCCGCGCTGGTACGTTGCTTGGCCCCAATCCTCGCGATGGGGAAGCCGGCCCGACGACCTCTTAGTCCGAAAGGAGCGCCACGATGAGATACAAAGGCTGTTTGTTCGGCACTTGCCTGGCCCTTTGCCTACTGGCAATGCCCGCCCATGGTCAGCGGATCATGGAGAAACTTGGCCGGGGTTTTGTCGCAGTCGGGGGAGGAACCGGGACCCTTCT
>PMCR01000496.1 GCA_003155465.1 Myxococcales bacterium | reverse complement strand
CGGCATTCTGGTCGGCGCTTGCAGGTACGGTCATGGCCAGCAGTGCTGACATCGAAGATCCCAACAGAAAATTCTGAATTCGCATTCGGTCTCCTTGTGGTGGTTGCGCCGCCTGTCGACTAGCTGAGCCCGGCGAACGTGCCGACCGAAGGAAGCAAAGAAGGGGCCAATGTGGGCGAAGACTGAAGCGCCTCCCAGATCCGTCTGCAAATTGGTGATTGGGTGCGGTCTGTCGGGCCTTTGGGTCAGTCACGATGATTGGATCTGTCCATCAAGATGATGGGATCCCAGTGCACATCGGGTAGGGGTGAAGCATCGAACACGACGACGCGAAAGAGAATGTGTCCACTTCGTGCCAGCCTATTGTGAGGATTGTCCTTGGCGTCCCCTAATCATTTTCCAGCGGCATTCCCTTGGGCTTGTCATCCGTGCCGTTCATTGGGCACCGTTGTCCTCTCTTTGCCGCGGCAAGCTCAAAGATCGTTCCTCTCCAATGTAGCGCTGCCTTCGTCCATGACAGTCATGAGTCTACCGGCTACAAATGCAAGAAGCTGGAAATCGCTGCATCTTCTTGGAGGTGTGGCCGCTGCTCCTCTGCCCCGGTGCGCGCGGTCCGGAGCATAGTCATTTCAGTGCGACCTGGAAATTCCGGTCCGATAGGAGTGAATCATGCGATGAATTCATGAAATTCGGTATGTCGTCCAGCGGGTGCTTGGCATGGTTCGATCCAAGTGACGGGGCAGCATGGTAACAGGAAATGCACAACGGCGGGGCGACCGCAGGGGCCACTGGCCAGTGACGCTACGACTAGTCGACGGCTTCCAGCTTCTGGATCCAGCCGAGAACGACCAGCTCGAAGCCGCGCAGATCCTCACGAACGCCTGGGTGCGTTCGTTCCAGTCGGGTGGCGTGATTCCTCAGTTCGGCCTCGTCCAGGGCAACAGCATAGGCGTGGCGGAAGAAGTGGCGAAACGCGAGCAGCTCAGAGAGATCTCCCAAACGCGTGCGAGCGATCACCGCGGGCCTGACCACCGCGAGCGGCAGGGCCATGCCCCGCAAGAGGTCCTGATGAAATGACGGTCCCCCTGGCAATCCACCCTCCACCACGCGTGCAATTCGCTCGAGGATCGACTCAAAGGCGGTGTACCAAGCGTGCAACTTCACTGCCAGGTAGGCGGCGGATTCAGGTCCGAGCGGTTCTGGGCGATTGACCACAACCGAGATCTCGGCCCGCAGCACATCCAAGATCCCGGCGTCTGCCTCGTTGTCACGCAGGAGGCGCCGCAGCTCAATGACGGTCCGGTGCTCAGGCGGCATATAGAATCTCCCCGTCCTCAAGGGCTCGCTGGACAATCTCCGGACGCCCCATCTCCCGAGGCACCAGGTCCACGGGCAGCGGGGCGAGCAAGAAGAGGCGGCCCAGCGCCTCTGCCCGCCGGCTTGCATCGAGCCCCTCGACCAGGAGGTCAATGTCCGGCCGCTGCGACGGCGTCGGACGGAGAAGCGAGCCAAAGAGCGTCACCCGCCGGACCCCGTACTCTCGGACCAGCACGGCGACCAGTCCGGGCAGTGCCTCGCGCACCTTGCTCCGCAGGAATTCCCACTCAGCCTGTTCCCGCCGGGCACGGTCAAGCAGCGCTTCCATGATGCAGATCATAGGGCGTGGTAGGCGTCCGAGCAACTAGGCCGGCCTGTGGTCAGGCAACCGACATGGCAGCGACGACCGCCTGTAGGCGACCTGCGGTCGCCCGTCCATCGCCCGTTCGACGCCTACACGTCGTTGCCGATTCCGTGTTTCTTCAGTTTGTCGTGCAAGGTCACGCGCGAGATGCCGGAGTATAGTCGTTTTAAGCGCCATTTTGCCTTCACGGAATCGCATCCGCAAAATGTCCGATATTGGGATCTTCTGTCAACTACATTCACCTACACACCCAAACCAGACCGAACCATCCCTATGCTCGGAATTCCGTCGAGCGCGCCCTGGCGTCCCTTCTTCGCCAACGTGTCCTCGCTGCAAAAGCCAGCTGCGCCTCATAGGCCTTAACAAGACCGAGGACACCATAAAGAAAATCCTGGCCAGCATGGGACTGCCCACCGAAACACCCAAACCCCATTCCGCACGACCTCCTCCGTCTGAACCGGGGGACGGCGCAGAGTACCTGAACTGACGGAACGTCGACGCGGGCGTGAGGGGGCAGACTGTCTCGGGTGCTCGAGACAGCCTCATCAGCACCCGGAAACCGCGGCAAGACCCGCCCAGGTGCGCTGAGTGAACGCGCGCCAAGTCGCGCAGCCGCGGGTCGGGAGGGGGCCCGGACGCTCAAAAACCCCCGTCGATTTGACTATGGACCCGCGCGCCAAAAACGGCTCCAAGAGAATCGGCCTATCCCCATCCACAAACTAGTCTATTCATTCTCTGAGACGCATGGTACAAACTGCCAGCTCATTCATGGAGGAACCGATGTGGCTCAGGCGCGGGTTGCCGGTGTTTTTCGGGACATTGTTGGCAAGTGTTGGCATCGCCGCTTGTAGTGGTAGAAGCAACGGTATTCCCGCAAAGAGCGCTGACGGCCCGACAAGCGAGGGCGGGACATCGGGACTGGACTCTGCGGCGAGCACAGACGGTGCACTGGGCGGTAGCGGTGTTGGAGGCGCGGGCGGCAGTGGCGGAACGATGCCGACCGTTGACTCCACAACCACGAAGTTCGTCGCGACATCAATTGCCGCCGGTATGTACTATACCTGCGCGGCTCTGAGCAGCGGCTCGGTTCTATGCTGGGGTTATAACGGCCTCGGCCAGCTCGGCCATGACAGCACCAGCAAGTGCGGGGTCGGCGCAACCGGGTCCACCGACCGCGGCGTTCCCTGCAGTCTAACCCCGATAGCGACGTCCGGTATCACCAACGCCATCTCTGTTGCTGTTGATGAGGACGTTTGGGGTCACACTTGCGCGGTACTGAAGAGCGGCTCGGTTCAGTGTTGGGGATACAACGGTTCTGGCGAGCTCGGCAACGGCACGACGACTGACAGCTCCGTGCCCATCTCGGTCACGGGTATCAGCGACGCCATCGCAGTTGCTGTCGGCGTCAAACGAACCTGCGCGGTACTGAGCAGCGGCACGGTTCAGTGCTGGGGAAAGAACAGCTCTGGCGAGCTCGGCAACGGCACGATGACTGACAGCTCCGTGCCCGTCTCGGTCACGGGTATCAGCGACGCCATCGCAGTTGCTACCGACGGAGAGCCTGGCGCCAACAACGGGGGCGAAGGGGTTCCAGGGTATCATACCTGCGCGGTGCTGCGCAGTGGCACTGTTCAATGTTGGGGAGATAACGGAAACGGCGAGCTCGGCAACGGCATCGCGACGAACAGCTCGGTGCCCGTCTCGGTCTCTGGCATCACCAACGCCGTTGCTGTTTCCGGTGGCGGGGGCCACACCTGCGCGGTGCTGAGCAGCGGCACGGTTCAGTGCTGGGGACTCAACAGCGACGGCGAGCTCGGCAATGGCGGCACAACGAACAGCTCGGTGCCCGTCTCGGTCTCTGGCATCACCAACGCCATCGCCGTTGCTACCAGCGGCGGCCACGGCGGTCACACATGCGCGGTGCTGAGCGGAGGCTCGATTCAGTGCTGGGGTCTCAACAACTTCGCTGGCCAACTTGGCAACGGCACCACGACGGGTAGCTCCGTGCCCGTGCCGGTTACTGGCATTACCAATGCGGTTGCTGTCACCACAGGTGCCTTCCACACATGCGCGGTCCTGAGCGGCGGCTCGGTTCAGTGCTGGGGACTCAACACCGACGGCGAACTCGGCATCACCACAACGAATGGCTCCGTAACTGTCATGCAGATGAACAGCTTCGTGCCCGTCGCAGTCAGTGGTTTCTGAGACCGTAATTGCGCAGATGTCCGTATACGCTGCGGGTGACGAACAACTAGCGCCGGGGGTATGGTGCCCGGGGGTATGGTGCCTGAGTTTTCTTGGAGTCTCCCTTGAACGTCGGTGGACGTGCCCCTCGATCGCCGTCAATGGGGGTGGTGGCTGGCTTAAACGACAGCCAGTACGGCCATGCCGAGGGGGAAACGTCGTGGTTGGGTCGGGCAGGATGGAGATCGGGGCCGAGGAAGTCTGGAATCCTTCGTCGGGGACAAACGCCGGGCGTGGCTTTCCCTTGGCCGCTGGTCGGTGGCCTTGTCAGCGCGGTGGTGGCCGATCCTGGTCAGGCCGGGGCATTGAATGGCAG
>PMCR01000512.1 GCA_003155465.1 Myxococcales bacterium | reverse complement strand
ATGTGACCGATGCCATCAAGGCGCGCGTACTGGAATGCGCCGAAGGCATGGACGTGCTCATCGTCGAGATTGGCGGAACCGTGGGTGACATCGAGTCGCTGCCCTTCCTCGAAGCCGTGCGCCAACTGCGCTTCGAGCAGGGCCATCAGAACGCCATCTCCGTGCACGTGACGCTGGTGCCCTATATCGCCGCTGCAGGTGAGTTGAAAACCAAGCCCACGCAGCACTCGGTAATGAAGCTGCGTGAGATCGGCATCCAACCCGACATCCTGCTGTGCCGGTCATCCAAGCCCATCGGCACGAACTTGAAGCAGAAGATCGCGCTTTTCACCAACGTGGCGCCGGATGCGGTGTTCTCCGCCGAGGATGTGGCGTGCATCTACGAAGTGCCGGTCAAATTCCTCAAGCAGGGCGTGGACGAGAAGATCGCGGAACTGCTCAATATCTGGTCGCGCGCCCCGGAGGTGAGCGGTTGGGAGCGGGTGGTCGAGGCCATGCGCAGCCCGCAGGTGGAAGTCGAGATCGCGCTGGTGGGCAAGTACGTGGACCTGGCCGAGTCGTACAAGAGCCTAAACGAGGCCATCATGCACGGCGGGATCGCAAACGCCTGCCGGGTGAACCTGCGCCACGTCGACTCCGAGGAGGTTGAGCGCAAGGGCACGTCATGTCTCGACACCGCCGACGGCATTCTGGTGGCCCCCGGCTTTGGCACGCGCGGCACCGAGGGAAAGATCATAACCGCCCGCTACGCGCGCGAACGGGGCGTGCCCTACTTCGGCATCTGCCTGGGTCTGCAGATCGCAGTCATCGAATTCGCGCGCAACGTGGCTGGCCTGCGCGGGGCCAATTCCACGGAGTTCGAGCCCACGCCTGCACATCCGGTCATCGACTTTCTGCCCGAGCAGCGTGCCGTGGTGGACAAGGGTGCCACCATGCGGCTGGGCGCCTGGCCCTGCATTCTGCAACCGGGCACGCGCGCCGAGGCGGCGTACGGGACCACCGAGATCTCAGAGCGGCACCGCCACCGCTACGAGGTCAACAATGACTATCGAGAGAGGCTCGTGGCGGCTGGGTTGGTCATCTCCGGGGCTTCGCCCGACGAGCAGCTGGTCGAGATGGTCGAGCTGCGGAACCACCCGTATTTCGTGGCTTGTCAGTTTCACCCCGAGTTCAAGTCGCGGCCGCAGCAGCCGCATCCGCTCTTCCGGTCGTTCATCGGTGCTGCGCTGCAAGCCCGCGCAGAGAAGCGGCGACAGGCAGGACAGGCCGCGGTGGGCACCGCTACGCAGGCACTCGCGTAGCTACACGGCTTGTCGAGAAACTCGGGGCCGCCAGGCAGACCGGGCTGCGGCTAGCGGCTAGCGGGCCGCGGTTCGCGTGAGCGAGGGCGTGGGCGTGTTCGTGTGGGGTACGCAAGGCGGGAAGCGTGGGGCGAGGGGGTGAGTGCTCCGGGCACCGCGTACGCGGGCCGACCTGCGCTGGCCCGGAATCTCCAGACAGGCTCTTCAGCTACTCCACGTCAGCCCCTCGTGAGCGAGGAGCCAGCGCTTGCGGCGCAAGCCCGAGGAGTAGCCGCCAAGCTTCCCGCCGGCCGCGAGCACGCGATGGCACGGAATCAGAACGGGAAGTGGATTGGCGCCCACAGCCTGACCTACCGCTCGGCTGGCACCTGGCATGCTTAGCCAGCGCGCGATCTCGCCGTAGGTGGTCGTTGTGCCTGGCGAGATTGCAAGGATCTGCCGCCACACTGCTTTGTGGAATGCGGTCCCGACAGGCCTGAGCGGCGGCATTAGTGGTAGCGGGAGGTGACCAGAGAAATAGGCGCGCAGCCAGGCGGCGCCTTGGCGCAGAAAACCGCGTGCCCGATCGATCTCCGCCGACGTGCCACGGACGGGAGAGGTAGGCAGAAGTAGGTCCGTCCAGCTCAGAGCCGCGAGCCCGTCGTCGGAGGCTTCGAGACGCATTGGGCCAATTGGCGAGTCAACGACGAGAGAGTGTGGAACACTGAGAGTTGGACTTGTCAAGTGCATGCAAGCAATACATGTACCACATGAGGCTTTTGCCTTCCCTGGCGCATCGCTCAATGCTATCAAGAAATGAGCCTAAGCACCGATCGTTGAGCCTCATGCGACCCGACAGCAGGTAAGTGACGCAATGTCCATGGAGATGAAGCAACACCTGAAGCTGTCGCAGCAGCTGGTGATGACGCCGCAGCTACAGCAGGCCATCAAGCTGCTGCAGCTTTCCCGGGTCGAGTTGGTCGACGTGGTCCGCGAGGAACTGCTCGAGAATCCAGTGTTGGAGGATTCGGTCGAGATTGCTGCGGAACAACAGAAACCTTCCACCCCGACCAGCGAGGAACCGTCGGCAGCCGCGGCGTCTGAAGCCAACGCCGAACGCGTGGGCGAAACCGAGATTTTGGTGGCGAGGGCTTCCGAAGACAAGATCGACACCACGACCGAGGTCAAGCCTGACTCCCGGTCTGGAGATGCGGTTGCTGATTTCGACTGGGACACCTATCTGGAGTCACAGTCCAATGCCCCGCCCATGCCGACCTACCGGCCGAACACCGAGGATCTTCCCTCCTTGGAGGCCACGCTCACCCGGGGCACCTCTCTTTTCGACCATCTCGAGTGGCAGCTCAAGCTGTCGCGCAATTTCTCTGAGGTGGAGGAAAGGGCGGCGCTGCTGATCATCGGGAACCTGACGCCGGACGGATATCTGGACGCCTCGCTGGAGGAGATCGCGGAGGAGGCGGGCGTTGGGTTGCAAGACGCGGAGGAAGTCCTACGGCGTGTGCAAGAATTTGATCCGCCGGGCGTGGCCGCGCGCACTCTGCAGGAATGCTTGCTCATACAGGCCCGCCTCATCGGCGCCGACGATGACATCGTGGTGGGCATGATCACAAAGCACCTGGCGAACCTAGAAAAGAAGAACTACGCGCCAATTGCCAAGGATCTGGACCAGCCGCTTGACGAGATCTACGAGGCGGCCAAGGTGGTGATGGGATTTGACCCCAAGCCGGGCAGCGCCTACACCGACGAGGAACCGACCTATATCACGCCCGATGTCTACATCCAGAAGGTGGGGGACAAGTACTTCGTGGTGGCCAACGACGACGGTCTTCCCAAACTCAAGATCTCGGACTTCTACCGGATGGCGCTTTCCAAGGGCCCCAAGGCGCGCGAGTACATCCAGGAACGCCTGCGCAGCGCCCAGTGGCTGATTCGGTCCATCCAGCAGCGCCAGCGTACGATCGTGCGTGTCACCGAGTCCATC
>PMCR01000366.1 GCA_003155465.1 Myxococcales bacterium | reverse complement strand
TAGTCGCCGATTGTGGGCTTCGTCGAAGCTACAATGGACGAGATCGGCCCCGTCTTGTAGGTGTACATCCATATCATGAGCTCGATGCGCGTGTTCCCGCCGCCGGGGGTCCTGAGCCATATGTCGTAAGCGGCTTCCCAGGACCCGACGTTGCCGGGCACGGTAATGTCGAAGCTGCTGGTGTAGGTCTTGATGCCGCTGATAAGCAACTTGGGTGAAATTCCAATGTTGGGATAGGACTTGACACCCCCGGTCTGGGGATGTTCGGCGGTCACGCCCCACAAGGTTGTCGTGGTGGCCCACACGCACTCCGGGCCCGGGCCCTTGCCCCAGACGTTGTTGGCGACGCTGAAGCCGTTGGCAGTCTTGTAGCCTGGCCCCTCATTGACGCAGTTACAGAAGGTCGAGGTGATTCCTGCGGGCACGGCCGCTGGGCAGGTTGTGGTGACGGCGCTGGTGTCGTAGGTGGTGCCACCGACGCCGGTCGCGCCGCCTGTCTCAGTGGTCCCTCCAGCGTTGGTCACGCCGCCGGTCCGAGAGCTGCCCCCGGTCGCCGAATTGCCGCCCGTACTGGTCACGCCACCCGTGGCCCCAGTTCTACCCGTCATGGTCGTTCCGCCTGTCCTGAGGGTTCCTCCAGTGCCTACGGTTCCACCCGCGCTGGTAGTGCCGCCAGCCGAGGTGAGGCCGCCCGAGGCGTTTCCGCCTGTCGACGGCATACCACCTGTGCTCGTGTTCCCCCTGGTCGCGGTGCCGCCAGCGGTCAGCCCGCCACTGCTGGTCGCCAGGCTGCCGCCGGTCTCCGTTATGACACCGCCCGAGCCGTTCGATCCGCCCGTCGCGGTTGCGCCCGCAAGACTCGTGGCACCGCCGGCTGTCGTCTGTTCGCCAGTTCCACTCGTGCTGCCGCCTGCGACGTCGCCGGCATTCCCCCCGCTGCCACCTGAAGCGCTCGGTGAACTTGAAGAAGAGCAACCAGCCAGGAATGCAACGAGCAGAACCGAACCGAGCCCACGCGGGTCCAGCGCGCTGTGCCCCCAACTTCGTAGCCGCCGTGATGTCAAGCATCGTTCCATGGTGACTCCTCCCAATCCTGAAAGTTCGGGCTGCGCCCTCGCGCTGCCGATCCTAGCAGTAGCGAGCCCGGTCATATCTGGCCCATTCCTCGTGGCGTTCGGAGGCGCATCGCGCCAATTCCCGAAGATCGGCAGCCTGAGCCGGCAGGCATGAATTGTCATCATCGCATTTCTCAGCCCGATCCGCCTCGAAAATACCATCACCACAGGGGGGTATCGCTCCCGTCTTCACAACCGTATCCGGGGCATCGCATCCAGACGTGAATCTTAAGCACCTGCACCCACGTGACGGAGTACCTCGCTCGCCACTACTAACTTACTGATTTGCGCACCGATTGAATACGATTGGAGGTCGACTCATGGCAAAGAGGACGTCAGTCTTGGCTCTGTCCACTCCCTGGGCGTGGTCCGTATGTGCCGCGATGGTGGGGCTATGGGTATCAGGATGTTCAAGCAACTCAAGTCCACTCACCACGGACGGTGGACCGGACGCCGCCGTGAAGAACGAGGTTGGCCTTCGTGGAACCGGAGGAACGGGTAGCGCGACAGGTGGAGCGCACGGAACCACTTCGGGAAGTGGTGGGGCGAGAGGGACCGCCACCGGTGGCGTAGCCGCACCCACCGCCACCACTGGCGGAACAGCCGGTGCGCCGACGTCACCGGCGGCACGGCCGGAACAATAGCCACCACCGGTGGTGCGGGCGGAACCTCTGTCAGTGATGCAGCTGCTGTTTCACGGGTGGATGCACCGGCGAATTCTGACGTATCTGCTGACGTTCGGGCCGTGGATGCTGCAGTCTTGCCTGACGCTGGCAACTTGGATGCTGGTGAGTGCATCAGTCTCAGCAGCGGCGTCCCGGTCGCGTTTCCCTGTTGTCCGGATCCCGCTCCGAACTGCTCGGCCGAGCCCAACGGATACCCGTTTTACTCGTGCAGACCTCCTGGGCGCCCCTATTGTGAATGTATGTGTCAATTGGGCCGTTGGACGTGCGGCTGCTAACAGGAGTGGGGTGCCGACACAGAAGTCCGTCTTGCATGCCTGCGCGTCTGACTAGAGTGGGCTCGACATGAGTCAGTTCACGAGACATCGCGCTCCATCGACTGCAGTGCCTAGTCCTTTCGAACAGGTTTTTTCCGCGTCAGAGAACCCGCCCGCCGCGGGCCGGGATGGCCGCCGACGTGCCGCCGCGGGGTCGGCGAGGCGACTCCGGATGCCGGCGGAGGGTCTGCAGAGGGTCTGCAAGATCCTGTCTCGACCACAAGGTGCAGTCTACCCCATCGCGTCCCCACCGAGGTCGCCGATCAGTTCACCCAGTCTTCTGCGCCGCATGCCTCCTGGCGGGCTGTCGGCGGTGGGCGTGCAGGGTGTAGCTAGGGAACCTCTGTCGGCAGGTGCATCGCGGTCAGGATCCTCGTGGCGGTGGCCTCGCTCTTGATGAGGGCGATCAGGCGGAGCGGGGCCTTGCACTTCTCGCAGACGACCTCGATCCCGAAAACGCGTCTCAACAATTCTGCCCACCGGATATACATTGATCGGCGCTTGGGCTTGTCTTGCTCGCCCGAGGCTGCCGGAGGCGTGGCAGGCGCGGGCACGACTTCGCTGCGTGAAGCTGCGTGTGGGTCAAGCACGATGCGCACGGGTCTGCGTTTGTTGGCCCACCCAGCAGGCGGGGCGCCGGCCGTCGCCGCGGCCAGTAGAGGGGCCAGTAACGGATATTTGTCGCCCATGGTTTCGTCGGCCACAACGATCACTTTGCCGTTACGGCTGAAGGCCACGACATGGTGCTGGCCGCACCCCTCGCAGTACAGGTGCGCGAAACCTCGCCCCAAGATGCCACACGACATAAACCCGTGCAGCTCGTCCAGCACAAGTCTCAGGAGAACCAACGCTGCCCCACTCCGAGATGTTACCGCCGGCGGATCACGAGACTATGTGAGAGCCAACAGATGGGGCTTCACGTCGGAATGGCCGATAATGTACTATCCGAGCCATGCAGAGAACTCTAGAAATCCGCACAAGCGTTGGCGCAGGTGCTACACGCAGTATTTGCCCTGACAGGGAGGTGCATATGCCGCAATTTGCTTACCCAAGACTTGCCGCGCGCGCAGGGCTGTGGAGCGTAGTTGCTGTTGTTCTAATGCTGGAATCCCTATCCGCCTTCGCGGCACAGGAACCTGTGGCGACTATCGGCACATGTCCCCTTTCTCCGCTCCAGCTCAAGGAAGTCTCACTCGCCGAGGGAAAGCACGTCGACGCCCCGCCGGGCTTCGACGGGCTGGCCTACTACGACACGGTGACAGGCAGACCGATGGGAGACCTTTCTGATCGGCTCAGGGACAACGGCTGGATCATCAAAGACGAAGACCTAGTTTTTCCCGAAACTCCCTACAAGCACGTGGCGCACATACATTTGGCCTGGACCAAGCTGGCCGAAGGTGAGAAGTCCCCATTGTGCCTTCAGCCTTTCCATGTCACCCCCAACCCCATAGTGACCAAGGTCGTCTGCGGAACGGACCAATCGACCTGCCGCGCGGGACTTGGGGACCAGATTTTGATCGAAGTCGAAGATCTCGATTCATGGATAGAGGATTCCGCGGCCGCTCAGGGCAGGCCAATTCCGCAAGCCGTTAGTGACCTAGTTCCATTCTTCGATGGGGTTCCAGTTCGCGGCGTCCACCCAGAGAACCCCAGTACCCAGCCAGATGCGTTGGCGAGCAACTTCCACACCTACGCAAAACTCCGCTTTACGCTAGAACGCAACGAGTTGAACCGGGAAGTGTGGAAGCGCCTCTTGAGCGGACTCAAGTGGCACGGGCGCTTGCTGAACGTTTCCCTCGGGTTCGAAGGAGGTAGTCCAATGCTTTCTTGGGTTCAGAAGGACAGGCCTTCTTCGACCGATTCCGACCGTCAATTGTGGCAGACGTTCACGCTTGTAGTGCTGCCGCATACCTCGACGGTGGTGGCCGCGGTGCTCTTCTTCTCCGCCCTCATCGCCTTCTTCTGGTTGGTGAAGGTCACGGAGATCTTGAAGGATGTGAGTGCCCCCCTTCGCCCAGACGGCCAGTCGCCCTACAGCCTCGCGCGCGTGCAGATGGCAGTCTGGTTCTTTCTGATCGTGGCGGCCTGGTTTCTGCTGTTCCTGGTCACGAAAGACATTGATACGCTGACCGGCTCGGTCTTGGTCCTCCTGGGCATCAGTGCCGGAACTGCCCTCGGCTCGGCGATCATGGACGCTGGGACGACCATCGACGCCGCCGAGCGCATCCGAAACATCCCGCCAGATCCGAATGGCCTGGGTCAGCGCGTCAAGGAGCTGCGCGACAGCCTCGCAAGCACCAGGACTCGCGTCA
>PMCR01000456.1 GCA_003155465.1 Myxococcales bacterium | reverse complement strand
GCAGCGGTGCCCCAGGCCGTCTTGTCTAGTTGGCCGACAATGGGCGTGGGCTGGAAGTAGGTGATGAAATCGGCGGCGAACGCGGGCGAGGTGACGCCGAAACACGCCACTATCAGGGACAGTCGAAGGCACGTTGGCATGATGACTCCTTGCAGGCCCAGTTGGGTGCCGGGAATGGATGTCGGAGACGGCATGGTTGACCTCGGGTTTGTTGGTGCGAAACGGCTCGGGGCATCCGAGGCTGCTCCAGAGAGCCAAAGGGGGAGACCCAGGCGGATTAGGGTTCAACGAGTTTCATCTCTCGTCGTTTCCGCGCGATCAGCCGAGGCTGGTCACGGCGGCGTCCCACATACACCTACGTCGACTCGCCCGATAGCCTAATCTTGGCGGATCAGGCGGGCACGCTGGCGGATCACCTGCCCAACCTGTTTGCGCGCAGGCGGTCGAATACGCGCAAGCGAGTTCTCAAGTCGAGATTGGGCCATGGTTGCCAAGTACTCAGGTTGAAGTGCTAGTATAGAAATATGTTGATCAAGACTCCCCAACGATCCTCTGTCGTTGCACGGCTCGCAATCGTCCTTGCGCTGGGTGCTGCCGCTGGCTGCTCCTCGGGAGTTGGTGGTCCGCCGGCAACAGGAGGTGCCCCCGCGACGACTGGCGGCGCCGGACCAAACGTCGGAGGATCCACAGGTGCAGGCGGCGCTGGCGGCGTTTCAAGCACGCCCGCAGATACAGGTGGCGCCACGACATCAAGCAGCAATGGTGGAAGTGTGGTAACCGGCGGTACGCCAGGCGGTGGCGCGACCAAAGGCAGCTCAGCCGGCGGCACGGTTGGAAATACGGGTGGCGTGACCACGGGCGGACCAGTCGGCGGCACGGCAGGAAACAGCGGTGGCGCGGCCGCAGGCTTCGCCACCAGCGGCATGGCGGGGAGCAGCAGCGCCAAAGGTGGCGTGACCGGAGGCGCAATGACATCCGGCACGGCAGGGAGCAGCGCCGCAGGTGGCGCGGCCGGAGGCGGGCCGACCGGTGGCACAGTGGGAAGCAGCACCGCAGGGGGGACTACCGGAGACGGAGGAACATCCGGCAGCGCGGGAAGCGGGGCGGGTGGAAGCACGCTCATCGGCGGCCCTGGTCCGGCCGCCCAGTTGGCCTCCCAGAGTGGCGTCGACTGGGGCAAGTTGGTGATCGACACGGAAATAGCCGGGAAGACCTCGCTTGGCACCACCTATCCCGAGGGACTGAAGCTGCACGGGATCTACAAGGCCTACAAGCGACTCAAGGATCCGAAGTACCTCACCTTCCTGACGACATCGGTGGAGGGATGGGGCGCTACCGCCAGCGTGAGCCTTGACGATATCATGCACAACTTGGCGCTGGCCGACGCCTATGAACTCGCGCCAAAAGCCAGCTACAAGACTTCTGCGGACGCGGCTCGAGCAATCTACAATGGCTTCCCTACGACCTCCGAGGGCGCCTTCTGGCACGCTAACCGGACGGATCGTGCCCACCAGCTTTGGGGTGACGGGGTATTCATGTCCCTGTCTTTCCTCACCCGCTACGCCACGGTTTTCAACGATGTAGTGAAGGTCACCCCTATTGCCATCACGAACCTGACTGTCACGGCGAAGCACCTGAAGAATCCGGCGACCGGTCTCTTCTGGCATGCCTGGGATGAAAGTGGCGTCGCGACTTGGTCAAAGACAGCGAGCAAGACCAACGAAATAAGCTGGGGCCGGGCCATGGGCTGGTACACGATGGCGTGCGTGATGACCCTCGAAATGCTGCCTGCCGACGATCCCAATCGAGCTCAGATAGAGACGATTCTCAAGGATCTCGTTACGGCTTTGGCCAAGTACCAGGATTCGGCCACGGGACGGTGGTTTCAAGTTGTCGATATGGGAACGGATTCACGGAACTGGACCGAGTCGTCCTGCTCCATGATGTATAGCTATGTGATCTGGTGGGCCTATCAACACGGGCTGGTGGATGCGAGCTTTGCCGATGTGGCCAAGAAGGGTCTCAATGGCGTCATGCAAAAAGTGACAAAGGACGCAAACAACAAGACCACTATTGCCACTATTGTCACCGGCCTCAACGCATCGGCCGCCGTGGCGGACTACTTCAGCCATGCGACAGCATCGAACGACCAGCACGGCGTAGGCGCGTTCATGCTGATGTGGGAAGGAATGCAGTAGTCAAGCCCGCTGCAGGTGAGGTGCCAGAGCGTCGGTCAAGCCGGCACGCAGAATGCGGACAGGAGCCAACCCCTTCTTCCCTCCGCCACCCTTGACCCGGATGGAGAATCTGGTTCACTTGAGAATATGTATAGGCCAAAATCAGGTCCGTCCCTCCTCGTCGGGGCGCTGGCGGCTTTCAGCCTCGCTCTGGGGGCCTGCTCTGCCGGCGCAGTCGCAACGTCACCCTCGGGAGGTGCTTCACAGGCCGGAGCTTTGGGTGCAGGGGGCCAGTCGTCGGTTCTTGCCACTCCGGGCACAGGTGGCTTTGCGATCAGCATCGATCCATCGACCGCGCCACCAGCCGGTGGTGCTCCCGGCGGGACCACCGAGGTCGTCCCGTGCACCGATGGTGAAGACTGCAAGTGTCCCGCCCTCTCCGTGGCGGTTATCGGCAAACCCGGAAGATGGGGCGCCAACCCTGCTGGCGATAGCGACACCGCACTGCAAGAGTGGCTGAACTCGAGCAGCGCCGGTACCGCGAAGGCCGACAACTACACCACGAGACACACGCTCACCCCGGATTTTCTCGCGCCATATAGCGTTATCATCCTGGCATCGCTTTCCGAAGATTCGAACACTGGACCATTCTGGACGTTCGACAGTTCGGAAGCCGCTGCCCTCGCGGACTGGGTGCAGAACAAGGGTGGCGGTCTTATTACGCTCACCGGCTACTCGGGCGATGGCAGAGAAGTCGATCCCCTCAATCAACTGATCGGGTTTTCCGGCATCACGTACAACAGTGACGGCATCTACGCCACTTGCGTGGACTGGCGCGTCTGCGGATGCGCCCATTCCAACACTCTCGCGGACTGGAACAGGACGGATCCGGTCATTGCCAACCTCAGCAACAACGTAACGTGGGTGGGCCTGGATAACGGTCGCTCCATCAACGCCCCTGCAGACGCCCATGTGGCGGCAACTGTGGCGGGGCCAAAGAATGCGCTCGTGGGAAAGCTGGTGGGCAAGGGGCACGTCCTAGTCTACGCCGACGAATGGATCACCTACACCAGTCAATGGAACGGGCAGGGCAACTCCAGCGCGAATGATCCGAACTGCGTGGGGTTCTTGCCCCAGAACGACTATCAGACCGCTCAGTTCTGGTACAACATGATCAAGTGGTCGCAGCCGAGCGCGACCTGTTTCAAGATCGTCGACGGACAGCAACCTGTCACCATCTGGTAGGCAGCGCCTGGCGGGTCTGGCATGAACAAACTCGGACACGTTGCATTGGTCGCTGGGGGCCTCTGTGTTGCGTGTGGCGGATCAAACGCTGGACCCGGCGGAGAGATGAGTTCAGGGGGAAATCCTGGGGTGGGGGACAGCACCGGGTTGGGGGGCGCTAGTGATTTGGGTGGGACAAGCTCTCTCGGTGGGCTAGGTGCAAACGGCGGAAGCGATGCCACGGGCGGCGTCCCGTCCAGCGGCGGAAATGGAGGCGAGGTTGGAGGTTCGAGTGCCACCGGGGGTGCTGCGAGATCATCTGCGGATGGCGGGCATATTGCAGCAACAACTATCATCGAAACTCGGTTGGTAGGCTGTCGCACGGGTGCGCAGCCGGGGCGGGGTTGAGCGGTGCGAACGCCATTCTCCCTAGCCTCCGCTGCCCTCGCGGCGGGCGGTACGACTGCCGAAGGAATCTCTCCCCCTTCCTCCGCACCGGTCACAGGTGAGGTTGGTGGCGTTACAGGTGGGCAGGGAACATGGAATCTCCCTCCCGGCCAGGGCGAAGGCTATCCGTTCCAGGCGCTGATTGTGCCGTCCCTTTACCAGGACGACATCCCCCGGACCCAGTTCCCGACGGAGACGCTCCGTCGCGTCGGCCAGGTCTCGCCGGCAGCGCACGATCTTCTCCCGAGCCAGCCCTCCGGCCGCAAGACCGGCGGACCAGCGCTTGGGGTGATGGCCCACTAGAAAAACACGGTCGCAGATCGTCGAGAAGCGGGCGGCGAGCGCCCGGTAGAGGGGACCTTGGCTGCCGGGCGGTTCGGTGATATCCCCGAACACGGCGAGCCGCCGCCGGGCCGGAATCTCGGACAAGAGATCGGAGGCCGCCTCGAAGGATTCCGCCGGGGACTTGAAGTCGTCGCGCAGGACAATGGCCCCCGAGGGCAGGGAAACGGGGTCGAGCCTTCCCGGCGTTGGTTCAACCTCTTCGAGACGCCGGGCCGCTTCGTTTGGGTCGATTTCCGCGGCCAGAGCCACCGCCATCGCCGCCAGAGCGGGGTAGACCATCACCCTTCCCAGCAGCCGGCTTCTGACCGTGATGACCCGCCCATCCATTTCGATAGCGAGAAGAGTGCCACGGGGCCAGTCGAGCCGGGCTTGCAGGCAGCGCACTCTGTTGTCCCGGCCAAAGCCGTAGGTGATGATCTTCGCCCCCGTCTTCTCCCTCATCGCGAGAACGCGGGGGTCGTCGCCGTTGAGTACCGCTGTCCCGCCGCCGGGCCCCAGCAGGCGCACCATCTCCCCCTTTTCCCGCGCGATGGCTTCCAGGCTCCCCATGCTCTTGAGGTGTTCTCCGGCAATCGAAGTGACGACCACGATGTCCGGCCGGGCCATCCTGGCATACATCGCCATCTCCCCCGGCTTCTTGATTCCCACCTCGATAACCGCCCGTTTTTGCCAGGGGAACACGGCCAGCATGTTCATCGCCAGCAGGCCGAACTGGTTGAAAGGCAGGAGCGGGGCAGGCTGGCCCAGCGCCACGGCGACGCAGCGGGTGGCGGTGGTTTTTCCCAGGGATCCCACCACGGCGACCAGCGTCGTTCGTGCCAGGGCTGTGCGCCGCCACAGGGACGCTGCCGGCCTCAGCACGGGCCAGAGCCGCCAGGCGATCCCTCGGCCGATCTCCCAGCGCCCGTCGGCTGTCCTTGCCAGGCGGGGCAGGTCACGGATCGAGTGACCCATGATCCCTTTCCGCGACGTCGGCCAGTCTCACCAATCCGCCGCGGGGATCCTGCACCAGCAGGTCGCGGGCGGGCGCGGGAAGTTCTGATCCGGCCGGGGGATAGACTGCCAGCAGGGCGTGTGGCCAGGGATCCTTTTCCGGCCGTGCCCCGAAGCGCTTCTTGTGCATGGACACGCCATCGCCGGAATGGGGCCGGGAGCGCAGAAGGTCCACCCGGCCAAGGCGGCTTTCCCGCGCCCAGCGGAAAAGCTCGTAGTAGACCGCGGACAAGGCTCCGCGACGGAGAAGGTCGGCATAGTCCCCATGAAGGCCAAGAGCGAGAAGGGTCACCGACCCTCGGCGGACGCGGCAGGCGGCGGCGGCCACCGGAAGCTCTCCTTGCAGAATCTGAAGCACGAAACCGTTACGGATGGCCGCGCCGGTTTCCCGTTGGCTGCGCGGATGAGTGTCGCCGCCGAATCGCCAGAGGACATACGGCAGGTAGAAGTCGCGATGGAAGGTTTCCGCGGCTGCCTGCCCTGTGAGCAGGCGCGAGGTGAAACCCTGCTGCCTGACCTTTCTTCCGTATGTAGCCTCGACGAGTTTCTTTCCACTCCAACTGACCGCCGTGTCGATATTCGCCGCGAAGCGTATCCAGGGGAGGGTGAAGAATCCCCCGGCGGGCAGCAGCGGGCGCAGGAGGCGGTTGATCTCCAGGTAGAGCAGTCTCTCCGGTTTCTGGGCAAGTCGGAGCAATCGAGCCAGAAAGATCGGGCGGCTGTCATCGACCCGGCCGTTGTGAAGCCGGGCGAGCCAGGCGAGGCTTTCCCCCTCCCCGGCGTAGAGCGCGTCGGCATCGGGGGCGACAATGCGAGCCAGGACCAGCCGCCTTGTCCTGGCGAGAAGCAGGATTCGCTTGGCCAGGCCGGCGACGATCAGCAGCGGACCGACGGCCGGCTCGAACAAGAGACCCGGCATCAACCTTCCCCGCAAGTGGTTGAGGCATCGTGCAGGACCGCCTTCAAACAGCGGCCGCGCAGTTCCATCTCCGCCCAGCATCCCCCGGCGCAACAGCGCGCTTCCGCGCACCCGACACAGAAGGGTGGAAGCGCGCGGGGACGAAACCTCCTGAAACCGCGTCGCCAGATCAGTCCGAGCGGCTCTTCTTTGATGTTGCCCTCGGATAGTCGCCGGTCGTATGCCTGCTGGCAGCCGAGCACCGTCCCGTCCGCCAGGACCGAGCAGCGGGTGAGGCCTGCGCCGCAGAAGAATGGCTTGCCGCGGGTAACCCCCAGCAGCTGGCCAAGATACCCGTGGGATTCCCCAAAATCCACCCGCGGCCCGTCGGCCCCGGCGAGGGCGCGCAGAAATTCACCGAGTTTCTCGATGCCGGGGCCGTCGAGGCCGATTCCCCCCGCCGCATTCCTTCCCAGTGGCGCCGCTGGGGTCAGGTGCCAGCGCGTGGGTCGCGACGCGCGCAGCACTTCATGCAGGGCGGGGAGGAGCGCGAGATTGTCACGGTGAACAACGGTATTGACGATGCGCAGGGGGACCCCCCGTCCGGCAAACAGGTCGAGCGATCTGATGACCCGGTCGAAAGAGCCGGGCGCCCTTTGCCGGTCGTGGTATTCCCGAGTCCCGTCGAGGCTGGTGAAGAACAGAAACCACGGAATGTCACTCAGGTCGGGCCACATCGAGGGAACAAGATACCCATTGGACACCAGGCCGAGTGACAGTTCCCTCTGCCGCGCATGCTGGAGCAGCCGGGGCAGATCCTCGCGCATCAGAGGCTCGCCCCCGGAAATCACGAGGCGGGCGCCCATTGCCGCAATCTCGTCGATCAGCGCCTCGGCCTCGGCCGTGGAAAGTTCGTCGGGCAGGGCGTCTCCGGCCGAGGCTTCGCAGAAGGAGCATCGGAAGTTGCACCGGTTGGTGGCCAGCCACTGCACGAAGGTGACCGGCTTGAGCACGCCGAAGCGGTCGAGGAGCATGCAGGCGGCGCGCTTCAGCGGAGCCTCGCAACGGGCGCGAAACCGGCGGACATCCAGCCGTGAAAGGCGCGTCCGAAACATCGGGCGCAGTTTACCCCTAGAACGGAACGTCGTCGTCGCCGGGCGGTGGGGCGTCGTGGCCGGGCGGTGGTCCGCTGTCCGCATCGCCCGCCTCGCCGACGACCTCGATGT
>PMCR01000232.1 GCA_003155465.1 Myxococcales bacterium | reverse complement strand
GTCCGGCAGGCGGGCCAGCGGCCAGCGGCCATGACTTTCCGAGCGGACGCACTTCGCATGACTGCGGATTTCTTCCCCGAGCACCTTGGCCTCAACCTGGGGCTGGGCCGGCCGACCGACGCTCCCATCACCCTGTGGGACGAGGCGTTTCTGCCGGAGCGAATGCGCGATCTTCTGCGCGTGGTTCGCATCCCGGGAGAATCGGGCGACAGGCCGCTGGTCAGGGCTGAGCGGACCCTGTTCGCCGCGCGCCGGCCGCCCAAGCCGGATCGGCCGCCCAACTGGACCGTGTACTTCCTGGGCGCCGGGCTTGCGCTCGGCATGCTCTTGGCGGGGCTCGGCCGGCTTGCCCGCAGGCATCCGGTTGCACGTGTTGGACTGGGCATTGGCGCCAGCCTGCTGGGATTCATCTTCGGCGTGCTGGGGCTCATCCTGCTTTCTCTGTGGCTGCTCACCGATCACAAGGCTGCCCATGCCAATGCCAACATTTTCCTGCTCGCGCCCTGGTCGGTCCTGCTTGCCGGCTACGGCGTTGGGGTGGCGTTGGGATGGCCGGCAGCCACACGCAAAGCGCTCTGGGTGGTGGTTGCGGCCGCCGGTTTTGCCACCATCGGGGTCCTTGCCAAGGCCCTGCCGGGTCTGTCCCAATCCAACTTGGAGTTGATCGTCTTTCTCTTGCCGGTTTGGTTTGGCTTGGCCGTGGGCTTGCGTGGCGCGACTCGGCGCGGCTAGGTTGCAATCAGATGCGTCATCCCGATCTGTGGGGAATCGTGCGCATGTTCGTGCTAACATCGTATACTCGCGTCGGGGAGAGGACCGCGGCGTGGTGTCCCGGATAGTCGTGGCGGTTAGTCTGCGCTTAGTTATGTTGGTCGTCCCAGAGCGGCCGGCCGTTCGACATGGGAGGTAGAACATGCCCGCGACCGAGGACTCAGTACTCACCTCATTGAATGAACTGCGCAGGCTCAGAAAAGAGCGGCGGAAGAAGGGCCATTCGGCCCGTGGCGCAGGGGGCAGCCCTCGTTCCCAGAAGCCGGCGGGCACGTCATACGATCCAATGGGGGATCAGGTCACGCCGCCGCCGCAGTCAGACCCTGGTCTGGGAGGGAAACGCATGCGGGCTTCCGTCCCGGCCGGGATGGATTCGACGGCCCGGGGCGCGCCGGCTGGCTTTGCCATGGCCGGACCGGCGGCGGCCACATGGGATGCGCCCGTCGATCCGGTGGCCCTTGCCCGCATGGCACGGCCCACATCGTCGGCCAAGCCGGCAATTGTGGTGGCTGTTATCCTTCTCGCTGCGGCCGGCGCTGGCTACGTGAAACTCCAGAACGACACGCAGGCCCTCATGGCTGAGAAAGACGCAAGCATACGGCGTGTGGAAGAGGCGAGGGTGCAAGCCGTGGAAGCAGCGGCCAAGGCGGAGCGGCAGGCGCAGTCGAAGCTCAAGGCCTGTGAGGCCAAGGCCGAGGGCGCACCGACGACTGCGGCGGCGTCCGTCGCGCCGGCTGCGACGGCAGCCGTGGCGCCAGCGTCGCCTGCGGTCGCAGCGCCGGCGAGCAGCCGAGGCCGACACAGGGCGTCAGGCGGCCGACATGCGGCTGCGGCGTCATCCACGCCTGCGTCGAGCGTCGAGCCCACCGCGGTTCCGCAGTTGCCCAAGAAGAAGACGCTGGACAACGATCCGCTGGCAGGGATCAAAATCTGAAGCATCCCGGAGCCGCGCGGGAAGAGTTCGCCGTGGCCGCGGCAGGGTTCGTCGACCAAGCGATGTCCACGGGCCACGCGAGAGACGGCGGGTTTATGGGAGGCCACGAAATAGCGTTTTTTTGACGGGAGCCAAGCTTGCCCCCACGCTGGGGCCATGCTCTCTGCACAAGCGGAAACCCACTTCTTCGATACCTGCAAGCGTGCTTTGCTGGAGCGGTACGCCGGCCAGTTTGCCGTCGTGTGTGGACGCAGGCTGGTGGGCGTCCACGCTTCGCTCGATCTCGCGCTCAAGGCTGCCTCGGATGCGTTCGCGGCCGGCTTCTTTGAGGATGGGACTCCGATCCTCATAAATGAGATCGGCGAGACGCCCAGGGTCCGCGTGGTCGCCCAGCCGAAAAGGTAGAATCCGGAATTCTTGAAAGGGAACCCTCGAAGGGTTCGCTCCGCCCTTCGGCCCCCACCGGCGGGCTCCCCACGCGACTGATGTCTGGCCCTGGCCGTGCTCGTGGCCGCCCACTCTTTGCGCCTTGCGGGGGCAGTGTCATCGCGTAGGGCAAGGGTTCTCCGACTTCAACGCGTTCCCCGCGGGTTTGCAAATTCGTCGCGTCTCCAGTAGAAAGAGCCCCGCTGGCTGAGGTCAGAAACGATCTGATCTTGGCCAGCCAGGAAAGGGAGAGCATCGATGTCACGAGTCTCAGAATCACCATGTGCAGTCTGGTTTCGTGCTGACCGTTGGCTTTGCATCGCAGCACTTTTGGGTCTTGCTTTGGGCTGCGTGGAGCAGGCCGATGAGAAGCCGACCAAGGAGGACGAGGATTTCGTCAAGAGGAACCTGCTGGCCTCCGACCCCACGCCGCAGTTCGCAACGCGCGCGGACTTGGACGGCAAGATCGAGTACCTCGGAATGGACGCGGCCCCGAATCCGGCGGAGCCCGGAAAGGAAATCCATCTGACCCACTATTGGAAGGTGAAGTCCGCACTCGGCGACGGCTGGCGGCTGTTCACCCACGTCGGCGGCCCCAACAAGCAGGGATTCATCAATATTGACCACGGACCGGTCAGCGGCAAGTACCCGGTGTCGCGCTGGAAGAAGGGCGACATTATTCGCGACCAGCACTCGTTCCGTCTGCCGCCAGGTTGGGCCTTCAGCAGCTTCAACGTCTACGTGGGTCTCTGGCGTGGTCACGAGCGCATGGCCATCAAGTCCGGGCCGCGTGACGAAGACCGCGTGCTCGCCGCAACCGTCCCGGTTCAGGTCAAGGAGCCGCCCGCGCTCAAGCGATACCTGGTGCGCAAGACGTCCAAGCCCATCAAGGTCGACGGCAAGTTGGACGAGCCAGCGTG
>PMCR01000480.1 GCA_003155465.1 Myxococcales bacterium | reverse complement strand
CAGAATACCGAAACAGCATGAACGAAAAGGGCTATCAGCAATCGCGAATGGTGGACTACTACCTGGGCGACGGGATGACCGACCCGCCGAAGCCCAACATCACGTATCCTGGTGGAACTGTGACCCCCCCGGCCGGCGGCTCGGGCGGCGGCGCGACCACTGGGGCGGCGGGCGCGGGCGGTGGGGCGACCACCGCGGCCGGCGGCGCGAGCGGCGGCAGGGGTGGCGGCACGGGCGGAACGACCGGACCCGGAGTCACTACCGTGGCGGACACCGGAGGGACAGAAGTTGTCGGATCGGGCGGTACGTCGGCGTTGGGCGGAAAGCCAGCCACAGGCGGCACTCCCGCGATCGGCGGCAGCGCAGCGCAAGACACCGGAGGGGCAGTGGCGGCTGGAACCGGGGGAACGACCGGGGCGGCGCCTACCGGGGGCAACCCGGCTGGGGGAGCAACCGACACCGGGCCAAAGACCACCGCAGCCGAGTCGGGCTGTTCATGCGCGATCGGGGCGACCTCTGGGGGCGTCTCGGCTGGCTATTTCATCGCTATGCTGGGCGGGTTGTTCCTGGTTGTGGGCCGGCGACGTCGGCGCACGGGCCCGCGAGACTAGTCTCGACTTAGGCCCCGGCAGCCAAGGTCATCCCAGACTGGGTGGAGCAGAAGGCACGTCACGCGCGTGCGCGCAAGATCTGGGCGGCGGCATCGGCCGTGATGTCTCCATGCTCGCCAAAGGCCGAGTTGCGCCTGGCAAAGCGCTCGCCCACCTTGTGGGCCGCGTCCTCGCCGTCGATCCCGAAGTCCCGCAGGCGCGTGGGCATGGCAAGCGAGTGGAAGAATGCTTCGGTCCTGTCAATGGCGGCCTTTGCGTCGCCAACGTTCCAGATGCGACGGCCGTACTGAGCAAGCTTGGCGGCCTTTGCGGCCAGCTTGTGTGCCCACACGCCGGGCATTACCACCGCCAGTGACTCGGCATGATCGATGCCATAGAAGGCGGTCAGTTCGTGGCCAATCATGTGGGTGGCCCAGTCGCCGGGCACGCCGCAGGAGAGCAGGTTGTTGAGCGCGATGGTGGCTGACCACATGAAGTCCGCGTGGCTGGCGTAGTCGCGCGGGTTCTCCAGGGTGCGCGGCGCGACCTCGACCAGGGTCTGCAGCACGCTTTCTGCCAGCCGATCCTGCAGCAGCGCTGCTGCGGGGAAGGTCATGTACTGCTCGCACACGTGAACAAAGGCATCCACGATGCCGTTGCGCACCTGCTTGGCGGGCAACGAGAAAGTCGCCTCCGGATCGAGCACCGAGAACACAGGGTAGGCGTAATCCGAGGCGAAATGCAGCTTCTCGCTCGAACTCTTGCGTGAGATCACCGCGTTGCCATTGGACTCGGAGCCGGTGGCGGGCAGGGTCAGCACCGCGCCCACCGGCAAGGCGCCGGTCACGCTGCTGCCGTGGGTACGCAGGATCTCCCATGGGTCGGCGCCGGGAAATACCGCTGCGGTCGCGATGTACTTGGCGGCGTCCAGCACGGAGCCGCCTCCCACGGCGAGCAAGAACTTGATTCCCTTGTTCTTGACCACGGCCAGGGCCTCCATGCAGGTCTCGTGCAGGGGGTTGGGCTCGATGCCGCTCCACTCGATCAGCTTGTGTCTGGCCAGGGCGGCCTTCACCTGGTCGTAGACGCCGTTCCTCTTGATGGACCCGCCGCCCCACACCATCAGCGCCGGCTCATCCGCCGGCACACGCGACGAGATTTTCGCAATCATCCCCTTGCCAAACAGGATCTCGGTGGGGTTTCGGAAGATGAAGTTTTCCATGGTGCAACTCCTTGGATCGATATTCACATGGGTGGGACGGCGATTCCGAGTCGCTCTGCCGATGAACGCCGGGCGAATGCCGGGCAGAAGCGCCCGTCGCGCACCCGGAGATTCACGGCCAGGTAGTTTTCCGGGAAACGTGCGTCGCGCAGCAGGTCGAGATCAGAGGGATAGCCCGCGCTGCGCAGCGCCTGGCTGGGTGACAGCGGGTGCGCAAACAGGCGCGGCATGCCGATAAACACCAGATCGGGTTTTAGATCGAGCACATAGGCGCCGTCATGGCTCTCGTGCCCGGGTATGCCGATGAACTTGTTGGGCGCGCGTGCGATGTGCCGATCGTTCAGGCCCAGCATGTCCACCATGTGCAGGCGGGAGCGGTAGGTCAGCACGCCCACCGTGTTGGCGGCCAGCACGGTGTCGTCGGGCAACTGGCGCAGCCGTTCGCCGACAAGATCGATGTCCTTGATCACGGCATCGTCGGCGAGCAGATAGCGCCGGTCGCTGCCGGCAAACGAGGGAACCGCGCTGGCTGCCACCGCGCCCAGGGCCAGGCCCCAGGCTGCCCATTGGCCTGCGCGGCCAGCCGTGGCGGCAAGCGCGTCCAGCCCCTCGGCCAGCAGGATCGCGAACAGGGGCAGGGTCCAGAACCACATGCGGTAGTACACCAGTTCGTCTCCGCCCACCCCGAGGAAGAAGGCCACGAAGGCTCCGATCAGGACCAACGACAGCCAGCCAGCCGGACGAAAAGCCCTGCGCCACAGCCCCAGCCACAGCGCCACCACCATCAGCGGCGCAAACCGGTAGGTGGAGAGGAAGCGCCAGGCGATGCGCGCACCGCGCGCCAGCAGCAGCAGCGACAGGGGGTGGTTCTTGGCATGGTAGATGTTGGGCACGGCTTCACCGTAGTAGGAGAGCGCCCACAGGGCTTGCGCACCCCATGCGGCCAGCGGCAAGACCAGCAGGAGCCCCGCCGCGCGCAACCCGGCGCGGTCGCGCTGCCAGGCGACGATGGCCAGGGCGGCGGCAAACGCGAACATCAGCCCCTCGGGACGGGTCAGCACCGCCAGCGCGAACGGCACACCCGTGCATAGCTCTCGCGCCGGGGAACGGTCGGCGGGCGAGCGGATCGCCAGCAGCACACCGATGGCCAGCAGCAGCGCGAACAACGGGCCTTCGAGGCCGCCCGTGGTCCACAGCGCGAACGTGCTGTTCGACGCCAGGAACAGCAGGGCCGCGAAGGCCGGCCAGCGCGAACGGCACGAGCCGCGCAGGTGGACGAAGAGCAGCGCCAGCAAAGCCAGCGAACAGAGCGAACCCAGCAGCACGGCCCCCGTCACCGACGAGATTCCCACCCGCTCGCAGCCTGCCAGCAGCAGCACCCAAAGCAGGTTCGAGTAGCCCATCACGCGCTGGCCCGGGTTGAACACAAGCCCGGCGCCATGCGCCAGATTGTACGCATAGCGGAACGAGATGTACGCGTCGTCGCAGACGTGTCCGAACCAGGCGGCATGGATCTGGGAGAGGCCCAGCAAGAAGGCCAGCCCCAGGAGTTCCGTCCTGCGGCGGGCAGGACCAGCGCGGTGTTCGATCACGTACCGGCCATGGTAGCGGATTGGCCCGGCGCCGTCTTCTTCCAGCTTGCTTCCGCAGGCTGCGCGCTTGACGATCGGCCCTGGCTGAACTGCGAGGGCGTGACCGGGAGAACTACCTTCTATGATTGACCTGTTTTGGGCTAGAATGCCCGACCGTGGCTCCAAGCGATCGCTGGCCTGACCCAATATTGCCCGCGCCGGGCCTCGGCGGCGACCTGTTCGCGGCGCCCCTCATGGTGCCCGAACTTCCGCGCCGGCGGCGGTGGGGCCGGCTGCTCTTGTGGACCCTGCTTGTGTTCGCGGGTGGTGTCGCCGCCGGTCCCACGCTGACCGACCAAGCGCTCGTGCTCATCGAACGCGCGTACGCGATGCTCGGGAGATCCCCTCCGGATTTCGCGGAGAAGCTCAAGCCGGCAGCGTCCACGCCGACGCTCGGGGCGGCTGCAGAACCCGTTGCCCCGCAGGCGGCAAAACCCGCCGAGCCCGAGAAACCAGCAGCAGCCGTAGCGCCGCAGCCCGCGGCGCGGGTCGAGACCGCTCCCGCTCCCGGCCGCGCAGAAACTGCGGTGGCGGACATGCCGGTCGCCCGCCCACATCGCGGCAAGAACGAAGCAAAGACCTCGTCCGCCAAGGCCGCGCCCTCAAGAACAACCCCCAGCACGCGCGACCCCGCCCCAGAAGCCGCCGGTTTCCGCGATCCTTTCGTCGGCGACGACGGGCGCGCGAACGAACCCGAGACCGCCGCCCCCAGCCGCAAGTCCAAGCCATCATCCGACGATCCCGCGCCGGCAGCGAGAAGTGAGCCGGCACCCAAGTTGGCGGCTTCCGGGTCGCACGATTCGCTCGACAGCCTGATGGCGGATGTGGTCACGGACAAGAAGGGCAAGGACAAACCGCGCGAGGGAAAGGGCCTGGACGCCATGCTGAAGGACGTTCAGGCTAGTGGCTCCGCGCCGCCCCCGAAACGGGAAGCCCCGGCGCAGCTTCCGCCGCTGTCGCAGGCCGACATCTCCAGGGTCATGGCGGGCGTCAAGGCGCGCGGCAAGGACTGCGCACGGCAGCTCGGTCAAAGCGGCATCGCAGAGCTGAAGCTCGTCGTGGGCAAGGACGGCGGTGTCAGCAACGTAAGCGTGGGCGGGAAACTGGCGAACACGCCGGTCGGTGGGTGCATTGAAAAGGCCGCGCGCGCGGCGGCGTTTCCGCAGTCCGCGGGCCTGCGCTTCGACTACCGCATCGATGTTCGCTAGCCAGCGAATTTGAAGAGCGGGGCAGGGCATTGGAGGATGGAACGCCAATCGGCTATCCTGTGTTCGTGGGTCACGGGTGCTGGGACTACGTGGACTACTTCTACGGCGACAGAACCCGATACGTCGTAACCGGAGCCTCCGCCGGCGGGCACCTGGCGCTGATGGTCGGCATGACGCGCGCCGATGCGGGGTTTGGCCCCACGTCCCCCGCGGACTTCAAGATTGCCCAAACATGGCCGAAATTCTGATCGGAGGCACTAGCACTGCTGATTGAAATTCGGACCGAGCCGGGGCGTCGCGAGGAGCCCTGGCCGCGACGAGCGACGAGGGAAGATACTCGACGTATCTGACTGAGGAGCGAGAAAGCGGACAGGGCCCGCAGCAGCGACGACGACGGGAGAATTTCAATCAGTGGTGCCAGGAGCCTGTGGAGGGGAGCGCGGCTGGCCCGGGACCGATTGCGCCAGACTCATACCAGGCCGTCCTCGACCGCGACCGCCTTGCACATCACCTTGGCCGGGTCTGCGGTCGGGCCGCTGCTGGGGGACGCGTAGCTTGCGAATCTGAGACGCACTGAAGCATGGAGCTGCCAACGCCAGGGTTGACGCGAGATGGGACATTCGGTCGTTTTCGCGCTTCAACTGCAACTGGCCGGAAAGCGCTGATGAATCCGGGGTGTCATGCGGGCGATCCGAGGGCGACCTGCATGCGTCGCAGCCGAGGGATGGGTTGCGGCACGCAAGGAATGCCCCGCCTTGAACGGCTTTGGCACCGACATCGTGAGGGAATAGGGGTATTCTGGTATGCAACACTGCGCTCGGAGGCATCGATGGCCGCGCGATACCGTTCCTTGGTCAGTATAGGTTTGCTCGCTGCAACAACGATCATCATCGGATGTTCGAGGGGCGAAGTGACGGCGTCGACGGGGGGCAACCCATCGGGAGGTATTGGCAAGGGCGGCGACCGGGGTGGTGGCGGAAATACTGGCATCCTCAGCATCCCCGGTTCCGGCGGTTCTGGCAAAGGAGGCACGACGGGCAACCCTTGCTTGGGCGACAACCCACCCCGGGCGTGCCAGATGGTACCCTCTGGCCCGGCCTGCGGCGACGGTGTGATCAATCAGGATTCCGAAGAATGCGACGACGGCAATGGCGTTCCTGGCGATGGCTGCTCCGGGATCTGCAAGATTGAAGCACATTTCATCTGTCCCACGCCGGGCAAGCCTTGCGTTTCCACCTTCGTTTGCGGCGACGGCACGATCGACCCGGGCGAGGTGTGTGACGACGGCAACACGACTCCGGACGACGGTTGCAGTGCAGACTGCACGGTACAGAGCACGAGCTTCATCTGTCCGACCCCCGGAAAACCCTGCGTCCGGGTCGAGTTCTGCGGGAACGGACGGGTCAAGGGCGACGAGACCTGCGATGACGGGAACACCAAGCCAGGAGACGGTTGCGACGCGAACTGCCACAAGGAGACCGGATGGCTTTGCCAGGTTCCCGGCAGTCCCTGCCAGCGGGTGAAGGTGTGTGGGGATGGGATCCAGAGCTCCGATCTGGGCGAGCAGTGCGACGATGGCAATACCAAGAACGGCGATGGCTGTTCGGCCGATTGCAAGGCCATAGAGTCAGGATACCAATGTCCGACGCCGGGTAAGCCCTGCGTGAACATGACCAAGTGTGGTGATGGAATCGTCACTGGTACTGAGACCTGCGACGATGCCAACGACGATCCGAACGACGGTTGCGACAAATGCAATATCCAGAAGGGATATGACTGCCCATTTCCGGGTGCCAAGTGCATCGCCAAGTGTGGGGACGGCATTCTGCTTCTGAACGAACGCTGCGACGACGGCAACACCAAGGATGGCGATGGTTGTTCGAGTACCTGTCAGTGGGAAAAGGGCTGGGCGTGCACCGGCAGCCCACCCAAGTACGACTGCCACAAGACCACCTGTGGTGACAAGAACAAGGAAGGCACGGAAAGCTGCGACGACGGCAACAACGACTTGGGCGACGGCTGTACGCCACTCTGTACAATCGAGCCAGATTGCAAGTCGGGCGCCTGCAAGTCGACCTGCGGCGATGGCATCGTGCTCAAGAACCTGGGTGAGGAATGCGACGACGGCAATACGAACAGCGGTGATGGCTGTTCGTCTACTTGCAAGGTGGAACCCGGCTATGAATGCAAGCAGCCGCCCCTTGGGGATTCGATGCTGGTTCCCGTGGTGTATCGCGACTTCAAGTTCCACAATCCAGTTGATTTCGAGGGAGGGGTTGTTGGGTCAACCGCTCCCTTCCAGGGCATGGTCAACGCGACTCTCGACGCCAATGGCAAGCCCATTTATTCAGGTATCGGCGGCAACGCCCATGTGGCGAGCGCCGACTCGTTCAGCCAGTGGTACAAAGACGTCTCCGGGGTCAACCACTCAACCCCGTCCGTGTTGACGCTTTGGAATAATGGCAAGGGCGCCTACGTGAACAGGTACGGCGCCAACGGGGAACAGTGGAACATAACCGAGACGGCCTACTATTGCGGCAACGTCGGAGCGGAACTGATGGACGCTGCCGGCAACCCCATTCCCTGCACCTCCATGTACTCGACCGCAACCAACTGCACCGAGAAGTTGGCTCTCGGAGAGACACTGCTCAAGTGCTATACCAACAACAACTCCTACAGTGCCACTTTCATCGTTTCCAAGTCTGACGGCAACCCGCTCTTCTTCCCGGTCGACGACGACAGTTTCACCCCTGCCTCCGAGCGGCAAGCCGCAACGATTCCACCATACTACGACAAGCAGGCGACCTGGCCGTTCGATCTGGATGCCGCTGGAAACAAGCGCCTGCACAACTTCAGCTTCACCAGCGAAGTCCGCTATTGGTTCCTCTACGACAAAGCCAATACCTACAACCTGGAATTCGTCGGCGACGACGACGTCTGGGTCTTCATCAACCGAAAGCTCGCCGTCGATCTTGGAGGTATCCATACCCCCGTGGTTGGCAGCATCGTCATCGGCGCGAACGGCAATGGCACCACGACGGTTCAGATCCCGCCGTTGCCGCCCGCCGTTGCGACTCCCCCAACTCAAACGACCGTCAACCTCGGATTGCAAAGCGGGCAGGTGTACGAGATTGCAGTCTTCCAGGCGGAGCGTCAGACCACGAGTTCGTCCTACAAGCTGACCTTGAGTGGCTTCAATGCCTCGGCGAGCGTCTGCGGACCCATCTGTGGCGACGCGATCCTGTCTCCTGGGGAACAATGCGACGACGGAACCAACGAAGGCGGCTATGGAAAGTGCCAACCCGACTGCATTCGCGGCGAATACTGCGGAGACGGCAAAGTCAATGGTCCTGAGGCTTGCGACAATGGGACGAACGTGAGCGCCTACGGCACGGACGGTTGTGCGCCCGGCTGCGTGACGCCGCCCCGTTGCGGGGATGGGAAAGTGCAGTCGGAGTTTGGTGAGACATGCGACGACGGCGTCAATGACGGAACCTACGGCAGCTGCAGTTCCACCTGCCAGGCCGGCCCGCGCTGTGGTGATGGAACCGTAAATGGTGCGCCTGGCGCCGAGGAATGCGACGACGGCGTCAATGACGGCTCATACAATAACTGCGCTCCTGGCTGCAAGCAGGGCCCGCGATGCGGTGATGGCGTCACGTCGACGGAATTCGGGGAGGAATGCGATGACGGCAATAAGGTGGGCGGCGACGGCTGTAGTCCCAACTGCCGATTTGAAGGGGTCTGTGGAGATGCCATCGTCGGCCCGGGGGAGGAGTGTGATGACGGTGTCAACGACGGCGGCTACGGCGAATGCGGTCCCGGCTGCAAACGCGGTCCCCGTTGTGGCGATGGCGTGAAGCAAGACAAGGAGGAGTGCGATGACGGCGTCAACGACGGCGGCTTCGGGGGCTACGGCCAATGTTCCAAGGGTTGCGTGCTGGGGCCCCATTGCGGGGACGGCAAGGTGCAGCCTGGGTACGAGGATTGTGATGATGGCAACAACGTCGCCGGGGACGGTTGCAGTCCGGCCTGCAAGGATGAGGTCTACGAGGTTCCGTAGTGACTAGCACTACTGATTGAAATTCTTCCGTCGTCGTCGCTGCTGCGAGCCCTGTCCGCTTTCTCGCTCCTCAGTCNNACGTCGAGTATCTTCCCTCGTCGCTCGTCGTGGCCAGGGCTCCTCGCGACGCGCTGGCTCGGTTCGAATTGCAATCAGTAGTGCTAGGCGAATCGGGCCACGCTGGAGACGCGATGGCCGGTGCGCCAGATCTCGTCCACCATGTCGGCCTTTTCCTGGTCCACACGCACCACAGCCACGCGCTGCTTCTCCTGTTCGAACGCGGTCACGCTGATCACATGCACGCCGTGCTTGCGGGCCAGGTCATTCACGAAGCTGAACACGTCTTCTTGCTCGCCCACGTCAAAGGTGATGCGCGCACCCGGCACGCCCGCGCCCAGCGCGGCCAGCAGGGCGCGGCAGATGTCCGAGCCGGCGATGATGCCCACCAGTCGCCCCGCTGAAACCACGGGCAAGGCGTTGATGTTGCGCTGGATTAGGAGGCGGGCGGCGCCCTCCAGCGGCGTCTCGGGCGCCACCGTGACTGTCTCGGTGGTCATGAAGTGGCGGACCGGTCGCGCCAGTTCCTCTGCGATGGGGCCAAGCAGCGAGAACGGGTTGAGGTCAGGGGGGCAGGCGCGGACAAGGTCGCTCCTGGTCACCAGGCCCGCCAGCCTGTCATCATCGAGCACGGGCACCTGCTTGATGCGCAGGTGGGACATGAGCGCTGCCACCCGGGAGATCTTGTCGTTGGCCCCCACCGATACGACGTCGCGGCTCATCCACTCGCCTACCAGCATTGGTCACCATGATGCGTGGTTTCTGCGCAAGCGCAAGGATTCCGGCACCGTTCTCAGTTTTCCGATGTCCTTTGCTACTAGATGCGCATCATGGGCATAGAGAGGGATCGGGCCTTCTTGAATCTGCAGGGCGACGGCATCGTGGTGGTGGACATCTCCAAACCGGCTGCGCCCATCGGGGTGAGCTTCTTGTGGACCCTGGGCTATGCCACGCACCTCATTGCCCCATGCGAACGGCATCGGGTATGCTATCGGGGCGTGATTCCATGAGAACACTGCCGGTTCCGAGCGCGGCATTGTTGGGACTGGTGGCGGTCGTCGCCGCCGGCTGCCAGGGCCGGGCGTCGAACCCGCATTCCGGCGGTGATGGGGGCCAGGGTACATTCAGCAGCCTTGGTACTCATGGCGGGTCCGCGAGCAGTGAAGGTTCGGGGGGGTCCAATGTCGGAGGTGGAGGAAGTGCTGGAGGCAGCGTCAGCACCGGAGGGAGCGCTGGCGCCGGTGGCGCCGCAAGGACCGGGGGGAACACCAGCGTCGGGGGGACAATCAGCACGGGTGGAACAATTGGAACCGGGGGCACAACTGTCACGGGCGCAACCACCAGCACCGGAGGCACCGTCAGCGTCGGCGGAACAATCGGCGTCGGGGGGACAATCAGCACCGGGGGTACTAGCAGCGCAGGGGGCGCGACGATCGGAGGAACCACCGGCACCGGGAACCCCGGGACATGCCAACCCGCCACCTGTGGCTCGCACAAGTGGGCCTGCTGGAGAATGCCGAACCCGGCTGGTTCGAACCTCCCGAACCCGGCGAGCTACACAGTCGCCAACGGCGTGGTCCACGATAACGTCACTTGCCTCGACTGGCAGCAGGTCGAATCGAGCAGCACCTACACCAACGCCGACGCCATCACCTACTGCGAGGGCTTGTCGCTCGCTGGCTATGACGACTGGCGCGCACCGACCCGCGTCGAGATGGAGTCCATCATGGACTGGACCAGGAGCCCAGCTACTGACGCCGCCTTCACAGCGGCCAGCGCTTTTCACAAGACCGGGTCGAACTGGATACTGACGGTTCGGCAAGCCGGCGCCGGCAAGACCTGCGGGGCGGCAGGGGCGGGCGGCGACGGCGGGGTGCCGGCGACGGGCGGCGGCACCTGCGCCTGGGCCTTCAACATGAGCGACGGAATCGTGAGCAACGCCTCTGCCGCCACCGGCGCAGCGCGTATCCGCTGCGTACGCGGCAACGGGAGCGGCGAAGCCTTCAGCGACCCGGCCGTGGCTCCCCCCAACCAGTACACCGTCATTTCCGCCGATGAGGTCCAGGACAGTTACACTGGGCTCATCTGGCAACGGACTGGGAACGCATCCGGACTTATCAGCTGGGCTGAGGCGGACGCCTACTGCAAGGCCTTGGCGCTGGGAGGGGCCACCTGGCGGCTGCCTTCGGTTCGCGAGCTGGCCACCCTGGTGGACGAGGCGCAGGTGGCGCCGGCCATCAATCGAACCATGTTCCCCAGTACGCAATACGGCGCCCGCAGCAACAACTGGTACTGGGCGTCGCACCCGCAGAGAAACAGCACGACCGCCTGGTGGGGCCTCAACTACGATGACGGTTTCACCGGATTCAACGCCGGGGCCAGCGGCGCTTGGAACTACTGGACCGTGGCCTGGACCAAGTGCGTGCGCTAGCAGCCTGTTGCGGATAGCCTCCGTGCGACGCCTGGAGGCTATCCGCAACACGCCCCTAGTTCACGAAGCCTTGCAGACCAATGTTGAGTCCCTTCATCGCCTGCGCGACCAAATTGGCAATTTGGGTGACGCCGGGTTCGTGGAAATGCGTGCCGTCGACGAGCAGCGCGCTCTTGGCACTGCTGGAGAGGGGCATCGAATCGCAACGGGTTCCGATGATTGCCGGCCTTGCGATGCGCACAAGTTGATATGATCCTACCCGCGTGAAGCTTGCTCTTATCTTTCCGCCGGCCTGTGATCCCACGGCGCCCTACCCCGCGGTTGCGGCGCTGGCGGGATTCTTGCGTCCCCAGGGCATCGAGGTGCTGCCCATTGATGCCAACCTGGAGGGTTTTCTGGCCCTGCTGCAACGCGAGCCATTGGCCTTGCTCCGCGACCGCATCGAGCGGCGTATCGCCAAATTGCAGCGCCGGCGCGCACTCGACCACCAGAGCCAGCTAGACTTGTCGACCCTGTTGCGGGTGCGCAGCGAGGCAGGCGCAGTGCCGGGCGGGATCGGCGCGGCGCTGGACGTCCTGCGCAGCAGCGAGCGCTTCTACGATTCCGGACTTTATGCCGACGCGGTTGCCACGGTCAGCGCGGGCCTGCGGGTGATCGCGGCTGCGCACGCGCCTCTGCAGCTCGACTTCACCGCGTACCGGACACCCTTCGCACTGACCACGCCGGACGAGATCGCGCGCGATGCCGATCCCGAGCGCGATCCGTTCGACGGCTACCTCATGCGGGAGCTGATACCCCGTCTGCAGGGCGCGCGGGTGGACGCCATCGGTCTGTCGGTGTGCTTCCCGGGTCAGCTCGTGCCCGCGTATTCGTTTGCGCTCAAGCTCAAGGCCGCCTTTCCCGAGGCGCACCTGGTGGCGGGCGGGCCGGCCATTACCCAGGTGTTGTTGCGCCTGCAGGGTCGCGCGCTCGCGCAGGCGCTGGGCGCCTTTGACAGCGCAGTGGTCTTCGAAGGCGAGCACACCTTGCTGGCGCTGTGCCACGCCCTGGCCGATGGGTGCGGGGCGCGGCGGGCGCTTCACCGAATACCCAACCTGGTGCTACGCAATTCCTTGTTGCAGGCGCGTGTTCTGCCTGGGCCGACTGCTGTCGATCTGCGCACGCTGCCCGCACCTGATTTCGACGGCCTGCCGCTCGATCGCTATCTTTCCCCTCATCTGCTTCTGCCCTACGATCCCACCCGCGGCTGTTACTGGGGTCGCTGCGCCTTCTGCCACTACGGACTGGCAGCAGCCGGCACTGCCCGCTACCGCGAGCGCGCGGTCGACACCGTGGTCGAGCACCTGGCCGCTCTGTCCGTCCGCCACAGCACGCGCTTCTTCTATCTGTCGCAGGATTCGGTGGCCCCCGCCATGCTCTGCCGGTTGGCCGACGCGCTGGCAAGATCCGGCCTGGATCTGCGCTGGGGTACTGACCTGCGGCCCGAGCCGTATCTGACGCGGGCACGCTGCGAGGGGCTGCGTCGGGGCGGTGCCGTCGCGTGCAGCTTGGGGGTTGAGTCGGCCAGCCCGCGGGTGTTGCACCTCATCGACAAGGGAATCACGCCCAGTCGCGCAGCCAGGGCCGTGCGCAACCTGGCCCGGGCGGACATCGCGGCCGAGGTGATGTGCTTCTCCGATTTTCCCACCGAGACCTTCAGTGAAGCCATGGCGACCCTGGCTTTCATTGAGCGCCACGCCCCGCACATCGCGGTCTTCATAGTGGGGCAGTTCGAACTCACACACGGTTCACGCGTGGCGCGCGATCCAACGCGCTTCGGACTGCGCGAGATCTGGGCCGTGCAAGGCGACGAGCTGGGCACGGCCCTGTTCTTTGCCGAACGCAAGTCGGGCAAGCGCGACCGCGACCGCGTCCGCCTGGAGCGGGAGCTGGAGCAACTGGCGTCGGGCTGGCTCTTGCGCAGCTATCCCTGGGCCGGCTCGCTATCGACCGCGCACACCATCTTCTACTACAATCACTTCGGCCCCGGCGTGTTCAGGGATCTCGCGGGCCAGGCGCGCGGCCGCATCTTGGGCAAGTTGCCTGAGGGCCGCGTCTCCCGCTTCGACATGGCCAAGCTGGCCAGTGCCCAGCAGCACGAGGCCGAGATTTGGCACGAACTTACCCACGTGCGCCGGCAGGTCTCGCGCCAGAATTACAATGAACTGGCCGCGCAGGTACCGCGCTTGCGGCCCAGACGCCGACGCGCGGCCGGCGGGGGAATGCGCGTATGATCTGGTCTGCCATGAAGGCGAAACAGAGATCTGAGCTACCTGCGCGCAATGGCGGGCGCGTGCTCCTGTCGTCGGTGTTCGNNAGCCGTGCCATCAACCCAATGGAGCTTTTTCACAATCAAGTCACGCGCGAACAAGGTTCTTTCTCGCTTCGCGTGTTTCATCCATCGCTGGGAATTCGGCTGATTCAAGCGAACATCTCGGCAGCCTGCACGGTGCTCGATTTTCCGACGCTAGAGATCTTCGAACACGAGATCACGGGCCATGGTTACGACATCATCGGCATCTCATCCATTGTGGCCAACGTCGGCAAGGTGAAGAAGATGTGCGAGGTCGCGCGAGCACTGTCGCCGCGCTCCCGGATTGTCGTGGGCGGTCACGTCGCTGCGATCCCCGGCCTGGAGGCCATGGTCGATGCCGATCATGTCGTGAAGGGAGAAGGGGTCGAGTGGATGCGGCGCTTTCTCGGCGAGGACCCGGAAGCGCCCATTCGCCATCCTGCGGTCTGTTCGTCGTTCGGGTTTCGCTTCATGGGCCTGCCTTTGCCGGCCCCGCGCGCAGCCTTGCCCGCGGTCGTCGCGCCTTCGGTGGGCTGTCCCATGGGCTGCGATTTCTGCTGCACCTCCGCCTTTTTCGGCGGCAAGGGCAAGGTCCACAATTTCTTCAAAGACGGCAACGAGCTGTTCGATGCCCTTTGCGACATCGAGTCGCAGCTACATTCATCGGCCTTCTTCCTGCTCGACGAAAACTTCCTGTTGCATCGCGATCGCGCGATGCAGTTGCTCAATCGAATGCGCGAACGGAACGAGTCGTGGGCGCTTTACGTCTTCTCGTCCGCGAACGCCATCGCGCAGTACTCGATCGAAACCTTGGTGGAGTTGGGCGTGTCCTGGATCTGGCTCGGGTTGGAATCACCCGGGTCGGATTACAAGAAGCTCGAAGACGCCGACACGGTAGAAATGGTCCGGCGTCTTCGTGAGCACGGCATTGCAACCATCGGATCCTCTATCATCGGGTTGCCGCATCACACGGTCGAGAACGTCCGGGACGAGATCGAGCATGCCATCTCTCACGAGATGGATTTCCATCAGTTCATGCTCTACACGCCGATGCCGGGCACGCCACTTTATGAAAAGAGCCTGCGAGAAGAGTCGCTGCTTCCGGAGGTTCCGTACGCGGACATCCATGGACAGTTCAAGTTCAACTTCCGGCATCCAAGTATTTCACGTGACGAATCGAAGCTGCTGCTTGATTGGGCATTTCGTCGCGACTACGAGAGGAACGGCCCCAGCGTCTACCGGCTCTTCAAGACCATGCTCGCCGGCTGGCGGAGATATTCGAAACACCCGGATCATCGGGTGCGCCGCCGATTTCACCGGGAAAGACTGGTCTACCAGCACATCATGGACGCGACCCTTCGAAGCATGGAGTACAGGCTCGCGCTGGAAAACCGACCGTCCACTCGCCAACAGGTGCAGTCGCTCCGGCAGCAGATCAACGTGGAATGCGGAAACGTAGGACGATGGGTCGGCGCGGCCGTGGCTCCGATCCTGTTCGGGGCCAGCGTGCTCGAACAGCTTCGCGTCGCTCGTGGGTGGAGGTACGAACCGAAGACGGTAATTGAGCGGCGCAATTGGGGAAGCGATGCGCGACTCACGGCCAGACCTTGACAAGACGCGATACAGAAGCCTGAAACTGCGCTCGGTGAAGGCATACGGCTGCCAGCGTCGCCCTCCTCGGCGCTCGGTTCTTGAGATCGCATTTTGCGATCTCAAAGTCTCGAACTACTCGCGGGTGAGCTGAAAGGGGTCTGTCACAGTCCCACGTCCGCCTGCCCCGCTGCGAGTTCGACGCGTTTCAGGTTGACCTGAAACGCTTTGCCGTCGTGGTCGATGGTGCAAACCACGAGCTTGAGCGGTCGCGAGGGCGGGGCGCTGCGCAGGTGGGCTTGCAGTGGCACGGCCCCGCGTTTTCCTGCGGGCAACAGAAGGGCTGACAGACCCACTGCCGCAGCGTCAGTGGTTTCACCAGCCAAAGCAGGGCTCTTGCCGCCCACGCGGGCGATCAGGTCGGCACCAAAATCCTCCCACGAAACCAGAACCAAGGTGCCCGGCCCCTGGAAGAGCTGCAACTCGGCCAGGTCGCGGCTCATGCTCTCGATCAGACGTTTGCTGTCCACGTCTTTGGGCGGCTCGGCCATCAGGCGTGCCATGTGCGCGGCTGCGGACAGGCGAGCGAAGAGGCGCGGATCGCTGGGGCCCGGGTTGCCTGGGGAGCGCGCCACTTTGCGCTCGATGCGCAGGGCCTCGTCGGTGCGGCCCGCGCCTGCGGCAGCGGCGGCCAGGCGCAGCCAGGCCAGCAGGTTGTCGGGCGCCATTTCAGTCAGGGTCGTGTATTGCGCGTAGGCCAGGTCATACCAGCCATGCGCCAGGTACACATCGCCCAGCAGTTGGCGCGCGGCTTGGTTGCGCGGATCGAATTCGACGATCTCGGAATAGGTGCGAATGGCGTCGTCGGTCTGGCCGGCATCGGCCTGCAGATCGCCGAGCGCCAGCACCAGGCGCGGGGTGAGCAGGCCCGCGGCTTTCAGCTTGCGCGAAAAGAGCAGGGCCTCATCCGCGTGCCCGGCCCGCGCCAGCAGCCTGACCAGTCGCATGCCGCCCGCTGGATCGTTGGGCGCGCGGGCCAGGTATTCCTTCAGACGGACAATGCGGGTCTCCACATTGCCAATGGCGGAAAGTTCCAGATCGACCTTGTCCCAGGGCACGCAGGTGCCAAACAGGCGTTGTTCAATGGCCAGGGCCAGGGCGTCGCCGGCATTCCGGCGCAGCAGCACGCGCGCCAGGTAGAAGCGCGCATCGGGACGCGGGCCGAGGAAATCGAAGATCTCGGCCACCGCGGCCTCGGTTTCCATGTGATGGGCGAGCAGGCGCAGGAAGAGCGCCTCGGCCCGCCAGTCAGGCAGTTCGCAGGCGGCGATGGCCGCGCGATAGCGTTCGGCCAGCTCGCCCGGCGCGGTCGCGGTGTGCAGACGCTTCTCCCAGAGCAGAGCGCGCTCAAAGAGCGGCCGCTCGCTGGCGTCGCTGCACGCCGCGGGCACGATCGCAGCGACGGTAGATGGACTCCGCCGCGTTTCGAGCCCGGCCGCAGAAGCGGGCTCGTTCCTCGACGTGCCTTTCTTGGGGCGATTGGCCGTGGCCTTTGCCGCCATCGCCATTTGGGATCGAGCTTCCGCAGACATCCTTTGTCGGGGCAGATTCGACAGATCGTCGGCGGAGAGGCTGCCCCCCCGATTGACCCCGCCCACAAGATTGCCAATGGCCTCCTCATCGTCGGGCGGGGAAGACGGCACAATCCCTGGTGCAACGCGAGCGAGATGGCGCGGGGCTCTTGCGGCCATTTGGCGACTCCTCACAGACTCCGCTTGCACCTCGTCTTTCTCCAAGTCCGCGCCCCGCGCCAGCTCCCGGCCAGCTATCTCGCGGCCAGAAGCCAGCAGATGAGCCCGCTCTTCAACAGCCCCTTCTGGGGCCTCCTTCTTCTCCGAAGCAGCGCTCGCTGCCAACCGTCCGTAGGCCGGCCCCCGTTTGCGCGCGATCCCCTGCGCCGCGTACGCCTGCTCGCTCTCCAGCGCCAGGAAACTGGTGAACGGGGTCATCAGGCCATAGTCCAGGCCCAGCTTCACCAGGGTCCCGCGCCGATCGTCGACATCGCCGCCCTCACCCAGGATTTTCTTCATGTTCGCAGCCGCCCACAGGCGTGGCACCAGCGCGGCCACTGCCTCGTCCTCTTCCTCGATCGCATAGATATTCTCGAACGGCTGTCCGCCCAGGCGGCCCTTCACCTTCACCTGGCTCGGCAAATCGTGGTGTGAACGCGCCAGCAAAACCAACTCGCCTCCCCAGGAGACTTTCCCGTCCGCCGAGGTGAACACCTCGTCCAGGCCCGCGCCTGCGTCGAGCTGGAAATCTGTGATGGTCGGTGTCTTGAGTGCCGCAACCAGCTCCAGCGCCCTGCTCCCCGCCTCCTCGGCGTTGCCCACGCGCAGGCTTCTGCCGCCTCCCGCGTGCGCCAGGGCATCCAAGAAGCCGTAGTCGGCCTCGCCGCCCACCGCGACGGTGAAGAGCCGCGCCGGTGAGGTGGCCAGGCTGCGCCGCAGGGCCGCCTGCAGCCGCTCGCCGCCGATCTCGCCGGAAGTGGCCATGCCGTCACCGATATAGATCACCGCGGGCTGCTCGCTGCCGTGCAGGCGAGCCAGGGCCACGTCGAAAAGGGCGCCCAGATCGGTCGCGCCCCCAGGAGCGTGGGCTGCCAGCAGTTCGCGCGCCTTGCCCACCTCACCCTCGGTGGCGGCGGCCAGACCCGAGGCCGGATACAGCACCTTGGGCCGCACGTCGAGAGCCACCAGGGCAAACCTGTCCGCATCGGACAGCGCGCGCAGGATGGCCTCCGCGGCTGCCACTTCCAGCTGCCGGGTGTTCTCGTCGTTGCCGGCCGAGGTGTCCACCACGATGACCACGGCGCCCGGCTGCTGCGCGACCGCGGCCCATTCCAGGTCGGGTAGGTAGCGCAACATAACGAAGTCCGCGGTCTCGGCCCCGGCCGAAAAACGCGCGACGCGCACGGGCGGCGGCAGCTTCTTCAACTTGGCTTCCAGGAGAAAATCCGCCTGCGCGGTGAAGCCCGAGCGGCGCATGGTGACCTTCTGGCCGCCATTCTCGATGCGCGCATCTTCGAGGGTGGACAGATCCATGTCCTTGCCCGCCTTGCCCAGATCCACGCTGAGCGAAAACTCTCCGATGCGCACCGGCGGCTCGGATCGCAAGGGGAAGAGGTAGCGCAGGCGTCCGTCGACGAGCGGTGCCAACTCCAGATAGCGCGTGACCACCCGGCGCGTGTTGCCGGCGTTGACCGGGTAGATGCGCGCCCGGTAGCTGCGGCCGTCGATCCATTCCAGCAGCGCGGGTTCATAGCCGGCGCGCGCTGCAGCCCCGTACTGGCGGGCGGCTTCCTTGCGCTCGATCAATTCGCCCTCGACCAGTTGCCCGTTGTTTTCTACGGCAAAGCCGGTGACCAGAGCGCCTTCGGGCACAGTCAGCCAGTACCAGCCTTCCACCTCACGCTCGCCCGGGTTGAAGAAGGTCTGGTCCACTTCGGTCTCGGCGATACCGGAGCGCAAGGTCACGCGCACCGCCTGGCGTGTGATTTCCAGAGCGCGCGCCGGGCTTGTAGCGCGGTCGAAATCCACGCCGTAGATGCGGCCCGCGCCCGCGCCGCCGCCGGCCAGGCGCTGGTCGGCCATGCCGCCGGTCCAGTCTTCCCAGTACGCCACAGGCGCGACCTGGGGTGCCGCCCCTGGCTGCAAGCGCGCGCGCTCGCCTGCGCGCACCTCCACCCGCCCGCCCGGGGCGCTCACATGCGCCAGCCCGCGCGCCACGTACACGCTCGACTCCTTGGCATCGCGGCGAATAGAAAGCCCGCTCTCTGCTGCGGACACGGTCGCCTCGCCCAAGCTCAGCACGCCCGGCTTGCGATCCACCGCCGGCACCTCCAGCCAGACCTCGCCCGCCTCCAGCGCGGTTCCATCGGCGGTGAGTTGCAGGCTGGTGCCACCGCGCAGGAACAAGGCTGCCCCGTCGGACAGGCGCAGCAATGCGCGCGACCCTGGCCCAGTCGTCACCTTGGCCGATGCCAGCAGCGCCGCGCCCGATCCAGCGCGCACGCGCTTGCCCTGTTGCTCGACGAAGACCTCGCCGGCCGCCAAGTCCATTCGCGCCTCCAGGGGCCCACTGCGCCGGGGCGCCACGTGTAGGCGCAGGAGCGCTACCGCAAAGATCGCAACCACCGCGGCCAGCCCGGCAATCGCCAGCACCCGTCGCCAGTGTCTCCGTTGCGGCACCTTTCCCGATGTGGTCTCGGCCATGGAGTCCTCCTTTGCCGGCGCCCATTCTCTCGCATCGGCAACCACTAGGACAGCGGAATGCGCGCACGCGGCGCCAGCAGCCGTTCACCGAACTCTTCGCGAGCGGCGTTCATCTTCGCTCGGACAGGGAGGGCGGTGACTGGGCGCCCAGCTGCAGAGCCCAGACCCGCGGCGCCCTATTGCAGGGCGGTTTCGCTGGTCGCGCTGGTGCGAACCATGGCCTTGGCCACCAGCTCGGACAGGTTCTTCACCTGCACGCGCTCGCCCGCGTCGCGGTCGTCCACGGCATCCTTGATCATGACCGTGCAATAGGGACATGCGGTGGCCACGGTGGTGGCGCCGGTGGCCAGGATCTCGTCGGTGCGGTTCTGATTGACCCGTGTTCCGGTCTTCTCCTCCATCCACATGCGGCCGCCGCCCGCGCCGCAACAGAAGGCGTGTTCGCGGGTGCGCCCCAGCTCCACGCGCTCGCCCCCCAGTCGATCCAGAATCGCACGCGGCGCCTCGTACTCGCCGTTCCAGCGTCCGAGGTAGCAGGGATCGTGGAAGGTCAGCTTGCCCGCGCCGTACGCACTGCGCTCGATCACGAGCTTGCCCTGCTCGACCAGTTCGGCGATGAGTTGGGAATGGTGGCGCACTTCATAGTGGCCGCCCATCTGTGGGTATTCGTTCTTGAGTACATGCAGGCAGTGCGGGCAGGGGGTGACGATCTTCTTCACCTGCTTGGCGTTCAGCGTCTCCACATTTTGCTGCGCCTCCATCTGGTACAGCATCTCGTTGCCTGCCCGGCGCGCGGAATCGCCGCAGCAGCCCTCTTCCATGCCCAGCACGGCAAAGCCAACCCCGGCCTGGCGCAGAATGTCCACTAGAGCCAGAGTCTGCTTCTTCAGTCGATCGTCGTAGGCGCCGGCGCAGCCCACCCACAACAGCCATTCGGCGTCGGGCTTGTTGTCGAGCGTGGGCACGTCGTGGCCTTCGGCCCAGTCCATGCGTCGGTCTGCGCCCAAGCCCCAGGGATTTCCGTTCTGTTCCAGATTCTTGAATGTACGCACCAGATCGCCGGGTACCTTTTCCTGCAGCAGCACCAGATTGCGGCGCATTTCGAGGATTATTCCCGGGTGATCGATGAACACGGGGCAAACCTCCTGGCAGGCGCCGCAGGTGGTACACGACCAGAGCACTTCTTCGCTGGTGCGGCCGCCGATCAGCTCTCGCGGCTGGCGCGCCTCTTCCGCGGCCGCCTTGCCGTGCTGGAAGCGTTCGATTATGTCGTCGAGCGGCCCGCGATCCGGCAGCCGTGACTTCATGTCGTCGCGCAGATCGTGCACTACCTGCATGGGCGAGAGCGGCTTGCCGGTCCGATTGGCCGGGCAGTAGTTCGAACAACGCGCGCACTCGGTACAGGCGAAGCTGTCGAGCAGCGACTTCCAGGTGAAGTCCTTCCATTCGGACACCACACCGGTTTGCGCGATGTCGTCCACCTCCAGGTTGAGTTTGGGCAGAACGCCGCGCTGGCCAAGCTCGCGGAAGTAGATGTTGGGCAAAGCTGCGAGGATGTGGCTGTGCTTGGAGTAGGCGAGGTAGTTGAGGAAGACCAGCAGCAACACCACGTGGACCCACCAGTTAACCTCCGAGACCAGGCCTGCGGTCGCCGAAGAGACGCTGCCAGACAGGGTACCAGCCAGCGCATCAGAAAGCAGGAAACCGGGCTCAGCAGCGCCGGCCAGGGCGCGGAAGCCGTGCATCGCGAAGTGCGTGACCATGAGAGCAGCGATGGCGGAAAGAATCGCGGCTGCGTCGCGGCTCATCGGGATCAGGCGGGGCCGAAGAACCAAGCGGCGGAAAAACGCGAAGCCGATCACCACCAGCACGACCAGGTTGGTGCTGTCAACCGCGGCGTCAAGTACGCCCGCGACCGTTTCGCCCAGGAGCAACGACCAGGAGAAGGCGGGCCACAGTCCTTGCGCGAAGGTTTCCATGGTGCCCAGGCATATGATGAGGAAGCCCCAGAAGATGATGAAGTGATGCCGGCTGCCCATCAGGTTGGAGAAGCGCGGCCAGAGGGAGGCTGGGATATCCACCGCTTCGATGACCTTGCGCTGGCCGAAGAAGAAGGACAGCAGCGAGTCCACGCGGGCCTCGACCCGGTCAGTCCGCTTCTCGGGGCGGCCGGTCAAGAGCATCTTGGTGAAGCGCCTGAGCGTCCAGGCGAACATCGCCAGGGCCGCGGTCAGAACGACTGCGAAAACGATCTGTTTCAGCATGGCTGGTTCCTATCATGGGTAGCACGAGTTAGAAACCCGGGCTGGCTCGTTGTATAAACCGGGCCATGCCGATGAACCGCGAACTGATCGACATCCTGGCCTGCCCCAAGTGCAAGGGGCCGCTGGAACTGACACCCAACGAAAGCGCCTTTGTGTGCCGTGCCTGTCGCCTGGTCTACGCCGTGGTCGACGAGATTCCCAACTTCATCGTCGAAGAAGCGCAGCCCCTGGAAGGGTAGGGAGTGTTTCGCGATCCCGGCATCGAGGCGCTCCACCGCGCTGAGTTGGAGCGGCTGCAGCTTGGGCGCCTGCAGGCTCTCGTGGCGCGGCTGCACGAACGGGTGCCGCTCTACCGCGATCGCTTTGCCGGGGCAGGGGTCAGGGCCGAAAGCATCAAATCGCTGGCCGACCTACGCCTTCTGCCCTTCACTACCAGTGCCGACCTGCGTGATACCTATCCAGCGGGCCTGCTGGCGGTCACGATGGACGAAGCGTCTCGCCTGCACACCTCCAGCGGCACGACCGGACGTCCCAAGGCGCTTTTCTTCTCGCAGCGGGATGTGGACAACGCGGCCGAGCTTTGTGCCCGTAGCTTCGTGGCCGCCGGCCTGACGGCGCGCGATGTGTTTCAGAACATGATGACTTACGGCCTCTTCACCGGGGCGCTGGTAGCCCACTACGGTGCCGAGAAGATCGGCTGCCTGGTGATCCCGGCCGGCCCCGGCAATTCCGAGAAGCAGCTGCAGCTCATGCAGGACTTCGGCACCACGGCTGTGCACCTGACGCCCAGTTTCGCGTTGTACTTCGCCGATTTTCTCGATGCGAAGGGACCGGATGCGCGCAAGCCGCTCAGGCTGCGTCGAGCCTTCGTGGGCGCCGAGCCGTACAGCCTCGAGACGCGCGACAGGATCGAAAAGGCACTGGGCGTCGAGGTCTTCAATTCCTACGGTCTGTCAGAGATGAACGGTCCCGGCGTGGCCTTCGAGTGCAGCGAGCGGGCTGGCATGCACCTCTGGGAAGACCACTTCATCCTCGAGGTCATCGATCCCAAGACGGAAGAGCCACTGCCCGACGGCGAGGCGGGCGAGTTGGTGCTGACCACCTTGTGCCGTGATGCCATGCCGCTTCTGCGCTACCGCACGCGCGACATGACATCGGTCGTACCGGGTTCCTGTGCCTGTGGCCGCACCCACCGCCGCCTGGCGCGCATCACCGGCCGCGCCGACGACATGCTGATCGTGCGCGGGGTCAACGTGTATCCGCAGCAGATCGAGCGTGTGCTCATGGGCATTCCGCAGGTGGGTCGCAACTACCTCATCCTGCTTGAGGGCCGCGATGACATGACCGTGCAGGCCGAATTGACCCACGGCGAATCGGAGATGAGCGAGGAGCAGCGGGTCGCACTAGAAGTCGAGATCGCCGCCCGTCTGCGCTCGGAGATTTTGACCAAGCCCAAGGTCAAGCTGCTGCCGCCAGCCAGCCTGCCGGTCAGCGAGGGCAAAGCCACGCGCGTGGTCGACAAACGGACGCTGTAGCTAGCAAATCAATAAATGATGCGGCACCCGGACGGACAGGGATGACCGTCGTTGACGCCGTCGTCACAATCCTCACCCGCCTGCACGATCCCGTCGCCGCAGAAGTCAGTCAGCTTGCAACCCGGGCCGCACTTGCCGTATCCGCCCGAGTTCACCCCGTCGTCACATTCTTCCCCAATTCCCACCAGCCCGTCCCCGCACGTGGGAAGGCAATCGCTGGGAGCCGCGTTGAAGCCGCTCAGGGTCAGCCGGTACGACGAACCGGTGGTCTGGCGCTCGGCTTGGAACACCGCCACCTCGTAGACCTTGCCATCCGCAAGGCCAAGATTTGCAGCGGTCGTGGCATCGAGAGTCACTGACCCGTTTACCGGGGTGTGGATGCCACCGAGGTCGACGGCTAGCTTCTTGTTGATGAAGACCCACACGTCGTCATCGCCAGTGAAGTCGAGGGTGTAGGTCTTGCCCTTCTGGTACAGGAACCAGTAGCGCACCTCGCTTGTGAAGCTGAAGTTGTGCAAGCGTTTGTTGCCGCTCGCGTCCAGGTCATACGGCCAACTCGCGGTCGCGTCGTAGAGAGGCGGAATTTGCGCAGCCTCGCGCTCGGAGGCGGGGGTGAAATTGTCGTCGTCGACTGGGAAGAAGAGCGGGTTGCCGTCGACCTTCTCGACGATGAACGTGGCACTGTAGGAGCCGTTAGAGATGTAGCACTTGAGCATCTCCTCTCCCTTGGCCAGTTTTTCCGTGCAGTTGGTTGAACTCGTGTCCTGGTACTTGGATGTACAGGGGATGGGCTGGCCGTTCGCATCCAACTTCTCCTGGCCGACATTGCCGCAATAGTAGGCAATTTCGGTGGTATTCCACTGTTCGCCGTTGGGCCCGTACCGGTTCACGTAGGCGCCCTTGCCGTTGTTGTACAGGGCCAACTTCGACGCGGTGGCATGGTTGACTCCCGCGGTGTCGCGATACCATTCGGCGAACGTGGCTGTGCTCTCGACGTGAATGGCACCGCCGGTAACGCCTGTGTAGACGGGCTTGCCGTCCTTGTCGAGATCCTTGCTGACCATGCCGGGGGACGCAACCGTTTGACCGGTGACGCCGGCCTGGAAATCCTTGGGGTTCTGGTAACGGAAGTCGCGGTAAACCACGGGAACCAGCATCTTCTCCCCAATGGAGGGCTGGGTGCAGGTGAAGCCCTGTTCGATCTTGCAGTCCTTGGAGCAGCCGTCGCCGTCGACGTTGTTGCCGTCATCACATTCCTCGGTGAGCACGATGCCATCGCCGCACTTGGATGTGCACGAGCCGCCGCTGCAGTCGGGCTCGTTCTGGCAATCCGCGGAGCAACCATCGAAGGGCATGGCGTTGCCGTTGCCCTGGTCGCATCCCTCCGCGCCTTCGATCTTCCCGTCGCCACAGGTGGTGTGGGTGCAGACGCTTGGGCTGCCGCTGCACTTGAAGCCGATCTCGACCTTGCAGGTGGGCGAGCAGCCGTCGCCGGCAACGGTGTTGCCGTCATCACACAACTCCGGCATGACAGCGACGCCGTCGCCGCAACGGGCGATGCGATGGCATGGCTGCCCGGCGGGGACGCAAGAGAAGCCCGGCTCCACCCGCAAACAATTGGCGGCACAACCATCGCCAGACTGGCGGTTGCCGTCGTCGCATGCCTCGTCCCTGGTCAACTCGCCATTGCCACAGCCTGACGGCGCCGCCCCCAAGTCATCATCGGGCCCGGTTGATTGCCCCGTACTCAGAATGTTCCCGCCGGCACCTCCGCCACCGAGAACGCCGTTTCCACCATTGGGGTGCGGGCCTTCTGCCGAGACCTTGGCTGATGAACAGGCAAGAAGTAGCCACGGACTCAGGATGGCGACGAGCCCCGCAAGAGAATTGGATCGCATAGGACACCTCTGTACTAGTAAGTTGCAGTGCCTTCGCATGCTGCGAAGATTATTTCGGAACATCGGAATACGACTAGTTTTTCTGTGGCTCTGCGGCCCTGCTGGCCCGCTTGGCTGCGGCCATCAGGCTGGCCTGTGAATTGCCACTATAACGGACGGGCACGTCCGGATGGGCAGCTTGCGTGTCGTGGAAGTTCGCACCTTTGCCGCGGAGTGCCGTCAACGCAGTGCTCTCGGCCGAATGTGAGGCAACACGGCGCTTCCTGCGACCTGATGCAGGAAGCGCGGGGCGGCATGGCGATGAGCGCTGATGTGGATCCGTGCCACTGGAATTCGGGTCAGGGGTGTTCGTTGTTCAAGACGCGCGAGAGAACGTTGAGCAGGGATTCGCGGTCGAAGGGCTTGGTCAGGGCGCCCTTGAAGCCGTACTGTGAATACTCCTGCATCACCGCGTTGTCGCTATGTCCGCTCATCACCACCGCGCGGACTGTGGGATCGAGTACACGCAACGCTCGCACCGCCTCCTCGCCCCCCATCGCGCCTCGAACTGTCAGGTCCAGAATCGCTGCATCAAAGCACCGGCCCGCTTCCTTCGCCCTGGCGTAGAGTTCCACGGCGGTTTCCCCGTCCGCCGCCAATTCTGGCTGGTAGCCCATCTGCTTGAGCACCCTTCCGAGATTGGTCCGGACCACCTGTTCATCATCCATCACCAGGATCCGGCCCTGCCGCAGCCCGGGCTCCGGTCGGGCTGGTTGTGCTTCCGTGAAAAGTTGCCGGGATGCCGGAAGAAAGACGTGGAAGATTGTGCCCCTGGCCGGCGTCGATTCCACTGTGATTGCTCCCGCGTGTTTCTGCACGACCGAATGGCAGATGGTCAGGCCCAGCCCCATTCCTTTCTGCGTGCCCCGTAGCTTGGTGGAGAAGTATGGGTCGAAGATCTTCGGGAGCACGTCCGGCGCTATGCCGCACCCTTGGTCGGCAACACCAAGCTGCACGTATTCTCCCGGCGGGAGGGCTGGGCCGTGCCCGGGGCTCAGTGCCACATTCTCCGCTCGGAGAGAAACCACTCCGCCGCTCGGCATCGCTTCCCGCGCATTGAGAACCAGGTTGCGTATCACCTGTCCGATCTGACCGACATCCACCTCCACCCGCCATAGGTCCGCGGCCAACCAAATCTCGCTCCGGACGTTGGATCCGCTCAAAGCCAGGGGAACCGACTCGCGCAGCAGGGCCGCAAGGTCCGTCGGCTGCCGAACCGAGGCTCCTCCGCGCGAGAAGGTAATAAGCTGTTGGGTGAGAACCTTGGCGGCCAACACGGCGTGCCTGGCTTCCATGAGGGAGACGGACACATCCTGGGCCGAACTCTGGCCGGATTGGGCCATCTCCAGGTTCATGAGCATGCCGGCGAGCAGATTGTTGAAATCGTGGGCGATGCCGCCCGCGAGAATCCCAGTCGATTCCAGCTTGCCCAACACCAGCCGGTCCTGCTCCGCCTGCTTGCGGACTGTGACGTCGAGATGGGTTCCGATCATCCGGAAGACCTTCCCGGCCGCATCGCGGAAGACATGTCCCTTGGATTCAACCCAGCGTTCCTGTCGGTCGGGGTGGAGAACGCGGTACTCCCATTGGTCATCCTCCCGATTCGATCGCAACCATTCACTGAAGAAAGCGTCCAGGCGGCCCCGGTCCTCGGGCACGACCCGTTCGCTCCAGCCTTGGTAGGTGCCGGCAAAGCTTCCGCGCGCCAGTCCAAAGATTCCCTCCGACTCACCCGTCCAGAAGACCCGATTGTCGAGCAAGTTCCAATCGAAGACCCCGACGTGCCCCACCCGCTGCGCCAGGGCAGACCGCTCCTCACTTTCCCGCAGCGCGGTCTCCGCCTGCTTGCGCTCGGTGATGTCGCGGACGATCCCGATGATGTCGCGTTGAACGAACGGCAGCAGACGCATTTCGTAGAAAGGCGTCTGATTGGGAAGGCCGTCCGAGTATTCGAACGAGATCAAGGATTGAGTGTCCCGCACCTGCTGGACCGCGCGCCAGAATCGCCGCGCCGTCGAATGTTCGTCGCGGGACGGTGGCTCGCGCAGGCTGCGCAACGCCGGCTGGTCCAGCACCGAGCTGCCCTGCATGACGCTGCAAATTCGGTCGTCGGTGCTAATGCGAAAGATCAAGTCCGGGAGCACCTGCAGCACGCCGCGGAGTTCCGCATTGGCCGCGTGCAGTTCCTCCGAACTCAGCGCCAGCGCGCGTTCGAGGATGAGCCGTCCGGTATCGAACTCGGCGTAGGTCTCACCGACGGTCTGCAGGAAGGTACGCCAGTCCTCAGGGACTAGCCTGTCGCGCCCGAAGATGCGCTGCCACTGCCTACGCAGCAACGCGTGGAGCTTCTCCATGCCGCCTAGTCCTCGGCAAGACTCGTGATGCTCATGGTTTCGTTGTGAAGTTCGGGAGGGCCGTCCGCTTCCAGGGGACCGATCTCTCCGTAGGAATAGAAGCCTGCGAGAACCGTTTGTCCACCGAGCACATCGCGCACGGCCTCCACTTCCTCTTCGACCCGCTGTTTGAGGACGTTCCGACGTGCAGCGCAGCTCACCAACAGCGAGAAACCCGGCGGTCGGCCGTTCAGGTTGTCGAGGCTCATCTTCGCGGCCTTGAGCGCGCCGCCGATCAGATCCTCGATTTGTCCCATCATGAAGCGCGCGTACGATCCCTCCGGCACGTTGCCGGCAAATGTGATGCTCTGTTCGTTTTCGTCTACGGAAAGCAGCGCGCGCATCACGCGGTCCTGCCGAGGACCGACGCACAACTCCAAGGGGAAGGTGAGCCCGGTCACGGGAAGTCCGGCCGCGTGTTCGCCCAAGTATTGCTTGTAGAGGGCCAGCGCGGGCCGGCCGTCAAACTCGTACAGCACGTTCTTGCGCGATCTGGTGATCAGTCGGTCGGGCCCAAACGGGTGCCAGCCTCTGGTCACTGACAAACCGAAGTGCAGCCGGTCGCCATAGAAACCCAGGGCAATGGCGGTCGATTGTTCGGGTTCGCCATTGCACCAGACGTGCGTCTTCTGCAAGAAGGTGCCATCGCAGGCGAACCCGCCCGAGGCGGAAACGCTCGCTGGCAGCGCGGCCTGGATCCCGCTCACTAAATCGCTGCCGTTGACCTGCAGGCCTTCGGAGAGAACGAAGACGTGTCGCAAGCCACGCGGATCGAGCTGGCGAACCAACTGCTCGCCGGCGACAAAGCTGCGATCAACGCCTTCAATGGGCGCCCGCGAGGTGGCCACGCGACTGTGGTCGAACGCGATCGCGGTAAGGGCCAGCGTCCCATCACGAACCCGTGCGCCTTGAATCTCGCCGCCTGTGCTGCAACCAAGGACATGGGCATTCGGAAAAGCTTGGCGCACCTGGGCCAGGCATTCCTGAATGCTGACCAGCCTGGGGTTGCCGAAGAGAAGCACGAGTTGGGCGGAGGCGTGCAAGCTGGCAGAGAGCGGCAGAGAATCCGAGCCGCCGGCGGCAGACCACTGACACTGCTCAACTTTCATGCTCATGGGGAAGTGCCTCAGTGGAATGTGAACTTCTGCGCACAGCCTCGCGCAGGGTGAGGCGAAAAGTGGGCCTAATAGTAAAATACTATTCGCAGGCCGTCGCCAAAATTCGGCGCAGACCGGCCAGCGTGGGCGGTAGCGTGAGCGACCAGCGGAACGCGGCCTGCGTGGGCGCCCTGGGTGAGCGTGAGCGGCCCGCGACCCGCTCTTCGTCTTCCCGCTAAACGCCCACGAACTCGCTCACGGTGCGACCAGGCAA
>PMCR01000256.1 GCA_003155465.1 Myxococcales bacterium | reverse complement strand
CGCTTCCAGCATCCCGTGGCCGGCACCTACAAGAAGGAATGCCAGGAGCAGGGCAAGAAGTACTTCTCCGTGGCCAGCGGCGGCGGCACCGGTCGCACTCTGCACCCGGACAACATGGCCGCCGGTCCCGCCTCGTACGGCATGACCGACACCATGGGCCGCATGCACAGTGATGCCCAGTTCGCCGGTTCCTCTTCCGTGCCCGCGCACGTGGAGATGATGGGCTTCCTCGGAATGGGCAACAACCCCATGGTCGGCGCAAGCGTGGCGGTGGCTGTGGCGCTGGAGCAGGCCCTGGCGAAATAGCCACTGGAGCGCAGATCAGTCAGCCGCGCATCTCCGCGGGAAGCATGGCTTGGCGGTCGCCTGCCTCAGCGGGTTGATTTGTACGACGGAGACCCGGGTGAATCGGACTTGGCCGCCGCCCAGCCCTGCAGGTACGCGGCCAGAGAGCGGCAGCGCGCGCTGCTGGTCAGAGGAGACGGGATCGGGCGGTCTTCCTGCGGATCACGGTCCAGCTCGTAGCAGCTCGTGATGCCGTTTCTCACGTTGTGGACGACCTTGCGGTGATCGGCGACGGCGCCGGTGATATGCCGCGTGGGTCTGTCGTCGCCCAGGAGATGCCGGCGTGTCTCCATCAGGACCGGGAGATGCGCAGTGGCCAGCGTCGGGTCGGCGATCCAGGGCACCAGGCTTTGTCCCTGCATGGAATCCGGGATTTTCACCCCGGCCAGCGCAAGCAACGTGGGGGCCACGTCGATCAATCCCACGTCCATGTTGAAGTCCCGCCCCGGCAGGTTGGGAATCGCCACCAGCAGCGCCACGCGCATCGAGTCGTCGCGCAGGTCAAGCCCGTGAAGGCCGTTGGGGTCGATCCGGAAATCTTCGCCATGATCGCCCATTACGGCCACGACCGTGTCATCGCTGCGGCCCAGATCGTCAAGAGCACGCAGCAGGCGCGCAAGTTGGGAATCCGTGCTGCGGATCTCGCCTCGGAATCCCTCGATCTGCTTCTTGCCATCCTCGGATTCGTGCGGCAGGTGCGCATCGAACAGGTGAACCCAGAGGAAGAATCGATCGTCCCGGTACGCCCTCAGCACGGCGGTGGCCAAAGCCACGGCCACCCGGTCAGGCACGTCGCGCACGGCGACTCCCGCGGCCTTTTCCAGCTCTTTGCGTGGGTAGTAGATCTTCTCGAAGCCCTTGGTGAACTCCAGGCGCGGGTCGAAGTAGCGGGAGTTGCCGTCGTTGGGAACGGCCGCGGTCACGAAACCCGCCTGGTGCAGCACGCGGGCCAGGCTGGGGTTCGCCTCCCCACGCGGGGAGTAGAAGATGCGTTCGACGCTGACCCCGGCGGGTATTTCGTCCTCGAAGTACAGATTCGAGCGTCGGTCCTCATAGAGCTTGACCAGGGTGATGTCCTTGGCGTGACGGCTCCACATCAGCGACGGGATCGACAGTGACGTCCAGCCGCCGTTGGCGTACGCGTGGTGAAAGCGCTGCGCCCGATCCGCCAGGGCATCCAGCGTGGGGGTGGTCCCCGGGGCTACGCGGCCGGAATAGCCGACCATGTCGTAGCGCAGGCTCTCGCAGGTCACCAGAAGGAATGAAAGCGGGCGGGCGGAGGACAGCGAGACCGGCCGGCGATTCCAGAGCACGGCATCGGTTGCGCTGGCCATGCCCCGGACGAATTCCGGCTCGTGCCGCAGGGCCGCGTTCTGTGGCCAGGTGATGAACCGGATCACGTCCGCCTTGCTGTCCACGGCGCGTCCCACGCTCGAGCAGGTGGAAAAACGCCAGACAGTCGCGAGCGGCTGTGCCGACATCAGGACCCCCAAACCGAGCCAGGCGGCCCCGAGCGGGATCAGGCGCAGCCGGATCGTGCCCCCGATGACCAGGCATGATGTGCCCAGCGCCGCCAATACCCCCACCCCCAAGTACGCCGTCGGCAGTACCCGTGCGTAGGTAGCGGGCACCAGCGCGTTGACGCCCAGCCAGGCCCCTGCGGCAACGACCACGGTTGCCAACGACAGAAGGCGCGGCAGCGGCCAGCCCGCGCAGGCGCGGACCAGGCCGTAAATCAAGGCGCAAAGGGCAAGCCCGCCCGCCTGTACAAGCACGGCGAGCAGCAACCAGAGGTCAGGCGTACCGGGGTCGATCCGCAGTCTGAGCGCCAGCACCGACATGATGTCATGTGTGGCCCAGCCGGCGACCAGCGCCCCCGCGAGCCAGGCCACAGCAAGCAGCGTTCGTCGGCCGATGAGAAACCCGTAGAAAAAGGTCGCAGCCGCGAGTGCGAAAAGACACGCTCCTGACCAGCCGAGCGGCCGGCGCAGGACCAGCAGGCTCGGGCCCGCCAGCGCGGCTCCGGCGACAAGCCCAACCACCACCCGCGGCCATCGGGATTGCGACCGGTGCCGTAAGGCCACCTGTGCCGTCCCGAACAGCAGCGCGGCGAGCACGGATGCGACCACGAGCAGGACCAAGAAAGTCTGGCCCAGGCCCCCGACTTCCGGGCAAGCCTCGACCGAGGCGGACCAGTCGAGCACGGCGATTCCGACGGCGGCGAGCAGAGAGGCGTCGAGAGCGCGCCGCAGGACGATGTGCCAGGACTGGGGCGCGACCCTGGCCCTGGCGATCTCGGCTGCCATTATGGCCAAATCCTATCATGGCTGGCGCGCACCTAAGCCGGGCAGGAATCCATCCTGTCGCGGGCTGCCTTTTGTGATAGCTACGGGATGATGTCAGGCGGCGGCGGTCCGCCGGGGCATCCAAAGAAGACCTGCACGACCTGGTAGGTCCCGTCCTTGATTCCGTCGCAGAAGCTGCCATTCAATGTGATGGTCACGTCGTCCGCACCCAGCGAATAGCCGTTCGACGTGTCGCGCGGCACCTTGGTATCCTTGTCCAAGTACACGCCGAGATTGTCGGGGTCGGGCGGAACTGCGCCCATGGTGAACACGCAACTCGCCACGGAGCCAACGATTTTGCTGAGAGCCGCGGTCAGCGCGTCTGGCGAGGTCGCGGGGAAGTAGTTCCCGGTTCCGCCGGCCGTGGCGAAGTTGTCCAGGTTGCCAGCCGACGTTCCGGTGCCGATGACGGACGTTCCGATGCCGATGACGTAGGTCTTGATGCCGACCCCAAGTGCGAGGGCGATGGCATCGGCGGTGTCCTGGATCGATATCGCGGTGACATCGGCGGCTGTCCCAGGATCGCAGTTGGGCAGGCCATCGGTGGCCAGGAGAATGAAGTGGGGCAGGCCGTCCGTCACCGTGTTGAAGTAGGCGACGGCCTCTTTGATGGCGGCGTTGGTGGGAGTCTGGGTCCCCGTGGCACCCGGGCCCGAGCCGGCAATCGCGGCCTGCATCTGAGCAGCGGTTGACCCCACCACCCCAACATCTACTCCTGGGTTCACCGTGCACTTCTGCCCGCCTGTCGACGGGAAAAACTTCAAGCCCCAGTGGACGTCGACTTGCGAGGCCGCGAGAACTTGATTGAGCGACGTCGTGATCGTCGGCCATCGCCCCGCGCACGTGGCAGCAGCGCCGCAGTTGCCATCGGAGGCGATGTCGTAGCTCATCGATGCCGAACGGTCCAGAACCAACAGAAGGTCCACCGGCTGCGGAGTCGGGTTCTGGGTCTGGGCTCCGCAGTTGGCATCGGCCGAGGCTGGCACTATGACACTGACATCGAGGGCGGCATCGATGCTGCCGTTGTTTCCGCCAGTCGGCGGCAACGTCGCGAATATGGCGCTCTGGCCACCCGCGCCGGCGTTTCCCGCTGCAGCGCCGATGCCCCCGTTCCCCGCTGCACCACCATGGCCACCGCTTCCCGCGGGCAGCTCAACTGGCGGCAGGTCCGACACACAGTCCATCAGAGACACGCCGACGAACAGCCATGCTGTGATTCCAACTAGGGTCTTGCCAACCATGGTTTCTTTCATTGGACCTCCCTGGCCGAGTTTACGCAGAAACGCAAGCCTGCCACCGGACCGCGACGCTAGCCTGATATGCTTTGTCAGTGCCGTCAACGGATAGAGCGTCACCATTCCAATCTCGCTGCCCTCCACGACACGGACCGATGGTAGACTTGCGGCACACGCGTCACGGAGGTCCAACGTTGCCACTCGATAGCAGATCCTCTTCTCTACTGTGGCCAGGCCGACGAATCGCCGATGTGGACAAAATCCTCAAGGGACAGAGGTGGTGGAAACTACTGCCAGGCGCGAGGCATGGTACGGATGCCATCTTGTTTGTGCGCTATCTCTTCGTCGTGTCCTCGGTACTCGTAGTCGTCGGGTGCCACGACCTCAAGTCCAAACACTACATCGGCGGCGACGGAGGCCAGGATGCGGAGACGAGTACTGGAGCGGAAACTGGCGGTCATCGTGGCGATACCGTGAACGGTTACGGCGATGGCGCCGCCCCCAGCTCGCCTGATGCTGCCGCCAGCAGCCTACCCGATGTTGCCAGCGCCGCGGGCGGCGGCGACGGCTCCGCCGGAACGGGCGGGGCGGGAGCCAGTGGAGCGGGCGGCACAGACGCGCTTGCTGTGATGGGCGCCGCGGACGCCAGCGACGCGCCGACTGCCACGGGGGGCATGGGTGGAGGCGGAGCCACTGGTGGCAACGGGACCGCCGCGACCGCCGGCACTGCCGGTACAGCCGGAAACGCGGGCACGAGCGGGCATGCGGGTACAACCGGTACCGGGCTGCGGGGAGCTTTCGCGCGGACGGGCAGCATGGCTGTGGCCAGGGACCTCCATACGGCGACATTGTTGGCCAACGGGAAGGTGCTCGTCGCCGGGGGAGAGACCGCTGGCAAGGCGGTTCTCATGAGTGCGGAGATCTACGATCCGGGAGCTGGGATATTCTCCGCCACCGGCAGCATGACCACGGCAAGGTGTTTCCACAGGGCGACGTTGCTGGCCAACGGGAAGGTGCTGATTGTCGGCGGAAGCTATTCTGGAGCTCTCGCGAGCGCGGAGCTGTACGACCCAGCGGCCGGGACATTCGCTGCAACTGGCAGCATGACCGTAGCTAGGGAATTCCACACGACAACCTTGCTGGCCAACGGGAAGGTGCTCATCGCCGGCGGAGAGATGGGGGACGGCTCCACGGTTCTCGCGAGCGCGGAGCTGTACGACCCGGCGGCCGGGACATTCGCTGTAACTGGCGGCATGACCGTGGCAAGGAGTACCCACAGGGCGACGTTGCTGCCCAGCGGGAAGGTGCTCATAGTCGGAGCGAACCGCGGGCCGGAGGCAAGCGCGGAGCTATACGATCCAGCGGTCGGGACATTCACGCGGACGGGCAGCATGACCGTAGGGCGGGACGGCGGCACGGCGACGTTGTTGGCCAACGGCAAGGTGCTCCTCGCCGGCGGACAAGTTGTCAGTGGCGGCGACTTTCTCGCGAGCGCGGAGGTATACGACCCCGCGGTCGGGACATTCACCCCGACGGGCAGCATGACCGCGGCCAGGGCGGACCACACGGCGACGTTGTTGGGCACCGGAATGGTGCTGATCACCGGCGGAGGGGATCTTGTGGCCCCGGGTTACCATTTTCCGAGCGCGGAGCTATACGACCCCGCGACCGGGACATTTACCGCAACCGGCAGCCTGACCGTGCCCAGGCAGTACTATACGTATACCGCGACGTCGTTGCTCGATGGAAGGGTGCTCATCGTCGGCGGAACCGACAACACCACGGGCCAGTCATTCGCGAGCGCGGAGCTATATACGAGTAGCCCCAATTGATCGGCATGCCCTCGGCGCACGCGGGCGGCCAAACCTGAACCTTCGCAAGGCGGTACCGGCCGCGGACCCTCGCCGCTGGCGGGGCGCTAAAGCGAATGGCGTCCGCGGACGATGATCACCTCAGGGACCTGCCATGATCGACGCTGCACTACCAGCCCCGCGCTCGCTCGTCGTCACCGTGGGCGGCGGCAAGGGCGGCGTGGGCAAGAGCATCGTCGCGCTCAACCTGGCGGTTACCTTCGCGCAGCAAGGCAAGTGCGTGGTGATCGCCGACATGGATCTCGGCGCTGCCAACCAGCACCTTCTGCTCGGCCTGAGCCGTCCGGGCTTGGGACTGCAGGCCCTGCTCGACCAGTCGGTGGGGGAGATGCAGAACTGCCTGATCGCGACCCCGGTGCCCAACTTGAGTCTGCTGGCCGGCACGACCGGCGTGCTGGGCGCCGCCAACATCACGCATGGTCAGAAGCGGCGCCTGCTAAACAAGCTGCGTTCCCTGAAGGCGGACATCGTCATCCTCGATGTGGGCGCCGGCGTGGGCTACAACATGCTGGATTTCTTCGACTTGGGCTCGCGCAAGCTGATCGTCACCACACCCCAGGTCACCGCCATCCACGACGCCTACTCGTTTCTCAAGAGCGCCGTGCTGCGCGTCCTGCACCGTAGTACGGACAAGGCCATCGAGGCGGCTCTGCTGGAACCGGCCGCGCTGAGCACGAGTGGCGAGAAGGTGGTGGAGATCTTGGCCCACCTGCGCCACATCCGGCCGGCGCTGGCCGACAAGGTGTTCGCGGAGATCGGCCGCTTCGGCGCATGCCTGGTGGGCAACCAGGTGATGAACCGCGCGCACGCCGGCGTCTTTCGCGCGGTGGCGCACACCATTCGCGACTACCTGGGCCTGGAAGTTCCCGTGCTCGGCTGCCTGCGTTCCTCGGCCGCGATCCACGATTCCGTCAACCGCCAACGACCGTTGGCGCTTGACCCTGACAGCGAAGATGCGGCCGCCTTTCGTGAGCTGGGCCGGGCTCTGCTGGCGACCCTGTCGCCCGACCAGGACGATTTCGAGATCATCGAGGCCGAAGAGGATCTGGTCGAGCCGGCCCCCGTCTGTGCCGTCCAACAGGTCATCGCCGGACGTCGTGCGGCCGCGTGCGGGTAGCCGTTGCGACTGAGCATCAAGCCGCGCGCCGGCACCTGCAGCGGGGGCGTCGGTCTTGAAAGTGCGGTGAGATTCAGACTTTGGTCAGGGCCTGTTTCAGGTCGGCGATCAGATCTTCAACGTCTTCCAAGCCGAGGGCGAGCCGCACCAGGTTGTCCACTATTCCTATGGATTCGCGGAAAGCCACCGGATAGTCGAAGAACGACATCATCGACATCTGGGTTACCAGACTTTCGGAACCACCCAGGCTCGGTGTGATGAGGAACAACTCGAGCGCGTCCACGAACCGGCGCGTGGCCCGGTCGTCACCTTTCACCAGGAAGGTGATGACGCTGCCGTGCCCGCGCATCTGCGTCCGGGCGATGCGATGATCGGGATGCGACTTCAGTCCCGGATACCAGACCTTCTCGATTTTCGGATGGGATTCGAGGAACCGCGCAACTTCGAGCCCAGCCCGGTTGTGCTGTTCCATGCGCAGGCCGAAGGTTTTCAACCCGCGCTCCAGCAAGAAACAGGTGAGCGGTCCGGGAATGGAACCGATCATCCGTTGCAGCTTGGCGAGGGTGTCCAGCAACTTGTGATTGCCTAGCGCGACACCGGCCAGCAGATCGTTGTGGCCGCCGAGGTACTTCGTGGCGGAATGGATGACGATGTCCACACCCAGTTCCAGCGGGCGGATGTTGAAGGGGGTGGCCAGTGTTGCGTCAATCATCGTGAGCAGCTTGTGCCGCCGGGCCACCTTCACCACCGCCGGAATGTCCAGGACGCGCAGGTAGGGGTTGGTGGGCGACTCGGTGAAGATGATGTTGGTGTCAGGGCGGATGGCCTGCTCGATGGCCGCGGCGGTGGGTTCGACCAGGCTGGTTTGAATGCCGAATTTGGTCAGCAGGTTGGTGGCAAAATCGCGTGTCTGCCGATAGCAGTCGCTGGTGAGAAGGATGTGGCCGTCCTTCTTCATGTAGGCCATGAGCGTGAGGATGACGGCGCTCATGCCGGTGGAAAACAGGATCGCCCGTTCCGCGCCCTCGATGGCGGCGAGCTTGCGCTCGGCTTCCTGCTGGGTGGGATTGCCATAGCGGCCGTATTCGTGTTCGCGGATGACCCGGCCTTGGCCCTTGGCCTGCATGAACTCGAAGACTTCGGAGGTCGACTCGAAGCTGTAGTTCGACGTCTGGACGATGGGCGTGGAGACCGCGTGGTGTGCCTTGCGCCGACGACCGAGGCCGTGAATGGCGCGGGTGGATGGGCCCCAGTTGTGCGTGGCGTGAATCCTAGGTGTCATCGAACGAATCCTTGTTTCGAAAAGGCGAGCTTTGCAAGGCCTACGGGTGCTGTGAGAAAGGATTTGAGGTCACTCCGGAAGGGCTTGTCGCGATCACGGGGCGCAGTCTACCCCGAAAAAGGGGGGAGCCCCTCGTTTCCAAGGGCTTCTGTCGTGCAAGTTCCCAAGTCCCGGCCACGCAAGTCGCAGAGCCGATCCAAGCCTGCCCGCAAGCTCATCGAAGGGCCATCTCATCGGTCTGGTCGTCGGTATTGCCACCGCGTGGGCAGAATTGGGAAGAGACACCTCTTCACTTCCATGCGCAGGTGCCCGCTGTCCCCGTGGCGTTCGGGACGTAGGTGGCGCCGGCGGTGGGGGCGACGCAGGTGTTCCCGCGGGAAGGGAATGGGCACTGGGCGTCTTGCAAGTCCTCGTGGGCGGACGAGAGGGCAGTCGCACAAGGGCCGGAGCCGTCTGGTACGGAATCAGTTCGACTGGATCCTTCCCGGGAACGAGGGCCGTGGATCGCTGGGAGAGCGATCGCTTCGTGCCCATCAGCACCAGTCGCCAATCCTTCGTCGGACACGATTGCTTCTTCACGCCCGATGGCGCATAGGCACCGTGAAGATATTTCACGGCGGGCTCGGCACGCCACGGAAGGCAGCCGGAATCCCTGACGCGCGGAGAATCACGCCGACAGATCGGCGCTTTCGCAGGGGTTGTCGATGCCGGAACGACGTGGCGCGGGGATTGCAATGACTGTCGTTGGATTCAGCACGGAGCAACAATGACCACGCGGTCGTTCAACATAGAGGTGCCGTCATGAAGACCGTCTTGACCATCTGCATTTGTTTCCTGCTTGCAGGGTTTGGCGTCGCGAGGGCCGATGAGACTCTGCCACAGCCGGTGCAGCCGCCAACAGCCGCGCCAGATAACCAGCCGCCTGCACCACCCCTTCAGCCGCCAGCGCCGCCAGCCCAATCCCAGGTGCGACTCCAGGCTCAGCAGCCGGTGGTGGCAAGCCAAGCGGCAGGGGCAGGTCAGTGGGTCTACACAAGTCAGTATGGCTGGATTTGGATGCCCTATGGCGATCAGTACGTCTACGAAGGCACGGCAAGCGATGCCTATCCATATTCCTATGTGTACTACCCGAGCTACGGCTGGACGTGGCTGGCGGCGCCGTGGATCTGGGGCTGGGGGGGCTATCCCTACTTTGGACTTCGCGGGCCCCTCGGCTTTGGCTGGTATCGCGGCTTGTACCGGGGCGGGTATGGTTGGGGCGGATACCGCGGCGGCTTCCACGCTGGCTACGGTGGTGGCTATCGCGCCGGGCATGGCTATGGCGGTGGACCGCACGCGCCAGGTGGATTCCACGGCGGTTCTGGTGGTGGTGCATATCGTAGCAGCGGTGGTGGCAGCTATCACGCTGCTGGCGGTTTCCACGGCGGCCTTGGTGGTGGTGCATATCGTAGCGGTAGCGGTGGCAGCTATCACTCTGCTGGCGGTTTCCACGGCGGCTTCGGCGGTGGATCGCGCGGAGGCTTCGCGGGACATGGCGGGTTCGGCGGTGGCCACGGTGGCGGGCATCGTTGATCTGTCGCGCAGTTGCCGCCAAGCCTGAAGCCGCCCAGTTCCGCCCGTCAGAAGAGCGGCCATGTTTCCACCAACGAAGTCGACCCGCATAACCAGGAAACGGATCTTGGAGCTTCTTTCTAGCACGGGCGAAGAACAGGCATCACTCGCTTGCTGTCCGGAGATCCATCGCCGAGTCTCATGCGGCCTNNGGTAGTAGTTCAGCAGTCCGCCGAGATTCGACGAGTATGAGGGCGCGGGAACGCTGAGATTGGCAGCTAGTGGTGATCGTGCTCACCGCGGTCTTGGTCGTGACCCCTGCCATGATCATTGTCATGACCGTGGTCCCCTTCATGACGTTCGCTCTCATCGTGCCCCCGATGTTCCTTCCGCCTGCCTTCACCCGGTTCGGGTACACGAACGGCCCAGAAACACCCGTTGGTCCCGACCGCAACCAGAAACAGCAGAATCAATAGCCTTCTCATTTGACGCCATCCCGTTCAGTCGGCGGCGCCGTCCGCGTCTTGCTCAGACGCGGCCTCCTATTGTGGGTCAGGAGTGCCCGGACCCAACGCCTCCGGCCGGTACGGTCTTCAGCGGCAAGGTGGTCCTGCCGAGCGGCAGAATCGCGGCCATGTCGCCGATGATGTTGACCAACTCGGTGTTGGCGGGAATCACGATCTTGGTGTTGGCC
>PMCR01000349.1 GCA_003155465.1 Myxococcales bacterium | reverse complement strand
TGGGGAGCGGCTGGTTGGACGGTGATATGGGAACCCTCAAAGGGGTCCCAAACCCTCCCGCGCGCTGGCTCCGGCGGACAAAGCCCGCCGTCGCCTACGCGATCATGGGAACCCTCAAAGAATTCCCATGCCTTCAGAACTAACTACTCGCAGCCCTTCTTCTTCGGGGTCTTGCAGCAGTCCAGTGCCTTCTTCTCAGCGGCGACCTTCTCCTTGGCCGCCTTGACAGCGTCCGCAGCCGCGGCCTTGAGCGGCTTCTCGCACTCGGCCTTCTCCTTGCCCTTCATCTCTTTGCAACTCGCGAGATCGGCCTTGGCAACTTCCTTGGCGGCCTTCTTGGCATCGTCGAGGGCAGTCTGCTTGGCGGAGCAATCCGGCTTCTCGGCCTTTTCAACTTTCTCCGACTTCTCAGTCTTCTCAGTCTTCGTCGTCTTCTCGGTCTTCTCAGTCTTCACCATCTTCTCGGCAGGAGCCGGAGCGGCAGCCTTGGCGGCCGGAGCGGCGGCCGGAGCAGCAGCCGGAGCAGCGGCCTTGGCGGCCGGAGCAGCAGCCGGAGCAGCCTTCGTCTGGGCCTGGGCGAGGCCTGCGATGGGTAGGATGGCGGACACAACCAGAATCAGGAACATTCGCTTCATCGGGATCCCTCCTTGACGTTTAGCGTCTCAGGACGAGGATAATACAGGTCAACAGAAAATCCGCCAGATCTTAAACACCTTGCAGCAGGGCGTGACCTTCTGCGACCATAGCCGCGTCAGGAGGCTACTCATGCGCAAGGTGAAGATCGTCTGTACCATGGGACCTGCGACTGCGGGCCTGCCCCGGCTGGTGGAACTGATCGAGTCGGGCATGGATGTCGCGCGCCTGAACTTCTCACACGGCGACTACGCCACCCACCGCAAGACCTACGACGAAGTGCGCGCGGCGGCTCGTCAGGTGGGCCGGCCCATCACCCTGTTCGCCGACCTGTGTGGCCCGAAGATCCGCGTGGGCCGCATGACCAACGGGCAGGTGCCGCTCGACAAGGGCAATAGCATCTGCCTGACCACCACCGAGGTGCTGGGCACGAGCGAGCGGGTCTCGCACACCTACTTGCCCCTGGCGCGCGACGTGAAACCCGGCGATCCCATCCTGCTCGACGATGGTCTCTTGCAGCTCCGGGTGGAATCGATCATGGGCGACGACGTGATGTGCCGGGTGATCGACGGCGGTTTGCTCAAAGACAAGAAAGGCATGAACCTGCCGGGTTCGGCGTTGTCGGTGCCGGCGTTGACCGAAAAAGACAAGAAGGACATCGTGTTCGGCCGTGAGCTGGGCGTGGACTGGTTCGCCCTGTCCTTCGTGCGGACCCCGCAGGACGTGCTAGAGGCCAAGGAGCTGGCCGGAGGGATCCCCATCATCGCCAAGATCGAGAAGCCGGAGGCGGTCGACCGGCTGGACGAGATTTTCGACGTCACCGACGCAGTCATGGTGGCGCGCGGCGATTTGGGCGTGGAAGCGGGCCACGAGAAGGTGCCGCTGATTCAGAAGCGAATCCTGCGTGACATCAAGTTTCGCGCCAAGCCCGCCATCACCGCCACCCAGATGCTGGATTCCATGATCAAGAACCCGCGGCCCACCCGCGCCGAGGTTTCGGACGTGGCCAACGCGGTCCTCGACGGCACCGACGCGGTCATGCTCTCGGCCGAGACTTCGGTGGGAGACTATCCGGTGGAAGCGGTCAAGACCCTGGCGCGCATTATCGACGAGATCGAAGGCAGCGACTACTACCACAAGCTGTGGAAAGTGCGGCCTGATGTGACCGAGCGGACCTACTCCAGCTCGATAGCCGACGCCGCCGCGGAGATTGCCGAGGATCTCAATCTGGCGGCCATCGCCGTGTACACCGAGAGCGGACATTCGGCGGCCGTGCTCTCCGCGCAGCGCCCGCTGGCCAACATCGTGGCGTTCTCGCGACACGAGGCCGTCCTGAACCGGCTGGGCCTGTACTGGGGCGTGTGCCCGCTTTTTGGTGCCTGGGTCAAGGGTGTGCCCGGCGTGGTGGAACAGGCCGAGCGAGAGCTGTGCGTCCACGGCATGGCCAAGCCCGGGGACGACGTCATTGTCACCTACGGCCTGGTGTTGAGGGACGAGCCGTTCCAGACCAATATGCTCACCCTGCACAAGATTCGTGGAGCCTAGTCAGAGCAGAGCGCGGCCGTGCGCACGAAACCGCGCGCGAGCCTGGCGCGGGGCACGGGAAATTCAAACCAACTGCGCACATCGGCGCGCAGGCCCTGGCCGTGCATGAAGTTGTAGACCGCGCGGCGCAAGCCAGGAGCGAAGGGCGTCGGATCTTCGCCGGTGGGCTCGGAGAACTGGATCTCGTTGCGGGAGAAGGTTGTGGGTCGCGGCTCGAGGATCCGAATTCCAAGCTTGTCGGTTTCGCGAAAGACCGGGCTGTGTACGGTCAGCGCAAAACGGTGCCAGTAGGCCGACTGAAGAAAGCCGGCCGCAAAGAGCTGGCGAACTAACTCCAGCGCATCCACGGTTTCCTGCCTGGTTTGGGTCGGATAGCCGTACATCAAATAGGCGTGGACCAACACCCCGGTTTGCGCAAAGGCGGCCATGGCGCGCGTGGCCTGCGTCCGGTCGAAACCCTTGCGTTGCAGCGCCAACAGCCGATCGGTGCCGCATTCCAGCCCGCCGGTGACCGCCAGGCAACCCGAGCGCGCCAGCAGGCCGGCAAGCGCGGGCGTGAAGTGTCGCTCGAAGCGGATGTTGGTCCACCACTGCACGTGAAGGCCGCGATCGAGAATTCGCCGAGCCACTGCTGCGAGCAAAGCGGGAGGTGCCGCTTCATCAACGAAATGGAAGCTCCGCTCCCCGGTCTGGGCCATCGCCGACTCCATCCAGCCCACAATGGTCGCGGCATCCGCCGGATCGAAACGGCCGATATAGTCGAGACAGGTGTCGCAGAACGTGCAGCGGTGCCAATAGCACCCGTGGGCCAAGGCCAGCTTGAGCCAGCGTCGTTCTGACCAAAGGCGATGCATGGGGTTGGGGCTCTCGGCCATGGCCAAGTAGTCGTGGGAAAGCAGCGGGGCAAAGTCAGGCGCTGGCCGATCGCGGTGGCGCAGCGCCGGAGCTGTCGCATCATCCAGCCAGACCACGCGGCCGCGTCGGCGCACCCGCGTGCGCACGAGTGATTGGGGCGCGGCCCTATTCTCCACAATACGCAGAAGGGGTATTTCCCCGTCGTCGTAGGTCACATAGTCGAAGTCATCGAACAGGCGCGGGTCGGAAAGCTCACGCAGCTCGGTGTTGACGTAGCCGCCGCCCAAGACGGTGGCGAGGCGCACATCGAGCGCCTTCATCCGGCGGGCGACACGAAGCGCGCCATAGAGCGTGCCGGGGAACGGAACCGTGATTCCCACCACGCGCGGCTGATGGCGGCGCCAGACCGCTTCTGCCTGCTCGTCGATCCAGCGGTCGACGAGACGGCGACGCCCGGCGAGGGCCCGACGCAGCGATTCGAAATCAGCCGTCGTTGCCAGGCGTTCGGCATAGCGGGCCAATTCGAAACGATCGTCCAACCCGTCGTGCACAGCGTCCGCAATTTCGTCGAGGAAAAGGCTCCCGCGATGGCGCGCCAGGGCCGCCTGGTCGTCGCTGGCGGTGAGCCCGCGCATGGACGCGAAGCGGGGGCCTTCAGGCAGGGCACCCGGCTGCGCCAGCCACGCTTCCAGGTCCGGCGCGCATCCCTGCAAGAAGGCCACCACGCCCGCGACAGCGAGTTGCATCTCTCGCGCATGTGCCAGAAAGTGCCGCACCGAGGGTGGTCCGCGCCGGGGGGGGAAACGTCGGCGCAGGGCACGTTCCACGTCCCGCACGCCTTGAGGCGAAAACAGCCGCAGGGCCAGCGCCAGCGAAAGATCCTCTTGCACCGCCTGGTATCCGTGGCGGCGCAGAAACGCGGCCAGCATGGGCGTCGCAGGATACGCCGTGTTGAACTGGACCATGGGCGGCGTGATGAGAAGCACGGGCCTCAAGCGAAGACTATCACGGTGTCTCCGTTCCCGACGTCGTCGAGAGCGGCCGGCAGGTGCTTTCTCAAGCCGGCTGCTCTCGCAGGCTTGACCATGTACACCAGGGTACATATGTTCCATTTGCGACGCCATGCGGGTCGAGGCAAAGGATATGCTGAACCGCCTGCCCAGGTGGGAGCACTTCGATCATCAGTCCGACATCGGGGTGGGTGGTCTGGGGCGTTCGCGCGAAGAGACTCTTGCGCAAGCCGCGCAGGCATTGATTGCGGTGGTGACGGAGCCTGCGCGCGTGGTGGCGCTCTCGGCGCCGGACGACGAGATGCTGCTGGTTGATTGGCTCAACGCGATCATCTACGAAATGGCGACCCGCGGGATGATCTTCGGGCGTTTCAGCGTACAAGGATGTGGGCGCGGTCGTGGATGCCGCGGAACAGGCGGGACTGGCGCGCAAGGTGGCTCGCTTGCGGCCACTGGTCTGCATCAAAGGCTAGCGACAAGCCTGATGGATGCGGACCAGTCGGTCTCAGATTTCTGAGGGACACGCGGGGAAATCCGGCGTCGCTGCAGCAGAATTGGGTTTGTGGGTGACGGCATCGAGTTTGCAAAGACAGGATCTAATAGAAGCAACCGTCGAAAAGGAGCCCCAGCCATGTTGAGCAAGACCTCGCGACCTTCGCGCCACGCATTCCTGATCTCAGCCGCCGTTTCTCTATCGGTGGGCGGGATGGGTCGGACGGCCGCAGCCAAGGAATGCACGACCAACGCGGANNTTCGGCAGGCGGGGCGACGGGTATCGGGACTGGGGTGGCCACCGGGAGCGCTGCTGACGGGACCGGTGGCGCGGGAGGAGGTGGGGCAAGCTCCGGGGCCGGGGCAGCGGTCGGGAGCACCTGTCCGGTGGGAACCAAGTGCGGGACATCAGCGTCTCCGCCGACCGGAAATCTGCCCGTGCCTGCCAGGGACGCAGGGGTTGCCCCGCCGGCTGGTCCTGACGCCCAGCCGATGCCGCCCGTGCCCGAGCCCACGCCAATCGTGACAGGGACTTGCCAGCCCAAACCCATCGTCTGCACTGCCGTGGCTGACTGCCCCAGCGCCGACTTCGACTGCGTGCCGGACCTCATCGCGAAACCCACTCCCGCCTGTCTGGCGGGCACGAAGTGCGAAACTCCGGAGCCGGAGACCAGCGCCACCGGGACCTGCTCGGCTAAGCCGCACGCGTGCAGCACTGCGGCTGACTGCCCGTCGCCGCTCACCTGCCAAGCCCAAACTGCGGCATGCTCGAGCGGCGGGACCGCGGGACCCGACGGGGACGTAACCTCGACGCCGGTGGCATGCGATCCTGGGCCGTCGGTTTGCACCTTCGTCCCGGTGACCTGCGCGACTGATGGCGATTGCGCCGACCCCCTTTACCAGTGTGTGAAGGTCGGCGAATCCGGCTCGTGTGCCGGCTCAAGCGGCGCCTGCGCAAAGGGCGAGACCTGTGCGCCGACCCCGCCGCCAACCTGCAGTACGCAAGCGATCATGTACTGTCTGCCCAAGCTCGTGGACTGTGCCGCTGGTCAGACGTGCCCGGCGGGCTGGAGCTGCTTCGATTTCTCGAACGTCGGCGGCATCCCGCCGGCTTGGGGTTCGATCGCGTCTAACAAGGCCTGCCTGCCCGACGGCATTATTTTCGCGGCGCAGGGCCACGCCGCGTCCGGCGGTGGCGGTGCTCTTGGCGTTTCTGAGGCAACGGGTGGCGGTCCGACCCCATCTCCAGTGAGCCCAGTGCCTCCCACTCAAGGCGGGGCAACCGACAACGCGGGCGGCGAGACCTCGGCCGCGGCTCAATCGAGCGGCTGTGCCTACGGCGGCAGCGGCGCGGGCCGGATCGGCCTGTGGCTGGCAATGGCCATGACCGGGCTGGTCGCTCGGCTGGCTCGCCGGCGCAACCGCGATCGGTAAGCTGATCAGCTCCACGTACTGCGCGACCACGTGGCCACGGTCAGACGCCGCCTGCATGCTGGTTTTTCCGGCTCAGCCTGATCTGGACTTCCTGATTGGCCAGACGGCCCGCGGCCAAGGGATCTGTTCGCGCATTTCCGAAGACCAGGAATGACTCTTGTCTGTTCTCTGGTGGACAGTTTCGAGCATATCCAGAAACGCCTCACGTCGCAGATTTTCACCCTCACCCTTTTTTTGATGATGTACCCGCCGAGGTGGCTCTCACCACCGCAGAAAGGTGAAATCCGTCTGGCCGCGTGTGACTGGCCCCTTTCCCGGCAAGCGCGGCAAGGCTCAACACGAATCTAAGCGGGGAGGCTCAAAATGAAATCCAGATACTGGTTGTCGATTTGCGCCATTGGCGCGCTGATAGTTGGATTTGAAATCGGGGGCTGCTCCTCGGATAGCGGCATGGGCACGCCCGATGGTGGGAACGGAAGCGGCACTTCGGGCGGCACCACCGGCAGCCAGGCTGGGCAAAACGGGAGCACGGGTGGAGTGCCTGGATCCGGCGGGACCACCGCCGCCGCCACGACGAACACTGGCGCCGGGACAGACACTGGTCGCGGGACATTCACCGGCCGCGGGACAGACACCGGCGAGGGGACGGACACTGGCGAGGGGACAGACACTGGCGAGGGGACAGACACTGGCGAGGGGACAGACACTGGCGGTGGCACTGACACTGGCCGCGGAACAGACACTGGCCGCGGAACAGACACTGGTCGCGGGACAGACACTGGCCGCGGGACAGACACTGGTCGCGGGACAT
>PMCR01000140.1 GCA_003155465.1 Myxococcales bacterium | reverse complement strand
ATGAGATAGCGCTGCGCCCGCTGCAACTCGTCCGCGGAGATGCCATTCTCTGCCACGGCCTGCAGTTCCTGCCGGATGCTGTGTACCGCTTCTTCCACCTTCTCGGGACTGGTGGCCACGTAGACGGCGAANNTCGCGAATCTCGCTGAACAGGCGGCCTCCCTGCCCGGAAAGGACATGCGCCAGGATCTCCAGAGGAAAACGATCGGGATTGGCGAACGTCACACCCGGGAAGCCGAGCACGACATGGGCCTGCTCCTTGTCCAAGAACTTGAAGACCTGGCGTGGCCCTTCCGGAGGCGGTTCGGCGGCTACCTCGGCCTGCTGGGCGCCTGCTTCGGACGCGCCGGAGAAGAGCGTGGCCACCTTGGCAATCACGCGGTTGGGATCCACATCGCCCACCACCGCGAGGGTCAGGTTCTTGATCGCGTAGAAGCGGCGGAAGTGTTGTATGAGCTTACGCCGGGTAAACCCCGCGACGGAGTCCGCCGTGCCCAGAGGATCGAGACGATAGGGGTGCTTCTTCCACATGCCGGAATGGAAGAGCCGGAACGCCACCTGACCCAGGTTGTCCTCCTGCGCGCGGATGTCGTCGATGACGATGCGCCTCTCCTTGTCCAACTCCTCGTCGGGAAAAGTGGCATTGAGCAGGCAGTCCGCCACCAGATCGAATCCCCGCTCGAGATAGCGCGACAGAAACTCGGCCTGCAGACCCAGACTGTTGCGGCCCGAGTAGCCTGAGATGCTGCCCGCCATGCCTTCGACCTCGTTCATGATTTGCTCCGCGCTCCGGGTCTTGGTGCCGCGCGCGAACAGCGTCGCCAGCATGTGCGAGATGCCGTTTGATCGCTCGTCCTCGTAGCGGAGCCCCCCTACCCATGTCGCGCGTACAGCCACGATGGGCACCGAGGCGTCGCGCATGACCAGAAGCTTGAGCCCGAAGGGGAAGACATGCGCGACCACACGGTCCCCCTCGCCCGCGGCGGTCGCGCGCGCGAAGCGTGCATCGGCTCTGGCCTCGGCCGCCTCGGCCAGCCTCTTGATCGAGGCCGTGGTCTTCTCCGTCCTGGCCCGTTGCTTGTCGGCCTTTGGCTCGGGCACCTGCGCGAAGACCGTCAAGTTCGACACCCGCAGGTACTGGGCCGCCACTCGTCTCAGGTCGGCCGGGGTCAGCTTCTGCAGGATGGCAAGATAGCGATCCTCGAAACCTACGTCGCCGGCGATGGCGGTGAAGAAGCCCAACTTGCGCGCATAGCCTTGCACGGTCTCCTTGTCGTAGACGCGGTCACTTTCCAGGATGGTGCGCGCCTTGGCCAGCTCCTCTTGCGCCATCTCCTCGCGCGACAGACGCAGAATCTCGTCGAGCAAAGAGCGGGTAGCGTCATCGACCCGACCAGGGGGAAGGCTGGCGGCCACCACCATGAGTCCCGGATCGCGCGCAGAGAACAGGTAGGCCGCGGTGTTGGTCACCAGCTGGCGGTTGCGCACCACTTCGAGATTGAGCCGCGAGCTGTCGCCCTGGCCGAGCGCTACGGCCAGAAGGTCGAGCGCGGGAATATCGGGGTGGTTGATGGCAGGGGCGTGAAACCCGAAAAGCAGCTGGGTTTCCTTCACATCTCGCGCAGCCGTGACCACACGCAGTTGGGATTGCTCGACCTGCCTGGGCCGGGCGGCAACCGGGACTCCCGCGGGGATCGCGGAGAAGGCCTGGGCGATCTTCCGGCGCGCATTGTCGACGTCGAAGTCACCCACCACAACCAGCGTCAGGTTGCTGCCGACATAGCACTTGGAGAAGAAGGCCACCAGGTCTTCCCGGCGCAAACGACGCACGGTAGCCTCGGTCCCGATGATGGCGCGGCCGTAGGGATGTTGGTCGAAAGCAGCGCGAAACAGGCCCTGCCCCGCCTGGCGTTCCGGGTCGTCCAGCCCTTGCTTGATCTCTTCGAGAACGACGTGCCGCTCACGATCGAACTCCGCCGGGTCGAAGCCGGCGTTTTGAATGGTGTCGGCCAGGATGTCGAGGCCGGTGTCGAAAAACCGACTGGCCAGGACGAGGTGGTACACGGTCTCGTCATGGCTGGTCCAAGCGTTGATTTCGCCGCCAGAGCCCTCAACTTCCCGGGCGATCTGGCCCACGCCGCGCTTCTTGGTTCCCTTGAACAACATGTGTTCGAACACGTGGGCGATGCCTGCCAGCTCCGGGGGCTCATCGGCTGAGCCAATCCTGACCCAGGTCTGAAATGCCACCACGGGCGCGGCATGGTTCTCTTCCAGAACCACCTCCAGGCCGTTGTCGAGACGAAAGATCACAGGTTTTTCTCTCCTGGCCGCGGCCTCCGGTTGCGTCACCCCCAGGGCGTCGGTCGGCCATCTGTGGCTGCAGCCGGCGACAACCAGGAGGATGCAAGAGAGGACAGCTAGCCTCACCGCCGCAACCGTAGCACGTCGCCGGCCTGCTTGGGGACAGGCAGCGTGGTAGACGAAAGATCATGACAGGCGCAGGTCGTTGTCCCATCTGTAGGCGAGCCATCCCGCCAGAACCGGCCAGCGCGCCCTATCGGCCATTTTGCTCGCAGCGTTGTAGGCTGGCGGACCTGGGGAGTTGGCTCGACGGGGCCTACCGAATCAGCCAACCGATTTCCGAAGAAGCGCTGGACCAGAGCGCGGCGCGAAGCGACAGCGAGGGCGATGACCCAGACTGAAGCCGCGGTCGTTTTCTCGTGGCGATGCCGGAGGGTCGTGCTACTTTTTTTGACCTTGGCGGCGGGGGAAGACGAGTTGGGACTTGGCCCGGCCGGCTTCCAGGTTGAATGAAAATATATCGGGGCGTGGCGCAGTCTGGTAGCGCGTTCGGTTCGGGACCGAAAGGCCGGAGGTTCAAATCCTCTCGCCCCGACAACCACAATTGTTTCGCGGCTCTACTCACTTCGGGGTGGACCGGCTGACCAGGAGATTCGTGAGCGAGACATGGCCCACCCCGAACGCGCGAAACGGCAGCTGGAGGTTCTGGACTCGGCCTCGCTGGATGTCCTGATGGAGCGTTTCCCCGCGGAATGGGAGAGCGTGGGAAAGGACTTGGTGGCCGCCACCGCCAGCAAGCGCCCTGAGGAGATCGAGGCCTTTGTCGTGCGCGCGCGCGAGGCAGCCGCGCCTTTTCGCCAGCGGGTAGAAACGAGTCACAAGAATCCCCAAGTCCTGGCAGGCGCTCTGCCGTACCTGGTACGCGCGCACATGGCCCAGCTTGCCGCCCAGCGCGTGCTGCAGGCGGCGGCCGTCGTGGCTACCGGGGGCCGCGTGCGTTTCGGCCTGTGGAGCGGGTTCTTGGTGCAACGGCTGTTCTTCTCCCATGGACTCGTGCGCAAGCCGGTGTCTCTGCCCGCCTTCCGCTTTTGGTGGCGATTCGTCACGCAGAAACGCCTGCTGATGCCGCTCGTCCAACCACGCGGGATATACGCCTTCTACTCCCGGGAGTTGGTGCAGGCCCTTGCCAGACTCATCGGCGACCGCCCCAGCCTGGAGATCGCGGCCGGGGACGGAACCTTGACCCGATTTCTGTCTGACGCGGGAGTCACCATCCGAGCCATCGACGACCAGAGCTGGGCGCACGTCATCCGCTATCCCGATCAGGTGGAAAAGATGGACGCCGCGGTGGCGCTGGCCCGCTACCAGCCCAAGGCAGTGCTGTGCTGTTTCCCGCCGCCCAAGAATTCATTCGAGCAGGAGGTCTTGCGTACTCCGTCGGTCGATCTGTACTTGGTGCTGACCACCCGGCACCGGTTTGCCGCTGGTGACTGGTCCGCCTACGAGAGCCAGACTGACTTCGATTGGCACACTGACCATGGCCTGGCCCGCCTGCTTCTGCCGCCTGAGATCGACCCACAGGTACTGGTCTTCGAGCGCAAGTCAGTCCCCTGATCCGCGCTGAGCCAACTGACGGCGGGCTGCACCCGGCCCTTCAGGCGGCCAGATTGCGCGCATGCGCGCGTTGTGCCCCGTCACAGGTCGAACATCACCCCGGCGAACCATGTGCTGTCGCCCACGTGCAGTTTGCTGTCCAGCCCCAGTCCATTGATCGCGGCGTAGTCCCATTCGAAAAAGAGTGCGCAGGGGTCGGCAACCGCTCCCGGGTTGATGCTGCCGAAGCCGAGGAAGTTCAGGCCCAGCGCAAGCCCCGCGGCGACGTGCCACCCCGGCGTGAACCCGGTATGGGAAGCGCTTGCTCCTGTGCGGCTCGTGGTCCACACCACGCCGTCCAGCCCGGCTTTGAAGTACGGGAAGAGCGGCACCTTCCTCAGGCCCGGAATCCGATCAGCTCGATACAGACCCGACAGCGAAAAAGGGATGAGGCGCAGCGCCGTCTCGTCTCCACTCCGGGCTGTTCCGTCGGCCAGGAAGGCCGCGCCCGTCACCTTGTAGTAGCCACCGCGCAGACCCACGCCCCAGGTTCCGAAGCGACGGGCCAGGTACCGATCGACCTCCAGCTCCGACATGAGATGACGGGAGGACCCGAAGGTATCGGCAAACGGATGGACCCCGGTGGCGAACTCGCTGTCGACCGCCGGACGGTAGAGCGACACACCGATCTCCACGCCCCAATCAGGCGGCTGGATCGAAAGCGGCGCTGCCGATTCCCGGGGCCAATCGGCAAGGCCGCGGTCGAGCGCCACCTGCGCACGCGCGGTCGCGCTCCACGCGACCAGCAGGAACACGGCGCGCGTGACCCCGGTGCGGGTGGTCGCCGCGTGGGGACCCGGCCGGCTTTGCCGGCCGCGTACCATCGCGGGAGGGCATGGGAACCCTTTCAGGGTGCCCATATCAGAGACCCGACGGCTGCGCCGCGGGCACTGGCGCAGCGCTACAATCAAACCGGCGACCAGTGCCAGCCAGAGCAGACTCGCGCGACCCGAGTGCGGCGACAGCGCACAGCCGCTGGCCGCTCCTCCGGACTGCTGGTACTTCTCGAAGAATCCTATGGTAGGCTGGGGGGTCGCCTGGGCTTGCGGCGACAGCGCGCTGGTGCCGCCACTCGGATCGATGGCGATCACGGCCACCGTGTAGGACGTGCCATTCACCAGCCCGGCCAAACGGACCGATTTGGCCGTGCTGGAAAGTTCGGCCGAGCAAACCTGGGTCTGGTCGGCTGCGGTCAAGATCGCGCTGCCCGTGCCGCTGCTGTCCAGCCCGCAACTTTCATAGGCGGCGGCGGACGCCTGGGCCGGACCGGGCAGGCAGAGCACCTGGTACCCCGCGACCTGGGACATGTCCTCCGGCGGAGTCCAGGTGACGAGGATGCCCTGGTCCGCGGGCTGGGCGGTAACGGCGGTGGGGGCCGCGACCACGGTAGCGACAACCGGAATCTGGAGAGATGGAGTGAAAGAGAGCGCCACGCTGTCCTGGGCGAGGACAGCCCACAGGGTGGTCGACCCCGAGGTCAGGCTGGCGCAGTCCACCGTCGTGCTGCCCGCCGCTGCCTGGAACACTTGGCTGCTCCCAAAGGTCGGGGCCGTGGCCGCCTGGGACGCCGAGAAGGTTAGCTGGCCGATGGAAACGCACGACGTGGACGAGGCGGAACTGGCGCAGCTCGCCCCGAGCAAGAAATTGACCGAGATTGTCGAGCTGCCCAGGTTGGTTTGCCCTGACGAGGTGAGCTGCAACTGCGCCGAAATCGTGTCGGGACAGCGGCACCGGTGCGGGTTGAAGAAACCGTTGAGATCGCTTGCATCGAGAGCGCGCCACGAACTTCCCTGGGAGGCGTAGACAGCCAGGGCAAAATCGCTCTCGGCCAGTGCGGCAGCCCGCGCCCCGGCTGGCGCCCAGGCAAGGGCCGCCACCAACGCCAGGACGACGAAGCGACCGCACAGGTGTCTGCCACACATGCGATCGGGCTTCGTGTTGTTCATAAGCCGCTATCCTGCCACCATCGGCCGCCGTCGTCCCCTATTCCCGTCGGCTTGGCGACGGTACGATTAGGGCGCGCTCCTCAAGCGCGTGCCAACCGGGATCGGGTGGCCGGCGAGTACCGCGGCGGCAGGCAAGCGCTTGCGGCCAGGCATCTGCAGCTCGGCAAAGGCGACGGCGCCCCCCCCGCACGCAACAGCCAACCCCTGTGGAACCAGGCCCTGGACCTCGCCGGGGGTGCCCTGCGCATCTATCACGCGCGCGCCAAAAACCTTCACCGGCTCGTCGCCAAAGAAGACGGTTGCGCCCGGCCATGGGTCCACCCCGCGCGCCTGCGCTGACACCTCTGTGGCAGTGGCGCCGAGGTCGAGGTAGCCGTCCTCCTTCTTCATGAGCGGCGCCAGCGTGGCCCCTGCCCCATCCTGCGCCTGCAGTGTGACGCCACCGTCAGCGATGCGGGGCAAGGTTTCGACCAGTAGCTTGCTCCCCAGCGACGCCAGCCGATCCGCCAGCGTCCCCGCGGTGTCGTCGTCGCGAATCGGCTCTTCCAGTGAAGCCGCCACCGGTCCCGTATCCAGGCCTTCCTCCATGCGCATCACGCACACGCCCGTCTTGCTCTCGCCGCGAATCACTGCCCATTGGATCGGCGCGGCGCCGCGGTACTTGGGCAAGAGGGAGGCGTGTACGTTCCATGCGCCCAGCCTCGGCACGGCCAAGAGATCCGGGGGGAGGATGCGGCCATAGGCCACCGCCACGAAGACATCGGGCTGCAGCGCCAAGAGCGCCCTGGCCAGCGCGCCATCCCGCAACTTGGTGGGTTGCTCCACTGGCAGTTCCAGCCGCAGGGCCAGTTCCTTCACCGGGGGCGGGTGTAATCTCTTGCCCCGCCCGGCCGGCCGGTCTGGCTGGCTCACCACGGCCAACACGTGGTGTTTACGAGCCACCGCCTCCAGTGACGGCAACGCGAAACTCGGAGAGCCGAAAAAGATCACGCGCATGCCATCAACCCTTGGACGCCTCGGGCGAAGGCTCCAGTCCCGCCTCCGAGGGCGGCGCCTGGGTGTCTGGTCCTGGCGCCAAGTTCAGCTCGTAGGCCGCACGCAGGGCGGGCGTCGCAAGGATGCGCAGCCCCTCGTCCAGGACCTCGTGAATCGTGTCGAGCTCATGTTTCAGTTCGTGGGCTAGCTCCGGTCCCAAGACCTCCGGCGAGCATTCCCGCAGCAGACGCTGGTGGGCGCGCCGAATCTCGGTCCCGTCCGCCTGTCGCTCCAGGCCCAAGACTTGGAAATAGTCGCCCTCCTGTGCCAACGCATGCCGACCCAACACCCGCTCGCGCGCGATCTGCAGATCGCGCACTCCGATGCGCAATCCATCGTTGTTGCCGCGCCCTGACCTTGCCGGTCGCAAGGCTCCAAAACACCTCAAGGCAAAAGCGATCTGCCAGACCGTCGCGTCGGCCAGGCCGCTGGAGCGGGCGACCTCGTCCAGCGAGCGCACGCCATCGAACAAGAAAGGCACGCGCGACTCTGCCGGGTCGACAAGCATTTGCGTCACCACATCGGCCGAGCTGCCCGACGTGTCGAGAGCGAAAAGGTTCTTGCCTGAGCCGACTCGAGTCGCGATCTTCTCCGCGGAATAGCCACCGGCGAGCCCCTCGCGGACCAGGGCCGCGGGATGGCGAAGCAGCCGCGTCCGTTCCGGTCCCGCGCACATCCCGGGCTCGACCTGCCAACGGCCGACGGTCCAGCTGAACAGCGACAAGATGATGCTCTCGTAGTGGCGGCGCACCGCCGGCAACAGCTCATCGCTGCGCAGTACGCCCATGTCGATCAGGACTGCGCCGACCTTGCGCCCGGTCGCGTCGACGATCCTCTCCACCTCTTCCCGCTGGCTTGCCAACACCACCCGGTCGCGCACCAGCATGGCCAGCATGCGATCCGCCACATCATTCGATGCGGCCATGACCGGCAGGCCGGCCTCGAAGTACACGTTCTTCTCGACCGGTTCCTGCCAGATCCTCAGACGGCCGGTGGTTCCGTCGCTGAAGATGCGGCCCATCAATACCGGCAGATCTATCTCAGCCAAATCGCCGACCGAGGCTGGGCCCTCATCCCCCACGGCCTCCAGCGCGGTCGACATCTCGGCCTCGATGGCATCGTCGATGCCCGCGGCCAACCGGCCGAGCAACTGCGAAAGATCCTCGTTCACGGTTGCCATCACAACACGCTTTGTGGATCGACGTCGATAGCCAGCCGCAAGTCACGCGGCAGTGTCACCCCGGCGGCCGCGCGCGCCGTGGCCTGAAGTTTGGCCCGATCGCTCCCGCGCAACCAGATCTGATAGCGACTGCGGCCGCGCAGCCTGGGGATGGGTGCCTCGGCTGGCCCCAGCACGAGGACGGTCGTGCCCGCCTGCGCGCGCGCGCGGGCCGCCGCGTCCGTGGCGGCGGCGCGAACCGAAGCTTCATGACGGCCGTCCAAGCGAAGAGCGATCATACGCGAGAACGGCGGATAGTTCGCACTTTCTCGCCGCGCCAGCTCATCGCGCACAAAGCCCTCGTAGTCGTGCTGGAGCAGGAATTGGATGGCCGGGTGCTCCGGGCAATAGGTCTGCACCACGATGCGGCCCGGCCGATCGCCACGGCCGGCCCGGCCCGCAACCTGCTCGAGAAGCTGGAAGGTCCGCTCAGCCGCACGGAAGTCGGGCAGGTGCATGCCCTGGTCAGGCTGCAGCACGCCCACCAGAGTCACGCCGCCGAAGTCGTGGCCCTTGGTGACCATCTGGGTCCCCACCAGGATATCGATCTCGCGTTTGTGCACGCGCGTGAGCAGTTTTTCCAGTCGGTCGCGCTGGCCGTCCGTGGTGTCCCGGTCCAGCCGCGCCACGCGGGCCGTGGGGAAAAGCGCGCGCACCACGCTCTCCACCCGCTCGGTGCCGGTTCCCAGCCCCTGCAGGGCGGGTTTCTTGCACTTCGGACAGCGCGGGGGGATGGCCGTGGCCCGACCGCAGTAGTGGCAGATGAGTTTTTCGCGGCCACGGTGCAGAGTCATGGACACGCTACAGCTCGAACAGCGCAGGACCTCGCCGCAAGCCTGGCAGTGCATGAGGGTGGAAAAGCCGCGCCGGTTGAGAAAGAGGATGGTCTGCTCGCCGGCGGCCAGGGCTTCCGCCACGGCCTGCGCCAGCCCCGGCGCAAAAAGTTGATCAGGCCCCATCTGGTGCCGACGCAGGTCGATGACCTCGACCGGCGGCAAGGGGCGAGTGGCCGCGGCCGGATTGGCCCGCGTGGGCAGAAGCAAGCGGCGAAAACGCCCCAGCAGCACATTGCGAAAGCTTTCCAGCGAGGGTGTGGCCGAACCCAACACGGCGACGGCTTTCGCCTGATGCGCACGCATCACGGCCAAATCCCGGCCGTGGTAGCGCACGCCTTCCTCCTGCTTGAAGGATCCGTCGTGCTCTTCGTCCACCACCACCACGGACAGCGCGCGCACCGGCGCGAACACAGCCGAGCGCGCGCCAACCGCAATGCCGACCTCACCGCTGCGCAAGCGCCGCCAGGCCGCCAAACGCTCCGCGGGAGGTAGAGCACTGTGCAGGACCGCCACATCGTCCCCAAAACGAGCCCGAAAGCGTGCCGCCAGTTGCGGGGTCAGGGCGATCTCGGGCACCAAGACCAGCGCTCCTTTCCCCTGCCGTCTGGCCTCGGCGATGAGCCGTAGGTAGACCTCGGTCTTGCCCGAGCCGGTGATGCCATGGAGCAAGAAGCCGCTGTAGCCCTTTCCCAGCGCCACCCTCAGCACGTCGAACGCGGCCTGCTGGTGCGGGTTGAGCACTGGAATCTCGGCTGCAGCTACGGACGCGATCCGCTCCCCGGTCTTCCGCCTACCCTTGGTTGGACCAGCCACTCGTTCGACGATCTCCACCAGACCGCGCTCCAACAGATGCGCCATTCGATCCGTCGCACCGGCGGTGGCCCGCTCCAGCGCGGTGGGGCTCAATGTGCCTGCCGCGCGCAATCTGGCCAGAAGGGCCCGGTCGTCAGCATCGAGAGTGAGCCCGGCCATGTGCGAACGCCCTTTGGCCTCCAGGTCGACCAAGCGCCGGCCCGGCTCGGTGAGACGGATGCGGCGTGAAGCAATCGACCGCTCGCCGCGCGGAAGAGCTCCACGCAGGACTTCGCCGAGTGGGGCCAGGTAGTATCCGGCCGCCCAGCGACAGAGATCCAAGATAGGTTCCTCGATGGCGGGACCGTCGCCCACCACGCCTGCGATGTCGCGGACCGGGCCGGCCGCGGTCGCGGGATGCCCCACCACGAAGCCGGTCACCTGGCGAGAACCGAACGGCACGATCACCTCGGTGCCAAGCGGCAAGCACACGCCCGGCCGAGGATTGCGATAGGTAAACGTCTCATCCACCGGCAGGGTCACGGCCACCTGAAGGAGGGTGCCCGGGACCGCAGCCGAAGTTTCCCCTGCCGCGGTCACGTTCCGCGCAGGAGTTTCTCCGCGCCCGCGCGCACCGCCGCACCGATGTCCGATCGGCGGAGCGCGTAGCGCAGCACGGCCAGCACGTAGCCTGTCCTGTCCCCAGCGTCGAAACGTTCGCCCCGCATCTTCACGCCGTAGAGACCGTCGCTGGCGCACAGGGTGGCGAGAGCGTCCGTCAGTTGGATCTCGCCACCCCGGCCTGGCTTGGTGCTGGCAAGAATGGGGAAGATTTCCGGCGGCAAGATATAGCGACCCACGATGGCCAGGCGCGATGGTGCCTTGCCGGGCTCGGGCTTTTCCACCAAGTTGTGGAGACGGTACACGCCCTCTTCGACGGATTCGCCATCCACGATTCCATAAAGATGCTCCTGACCCGGGGGAACCTCCCACAGACCCACCACGCCCTTGCCATACTTCGCGTAGACATCCAGCAGTTGTTTGATACCAGGCTCCGCACCTTCGACCAGGTCGTCACCCAGAAGGACCGCGAAAGGCTCATCCACGACCAAGCCACGCGCACACAGCACGGCGTGACCCAGGCCGCGCGGCTCCGCTTGGCGAATGGCCGAGATGTGCGCCAGGTCGGTCAGCCGCCGAATCATTTCCAGTTCCTCGTGTTTGCCCTTGCGTTCCAGCAGCTCCTCCAGCTCAGCCGCGCGGTCAAAGTAGTCGACCAGGGCGTCCTTGCCCCGGCTGGTGATGAAGATCAGATCGCGAATCCCGCTCGCCACGCACTCCTCGACATTGATCTGGATGGCCGGCACGTCCACGATGGGCAGCAGTTCCTTCGGCACCGCTTTGGTCACCGGCAGGAACCTGGTCCCGAATCCAGCGGCCGGGAGTACTGCCTTGCGAACGGGTTTCACAATCGCCATGGCCTGCGAGCGTAACCTACTGCGAGGCTGCGGTCACGTCGTTGGTCGTTTGATGTGAAGGATATGCGCCGGCATCCAGGTCGGATCGAGACGCACGTAGTTCCATTCGCCGCGCCAGGTGTAGGTTGATTCGGTCAGCAGGTCGGTCAGCTCGTAGCTCGAGGGCACTTCCCCTGCCAGCGCCTTGCCGCGTTCCGCTCGATGAAACAAATCGGGGACCAGTCGGATGGTGCCGTCCTGCACGCTGTGCGGGTCCACATTCACGACCGTGACCAGAACGTCGTGGAGGTCGGAGGTTGTCTTGGCGTAGGCGATGATGTTGGGATTGCTCGATTCAAGGAACCTGAGATTGCGGGCCAGGGCCAGCGCGGGATGGGCGCGCCGGATCCGGTTCACCGTAGTGACCAGTTCCCTGATGTTCCCAGGCCGGTCCCAGTCCCAGACCTTGACCTGATACTTGTCCGAGTCCAGGTACTCCTCGCTGCCCGCCATGAGCGGACGGTTCTCGCACAGCTCGAAGCCGCTGTAGATGCCGTAGCTCGGCGAGAGGGTCGCGGCCAGAATCAGGCGAACCATGAAGGCCGGCCGTCCCCCCTGTTGCAAGTACTCGTGCAGAATGTCCGGCGTGTTGGCGAAGAAGTTCGGCCGCAGGTAATCAGCCGTGTCGGTGAGGAACAGCTCGGTCGCATATTCCTCCAGCTCCCGGCGTGTGTTGCGCCAGGTGAAGTAGCTGTACGACTGGGTGAAGCCCAGCTTGGCCAGCAGCTTCATGCGCTTTTGCCGGGTGAAGGCCTCGGCCAAGAAGAGCACGTCAGGATGGTCGCGGTGCACGCTGGTGATCAGCCACTCCCAGAAACTGACCGGTTTGGTGTGCGGGTTGTCGACGCGGAAGATGCGGACCCCGCGCTTGGCCCAGAACAACACCACATCGAGCAACGCCTGATAAAGACCGGCGCGGTCTTCGGTGTCAAAATTGATGGGGAAAATGTCCTGGTACTTCTTGGGCGGATTCTCGGCGTACTTGATGGTTCCGTCCGGCCGCTTGCTGAACCATTCAGGGTGCTGCTTGACCCAGGGGTGATCGGGCGAGCACTGCACCGCGAAGTCGAGCGCGATCTCGATCCCCAGCCCGCGTGCCGCCGCAACGAAATGTTCGAAGTCGGCCATGGTGCCCAACTCGGGATGGACGGCATCGTGGCCGCCCTCGCTGCCGCCAATCGCCCAGGGCGAGCCCGGATCGCCAGGCCGGCACTCCTCCGCGTTGTTGGGCCCCTTGCGATGGCTGCGGCCGATGGGATGGATGGGCGGAAGATAGAGCACGTCGAACCCCATGGCGGCGATCTCGGGCAGGCGCGCCTCGGCCTCAGTGAGGGTCGCACCGCGGGAAGGGTCCTTGCCCTGCGAGCGTGGAAACAGCTCGTACCAGGCGCCGAAACGGCCCCGTTCGCGATCGACCCAGAGGGGAAATTCCGCCGGATAGACCTGCAAGTCATCGCGCGGATCGCACCGGGCCATAAGTGGAGCGAGCTCGGGATCGAGGATCAGCTCAGCCTTCTTGGAGGTCGTCTGGGCGGCAACCACCGCGTGCCGCGTTTCGATGAGCGATACCCTGTCGCTGCCGTGGGCCGCTTTGATCGAAGCGTCGATGATGTGCAGTCCCTCCAGCAGTTCACTCGACACGTCCTGCCCTGCCTCGGACTTCTTCTTCAACTCGGCGGCAAAAGAAGCGAAGCGGTCGGTCCACGCCACCACCGTGAACGCGTGCGGCCCCGCCTCTTGCGGGCTGATGGTCGCATGCCACCTGTCGTTGAAGGCAGGGTCGGTGAGCAGAGCCGACTCGCGCCAATCGGGACGCTTGCGATCCGGGGCTGCCGGCATGGTGCCGAAGGTCAGCTCCTCCGGCGACAGCTTCCGCCACAGCACCGCGGCCCGCAGAAGCTCGTGCCCGTCCTTCCAGATGTCGGCAGTGACTTCCACCTTCTCACCCACCGAGGCCTTGGCGGCGTATCGGCCGCAGTCGACCCTCGGCGTCACGTTCTCGATGACGATCCGCACTTGCTGCATGGGACCTTTGTACTACAAGAAAGGGCTCTCCGCGCGCGTCGGTGAAGGGCACGGTTGGGGAATGTTGCAGGAACGGATCGCCCCTGCCCCGGGTGGGGCAACACGGTCCTTCGAGTTCGGTTTCATCCTCAAGTGCCAAAAGGCTTGGAGGGTGGTGGCGTGCCTCCAGACGATGGCGGCTGGGCAGGTACCGTGGGATCGCTTGCTGCACTAGCCGCGGTCGGCTGGCTTGGCGCCGCCGTGGGCTGGCCTGGCGCCGGCGTTGGCGTGGGCTGGCCTGCGGGCACATCGGGCTTCTGCTCGTCCGCCGGCACGAGTGCCCCGCCACCAGGCACTGGGGGTTCTGGCCCACGACTGATGATGGTAGTCGATGACGTGTTGGGCTGGGGGGCGCTCCCGTCCCTGTCTTCGAACTGGGCCAGGATCCTGGCGAAGACCCGCTCGCTGAACCCAAAGAGGATGGCGAATCCGAGGAGGAGGAGCAGCGCGGTGTTGCTGCAGGCACGGCGGGGGCATGGCAGCGGGGCCGGCGCCTGTCGCAGGACACCCGCTGTCGGTGCGGGCGCACCAGCGTCGCTTCCGTCGGCGTCTAGTGGGGCAACTCCGGCGTCGGCCGTCGCGGCATCCGAGCGCGAGGTCGCAGCGACTGACGCGACGTTGGCTTTGTCACTGCCCGATTCGAGGCAGGCACCCAGAATCACGTGAATAGGAACAAGGCTTCCGGAGGAATCGGTCGGATTCACAGTGAACCCGACGCTGATGAGACCCGAGGCTAGCAACCCCATCCCGATGACCGTGGCGAGAACCCCGGTGAGCAGTCGGCCCACCGACCAGATCAACGCCTTGATGCTGTCGCCATAGACGGCGAGCGGCTCTTGCTTGAGCAAGATGCTCACACAAGTCCCGCCGAAGCCGGCCGAGAACACTGCCACCAGGTGCTGGTGGAGCACGAAACCCGAGACCAGCGCGGCGACCAGCGACAGCAGCCCGGCGACCCCCAGTGCGCGAACCATCGGCGTCAGCGAACGGTGCACATACCTCTCTGTGTAGGAATCCCAGTAGGCGTACTCGTCGAAGATGGCATCAAGCGTTGACTGCGCCCTCCGCATGGACGCAGAACATCCCGCTGCGTTTCCCGGCCTGCATGCCTCGGTCAGTGCCACCCTGACCGCCTCTTGAAGAGGCCTGAGATGCTCATCGAAGTATCGCTGCGGAACACCCCACGTCCGCATTTCCCGAATGCAGGCGTCGGCCTCGGTCTGTATCCGGGGTGCATCGAGCCCGTAAGCGCGTTTGCTCGAACACTGCGCAATCCGCCCCTGAATGGAGTCCAGTTGCTCCGGCGCCGTCGCACCCTCTATCTCGGTCTTCAGAGCATTGAGGGACCCGTCGACCGTCTCTTTCAGTTTCCGGATGAACGTGTCGTCGTTCCCCCCGTTCGACCAATCCAAGTCGATAGCAAGGCGGGCTTCAGCCAGAGCCGCCTCTGCTCCACGCTTCCTGTGCTCAAGGAAGTTCCTGGCCTTCTGTTCCCTGCTCTTCCGTGAAAACATGTTCTCTCCCTCAAAGGGTCAATCCGGCCGCCAGTAGACTCTTAAGCGATGGCGCGCCGGACATTGCGGCACCACGAGCGGAACGACATCGCCGTCTCCCACAAGGGGGGACGCGAAATCTCAGGGATCTGAACTCGCCTCGGCCGTCGGCTTTCTGTTGTCGCTCCCATCGCACTCCGCTCTATGCGCCGCATAGTTCCTCTGTCCCGCAAGAATGTAAAGAGATCCCCGAGACCTCCGGGCAGATTCCATCCCCTGTGGCCAGGCGAGGTTCCAACTCGCAAGGAATGTCGCTTGCCCATTTTCCGTTTTGGGCCTATGCGTGCTCCCGGTGTCACGCTGAGGCACTTTGAGCGGCGTGCGCTGATGTTGTTTCACGCTATCGATCAGACAATTGAAGCAGGCAGCGTGAGGTTGGCGCTGCCGAGGAGATGTCCATGCTCCTGGAAACCGATGCCGGCCACTACACCAAGCCTCGCTACTGGCGGGGGCTCGCGGATAGCTCGATCAGGTTCGTCCTCGTTGGGGCAACCGACCCCGAGCAGGAGTTCTTGCCATGAGAAGAAAAGGACATCCGCGTCCAACGACCGAAGAGCACGTGCTGAACAAGGCCCTGGCCAAAGCGCGCGTGTGGGAGCGCCGGCCCAGCGTGCTGGGGACAGCGATCGGCCAGCGATGTCGCAAGGGCCGGTATCTCGGCAGCCACGGCCTGTGCATTGTGGTCACGGTCAAGGAGAAGCTCGACGACGACGAGATGCGTGTGCATTGTGTTCGGCCCTTTCCATCACACATCGAGGTCGAGCACGGCGGGCGGAAGCACCGAGTCCCCGTCGACGTCCAGCACTCGGCCGGCCAGAGCGAGATGCGACTTAGGGGCATCGTCGCTGTACCTCTCGACTGCAACAACGCCCCGATGGGCACCGTGGCCGCCATCGTGACTGCGGGCACGCGGCGGCTCGTGCTGACCGCTGGCCACGTTGCCAAGGCGGAGGGGACTCGGCTGCAGGTGCGCGGTGGTTCGCTCGGAAAGGCAACCCGCGTGTACATGAATAGCCGGCTGGATTGTGCCCTCGTCGAACTCGACGTGGCACCCACTCCCGCAGACGCGAGTTTTCGCAACGGCGATCGTCTGGCCGGTGTGCGCTCGATCGACCCGACGTTGGCCGGAAAGCAGTGCTTCTTCCGAAGCGCCGCCCACCGCGACCCCGTGATGCGAACCGTTCGCATCGTCTCGGCCTCGGCCCGAGTCCCGCTGCCAAACGGTGCAGCGTTCACGCAGATGTCCGGCCTGGTCGCCATCGACGGCCCGACTACGCCGGGAGACTCGGGCACCATCCTGTACGACAGCAGCTTTCTCGCCGTCGGCACCCTCATCGGGGATTTTGGCGCCCTCAGCTACTTCGTCCCTTGCGACTACAGCTTGCTCAAGATGAACGTCAACATCATCTGACAGGAGTCCACATCATGAAATCTCAGGTCCGATCCTGCCTCGTCCTCTCTGATACTCTCGCCCTGGTCGCGCTCATGTCCAACGGCGCTCTCGCCGCCAACGGCGTGCAATACAAGGTGCATGTCACCGCGCCTCTCAACGCCGGCGCTTGCGTCGGGGATCCGAGTTCGGCCAGCGACAAGGACGAACTCATCGTCGACATTGTCAGCAACGGCGCCCAGGTCGTCGCGCCGGAGGCGCTGCAGGTCGGGACGAGGGACGCCGACTCAAGCACCGCCGCAGACACCAAGAGCCTCGGTTCGATGGCGACCACCGACCGGAGCAAGAGCTTCGGCGGATCCTTCGCGGGCAAGACGATTGTAATCACAAAGTCGGACCGTTCGGAACTCTGCATCGTGCAGCTCGGACCAAGGCCAGTCGCACCGGGGGACGCTCAGGATCCAAACGACACGCCCCCCCAACACTTCGCCACGCTTGACGACGACGCGCTCGTCTATCTGCAATCGACATTGAAGCTGACTGACCACGGGAGCGACGGTTCACCAGCACTCGGGCGGAAGATCGTCCTCTACCACCTACCCGGTGGTGCACCGGCGTTTCCTATTCCTTCCCACCTGACCGAGAAGGACGAGATCGCCATCAAGGTCGCGGCTCCCAAGGACGCATTGGTGAAAATCGAGGTTTCGTCCTGTGACGCCGTTCCTGGCATCCGCGTCCTGGGCGCCTACGCGGACGCCAGCAGGATCGGGGCGGTCGCTCTTCGCGCTGCTGCTGCTCCTCCTCCGACGTGGGTAGTTCGCGGGAGCGACAGAACGCTGAGCTGCGCGAACTCCTTGGTCTATAAGATCACCGTCACAGCCGACGGCAAGGTCGCCAGTACCACCACCACTATTCCCATTGATCCGATCTACCGGGTCTCCTGGGGCGCGGCCGTGATCTTCGACTTTGGGCGACCCAGGCAGATCGCGCTCAAGGACCGTCCCACGGCAGACGGAACAAGCACCGAGAAGTACGTGTCCCAAACCGACGACTACTCGGGATTTCGCCCGGTTGTCTTGCTCGCCCTGCACCTCTGCGGCCTCAATCCTCGGAAGTGGAACTGGTGCGATCTGGTGGCGCCATTTGTCGGCGCCGACCTGAGCCGCCTTTCCAGTGGATTTCTCACTGGCATCGAGATCATGCCGTTCTCCGGGATCGGCGTAGTCGGGGGTGTCTCTCTATTCAAGAGCGACGTGCTTGACCCCGCCGCGCGGGTGAAGGTCAACGACACATTCAGCGCCACCGGAACGATCCCAAAATCCTCTGCCTTCAATGGCGATGGCGTGGGGGCCTTCATCGGCGTGGCGGTGACCTCGGACGTCTTTTCGCAGCTGTCCCCGGCAAAGTGACGAGTTTCTTGCCGAGCAGCGACTTCCTCGACCCAAGGATTCACATTTCGTCGACTGGCGCTCGACAGAGGCGTGATGAGGTAGAATGCCCCGCGTGGGCGACACAGCCCCCGCCTGGTCTCCAGCCTCCAGGCTATTCCGCGATCTGCGCCCTGACGACCACGGCCTCTTTCAGCGCGACGGTCGTGTCGGGGTCGATGGGAACCTCCACGTCCCGCGGGCCTTGCGCGATGGTGAGCGTCCGCGTGCCCTCTCGTACGCTGAGTTCGTAGCGCCCAGGCAACACGCCAGCCACCAGAAAACGTCCGTTCTCGTCGAGCGCGCCCACTGCCGGCCTGGGGAAGCCAAGCGAGGGTGAGCGACCCAGTAGCAGGGCGCGGGTATCGGATGACAAGTGATAGCCTGGCCGGGGAACCACCTGACCGGTCACGCGTGCGCCCTTGTGGTCAAGACGAAGCTCGACCGTGACATCACCTTTTTCGTCCAGTTCGATCTTCTCGGGGGGATAGGCGAGCAGGTCACCCCGACGCGCCCACAGGTAGTATGTGCCGGGAGCAAAATGATCCTGGGCAAAGCTCCCTTCCGAATCCGTGGTCCAAAAGATGGGCAGGGTCGGCGCGCCAGGCACGTCGGACAGCACCGCCGCAACCGTGGCGTTGGGCTCGGGCGACCCGTCGGCGTTGTGTACGGTTCCGCGGATCACGGTTCCGTGCGACAGCTTCACCACGAGCCGCGTGGCCGGGGCAGTGAGCGCGTTCTTGGTGTTGACCGACTTCCAGCCAAACTTGGAAACGCGGAGCGAATACCGTCGGGCTTCCAGCCCGCCCAGCACGAAGGCTCCGTCTGCGCCCGAGCGGGCCTCGCTGACCTCAAGAGCGTCTTCCGGTGCGCGCACCGCCTGCAGCAACGCACCTGCGACCGGAGTGCCGGTCTCGGCGTCGACTACACGCCCGCGCGCGAGCGACTCCGTGCCTAGGCGGAATGTCCTGGTCGCACCCGCCACTCCAAGCTTGTCCGGCGCCAGCCGATCGACGATCTCACTGGCAAGGCCCGGACGACGCAGCCTTAGGGCATAGGTCCACGGACCATTGCGCAGGTGAAGCTTGAATGTGCCGTCCTTCGCCGAAACTTCGTCGCCGAGCGGTGTGAATTGCGTGCCCCGCGCGACCCAGACGTCGATATGGACGCCCTCCAGCCGGCGCCCAGCGTCATCCGTCACTCTTCCAGAAAGAATTACCTCGGGTCGATCGGCGGTGTCTCGGTTGAACACGGCCCGATGGAAGGCCAGGTCAGAATCGAGCACGCAGTGCGCCCCGGGCGTCCATGGCAAGGCACAGGCAGGGGCCATGGTGGAGCAGAACTCCACGCATTCCTCCTGATCGTTGGGATCGCACGCGTGCGGCCGCGATTGAGAGGCCTCCAGAAAAGTGGCCTCGCCCTCGCGGCCGACGCAGTACAGACACGCATCTGGCTGTTCCACACAAAGCACGCCGCGGGAAGACGCTGTTGTGACGTCGGCCGGCCGCGCACTTGACACCCGGACCGAGCGCTTGCACGCCGGATGCGCGAAAAGCAACGCCGCCGTGACGCAAAGGCCGAACCAGGAGAGCGCATGGCCCACGGATGGCTGTTTCGGGCAAGGACCTGACATAGGGGAAGACTATAGGATCACAGGCTCTCGGCAAGCGCGCGGATTGGTTGTAGAAGACCGCCGATGAGCGAAGCCTTGACCCGCGGCAGACTGATTGTTCTGGAAGGAATCGACGGTTCGGGGACCACGACGCAGACCGAGCGGCTGGTCGAACACCTGCGCCGACGGGGACGTAGCGCCGTGTCGACGCGCGAGCCCAGCGCGGGGCCCGTCGGCCGCCTCTTGCGCGAGGTTCTTCTCGGCCTCCATCACGTCTCGCCGGGTGTCTCGCTCGACGGGCGAACCATGGCGCTGCTGTTTGCCGCTGATCGCGTCGACCACCTGCAGCGCGAGGTCGAGCCTTTCCTGAGGACGGGAAACGATGTGGTCTCGGATCGCTATCTCATGTCATCCCTGGCCTACCAGGCCGAGGAGGCCGATCGCGAGTGGGTGGCCATGCTGGCGCGCGGGGTTCGGCAGCCGGATCTGACCATCCTGCTTGACATCCCGGTAAATGTGGCAGCCCAGCGCAGGCTCCTGGCCGGGCGTCCGGAAGAACGCTACGACGCGGATTTCTACCTCAGCCGTGTGGCAGACAACTATCGCCGCCTGGCGCAAGCTGATCCCTGCACCGTGATCCTCGACGGTTCTGCAACACGAGACGACGTCACCGCCGCCGTGGTGGCAACGGTGGAGGCACGATTCGCATCCCTGGCGACGCCATGAGAGTATGGGTGGGTATGCATCGACGCCCGCTTGCTCTGCCCATCGCCTTGCTGGTCACCTCCTGCGCGACAAACAGGCCCGACCTGGCAGGCCCGGCGCCCGTGGGCGAGCAGCCCACCCCAATTGTCGCAGCAGCCCCCTCCCCATCCCCTCCAGCCGAGCAGCCACCTCCCAAGTCGGCCGGTTGCACGGCATTTGCGAAATCGGGCGCACTGAAGCGTTCGGCTGTGGTTCGCGTCGTGGACGCAGGCATCGGGCGCTGGCTGGCCGGTGGTGCGGAAGTGGAACGAAGGATCGCGAAGAGCCGTTTTCTTGGTTGGGAGATTCTCCGCCTGTATTCCGGTGATCCTTGCTACGCCACCGTCGACCTACGGCCAAAGGACGTGGTCATCCAGGTGAACGGCAAGTCGATTGAAAAGCCCGAGCAAGCCTTTGACGTATTCGGCAGCCTGCGCACGGCCACGGAGTTGGTGGTGGACTTTCTGCGAGACGGTCGGCCGCAGAAGCTGACCCTGCAAATCTGCGACGAATAGCTAGCACTACTGATTGAAATTCTCCCGTCGTCGTCGCTGCTGCGGGCCCTGTCCGCTTTCTCGCTCCT
>PMCR01000076.1:822-2769 GCA_003155465.1 Myxococcales bacterium | reverse complement strand
CGCATTGCGACCGCGCCGCACCCCCCCTGCCTGCAATCCCACGATGGCGGCAGGAGTCTGCCATTTCTAAAGTGGCGCCTTGGATTTGTCCATCACGCGCAAGAAGTGGCACGTCGTGGTTGCATGTGCCACACTATGGTCATCATGGCACAAATCGCTGCGGGGAACGTGACGCTGGGCGCGCAAGGTCGGCTGGTGCTGCCGGCATCGCTGCGTAGGGCGCTCTCCCTGTCTGCGGGCGATGCCCTGGTCGCCCGCGCCGATGGACCGGATCGCATCGTGCTGGAGAAGCACAGCGCCGCTTTGTCCCGGCTGCAAGAACGATTCGCCAAGACCCGGGGCAAGCAGGATCTCGCCGCATCGCTGATCGCCGATCGACGGTCCGAGGCCCGGCGCGATGGCAGATGATCCGAAAACGCCAGGGCCGCGGGTGGTGCTGGACGCGTCTGCCCTGCTGGTCTATCTCCAGCGCGAGCGTGGCCACCTGTTGGTGGAGCCGGTGCTGGAGGCTGCCGTGATGTCGGCGGTGAATCTGTCTGAAGTCTTGCAGAAGTCCGCAGCCGCCGGCGTATCCACAGCTGGCCTGCTGGAAGACCTGCAAGCGGTTGGCTTGCGCGTCCAGGCCTTCGATGCGGAAGACGCGGCCTGCGCGGCTGACCTGTGGGCCAGCACCCGCAAGCTGGGGCTCTCGCTCGGCGACCGCGCCTGCCTGGCCTTGGCCACGCGGCTTCACCTTCCCGCCTACACAGCCGATCGTGCCTGGGCCGCGGTGGACGTGCCTGGCATCGCGGTGCGAACCGTCAGGTAGAAATCTCAGTTGCCCGCGAGCTGGTAGACCTCGCTGCCGGCCAGCAGGAAGCCGCCCACGCCGTAGTCGTCGAAGTTGGCAAGCCTGGTTGCACTCAGGCGCCCGGCTGCTTGGGGGTCTTCCGTGCAGGGACGATCACCCGAGGACTGCGTGTACCCGAGCAGACCGTTCGACTGGAGCGAGATGGTGGAAAGGCCATTCCACGCCTTCTGCAGGGGCCCGCTGTAGGTCGCCGAGTCGAGCAGCCCCTTACGAATGCCCCAGGCCAGGCCGTAGGTGAAGAAGGCGGTACCGCTTTCTTCCGGACCATCGTCGCCGGACAGACCGATGGTCGCACAATGGGTCGGATCCATGAGGCTTTCGTTCCAGAAGCCGTCGGTGCGCTGGATGGCGATGAGCGCCTTCATTTGCGCCTGGAAATCCGCGACGTAGGTGGGCCGATGCGAATCAGTGGTGGGCAGGACGTCGAGAACCCGCACCAGAGCTGCCGTGACCCAGCCGTTGCCACGCGACCAGTAGAGGCCTTGGCCGTTCGGGGCCACGTAGTAGGCGTCGGTGCTCTTGTCCGGCGTGCCGTTGGTCAAGTTGTTGTGGATGGCTGCCGTCATCGGCGTCTTGGTGCCGCCACTTGGCGTGTAGTGCAAATCGCGGAACCAGAGCCCATCGGTCGCGTTCCACAAGCCCCCGCCTTGCGTGTTGCGGGCCTGGCTGTACATGGTCCACATTCCGTCGTAGTACGTTGTTTTGCCAGTCAGGACCCCCAGCTTCGCGAAACTCGGCATGGACATGTGGATGGCGTCGATCCACCACCATCCACTGGTACCCGCGGGCGGGCTCGACACCATGCTGTCGATGCCGGCCTGGATGGCCGCGATGCGGTTGGCCTGCTTGTCCCCGAGCGCGACACCAATGTTGTAGAGCTCGATATACGACTGGCCGCAAGCTTGGTTATCCGCATTGGTCGCAGGGGTGCTGTAAAGGGCCCAAGAATGCGAGTCACCCCACTTTGTGCCGTAGCTGTAGTAGCTCGTCTTCTTGGTCGCGTCGGTCTCCACGTTATAGAGCGCGAGCAGCCCTTCGTAGTACGTGGCCCGGGTCCAAAGATTGCTGGACCTGGTCTTGTCCGTGACGATGTCCGC
>PMCR01000076.1:0-776 GCA_003155465.1 Myxococcales bacterium | reverse complement strand
GCCGCCGGCTGCGCTGGAACCGCCAGTCTTGGTGGAGCCGCCCGCGCTGGTCGTCCCGGCTGCGGCCGTCGTCCCGGCTGCGCCCGTGGTCCCGCCTGCGTTGGTCGTGCCGCCCGCGGTGGTCGAGCTACCTGTCTTGGTCGTCCCGGCTGCGCCCGTCGTCCCGCCACCGCTGTCGGTCGAGCCACCGGTGGCAACCGTGGAGGCCTGGGTACTCGATCCGCCGGAGCTGACGGTGCTTCCGCCCGCGCTGGTCGAAGCCTTGCTAGTGCCGCCGCTNNNNGGTGCTCCTCACAATTTCTTTGCAAAAGATTCACGCCGAAGCCAGGTATTTTCGCTCCGTGTAGCATCAATCTCGGCCCCGGTATAGATGGTTATGGTACACGAATCGCGGACGAAATTGTACGTCCACATACGGACGTTGGCGGGTGCAGCGAGTGCCTGGGGTCGAGCCGTAGACGCTAAGCGGCACGTCTCGTTGAATCCGCGCCTCTCCCCGACAGCGGAAGACCAGATCCGCGCCTCTCCCCGAGAGGGGAGAGGCCGCCGACGTCCGCGTCGGCGGGAGAGGGTCCGTCGACGTCCAGCAGACAATTTGCCTCACCTGGCAGCTCTCGTTGCCCAACCCGACGCGCCGTCCCCGGGCATCATCTTTGCGTGGCAAAGCCCTTGCCCGTCAGCGGCTTCAAGGATAGTTTGGCGGTCTAACCATCGGCACTGCGTCTGAGGTATACTGTTTGAAGGCCTCCGAAATGGGGGTCGCTGTATGTTGATCC
>PMCR01000474.1 GCA_003155465.1 Myxococcales bacterium | reverse complement strand
TTTTCTGACGGCCCTACACGTGAGCGGAACGGCGCTTTCAGCCGAGCGCGTGCGCGTCAACCTGGCCTCGTCGAATCTGGCCAACGCAGAAACCACCCGCGACGCCAACGGCAACATGTACCGCCGGCTCGATCCCGTGTTCGAGTCCATGCCCTTGGGTGACGCCAGCGAAATCGCGCCCAATGCCGCCGGGCCCATGGGCGTGCGGGTATCGCACATCGTCGCCGACAGCGGTCCCGGCCGCAAGGTGTACAGCCCCGGACACCCGGACGCCGACGCCGACGGGTTTGTCACCTTCCCTGACGTCAACCCGGTGCACGAAGTGGTCAACCTGCTCTCCGCCTCGCGTTCGTACGAAGCCAACGCCACCGCGCTGGAGACCCTGAAGCAGATGGCCGCCCGGGGTCTCGACATCACCCGATAGAAAACCACTGCTGACGGACAAGAACCATGCGTACTGAAATGGACATCGCTTTCTCGAAGATCGGCGGGCTGGACGGCGCCGAACGGAACATCGAACAGAGCCGCAAGCCCGCCAACGCCGCTGCTTTCGCCGGCGAACTGGATCGCGCGCTGGGCGAGGTGGACAAGATACAGGTCGAGGCTGACCACCAGGCGGCGCAGGTGGCGGCGGGCGCAGGCAACCTGCACGAGATGGCGCTGGCCATGGAAAAGGCCGACGTGGCCATGCGCCTGGCGGTGCGGGTGCGCAACAAGGTCATCGAGACCTACAACGAGATCATGCGCATGGGCGTGTAGGCCATGGAACAAGTAGGCAAGATGCTTCGTGGATTCCCCCGGCGCCTCGCGGAAATGAACGCGGGGTCGCGCATGCTTCTCGGCGCTCTCATCAGCCTTGCGTTGCTGGCAGGGGTGCTGGTCAGCGTGTTTGGCGGCGGCGCCACCTATCAATACGCGTTCACCAACCTGTCGCCCGAAGACGCCTCCGAGGCGGCGGCCGTGCTCAAGGCGGCTGGCATCCCCTCCCGCAGCGAGGCGAACGGCGGCGCGCTGGCGGTCCCCGCTTCGCAAGTCCACGACGCCCGCCTGTTGTTGGCCGCGCAGGGCTTGCCCCGCGGGGGCGGTGTCGGCTTCGAGCTTTTCGATCGCAGCGACTTCGGCGCCTCCGAGTTCACCCAGCGGGTGAACCTGCGCCGGGCGACCGAGGGCGAGCTGGCACGCACCATCTCGCGCCTGCAGGCCGTGCGCTCGGCGCGGGTGCACGTGACCATGCCTGAAAAGGGCCTCTACCGCGACGACGACCGGCGCGCGGCGGCGGCGGTGGTCCTCAATTTGCAGCCGGGCCGGACCATGCACGAGCGCGAGTTGGCCGGTGTCCGGCATCTGGTCGCCTCAGCGGTCCCCGGACTGGACGCCGACAGCGTCACCGTCATGGACCAGAAGGGCGGCGTGCTGTCAGGCGATCATTCGCAAGCCGGCAAATTGGTCGCGCAGGAGCGAGAGATCGAGAGCGCACTCGAACAGCGCATCGTCGACGTGCTCGAGCCCTCGGTGGGACACAGTGCCGTGGTGGCGCGGGTGACGGCGAACCTCGACACCACCGAGACCGAAATTACCCAGGATAGCTACGACCCTGACACGGCCACGGTACGCAGCGAGCGCAAGACATCGGAGAGCATCAATAGCGACGGTAGCAACGGCACAGGCGTGGCGGGCGCCGCCGCCAACCAACCCATGGGTGCCACCACCGGCGGCAGTGCAGGCGCCACCCGGGCACAGACCAATCGCGAGGATGAAACGCGCAACTACGAGATCGCCAAGAAGGTCACGCGCACCGTCGCACACGGCCCGCGCATCGTGCGCCTGTCTGCCGCGGTCGTGGTGGACGGTGTGGATGGCAAGCCGCGACCGGCGGAAGAGGTGCGCCGTCTCGCCGAGTTGGCCAAACGGGCGATGGGATTCGAACCTCAGCGGGGCGACGTGATCGAGATCTCCAGTGCGCCCTTTGCCAAGACCGAGGAGGCGGACATCAAGGCCCCCATCTGGGAGCGCGCCGAATACTGGCGCCTGGGCAAACTGCTGGGCTGGGGCGTGCTGGCTGTGGTCGGTCTGCTTTTCTTCGTCCGCCTGCTACGTCGGACTTCGTCGGCCATGGCGTTGCTGAAACCGGGCACGCGGGTGGGCGACGTGGACATGGGGATGATGACCCAGTCGGGGGAGAGCTGGAGGATGGTGTCCGGCGACAACAGCGCGGCTCTGCGCGAGCGGGCGCGCGAGCTGGGCAAGACCGATCCCGGCAAGGCAGCCCATTTGCTCAAAGCGTGGGTCAACTCGGACAGCGACGCTACCCGCGAAAACAAGGAGAACGCACATGTCTGAGGCCTCTTCGACGACGCAAGCTCTTTCGGCCGACTCCGGCGCCCAGCGGGCCGCCGCGGTGTTGCTCGGGCTCGGGCCGGATGTGGCGTCCCAGATCTTCAAGTCCCTCGATGAAGGCACGGTGCGCCTGATCGCTCTCGGGGCACGTAGTCTGCGCAGGGCTCCGGCGGCCATACCGGCGGCGCTTTCGTCCTTCGTGAAGACCATGACCGGGCTTGATGCCGAAGCCATGGCGGGTGACAGCATGCTGCGCGATGCGGCCAGCCGGACGCTGGGCCAGGACGTCGTGCGCCGCGTATTTGACGATCTGCCGCCTGCCTCGGTGGCGGCGGAAGAAGGGTTCTCCAACGTTGCCAATGCCGATCCCGAAGCCCTCGCGATCTTGCTCTCGCGCGAGCAGCCGCAAACTGCGGCGGTAGTGCTCGGCACCGTGGATCGCGCTCACGCGCTGGCCGTGCTCAAGCACATCCCGCAGGCGCAGCGTCCCCAGATCCTGCGCCGCCTGGCCGGGCTGGAGACCGTGGCACCCGAGGTGTTGCAGGAAGTCGGTCAGGCCCTGTCGCAGGATCTCAGCGCCGCCCAACCGGCCAATGCGCGAAAGCTCGACGGGCGCGCCACGACGATCAGCCTGCTGCGTTCGGTGCCAGCGGCCGAGCAAAGCGAGGTGGTCGGCGAAATCGAGAAGGACGACCCCGAGCTGGGAGCCGCCCTGCGCTCACGCCTCTTCACCTTCGACGACCTCATGCACTTGGCGGATCGAGACATGCAGACCCTCATCCGCGAGATTGACATGACCCAGCTCACGGTTGCGCTCAAGGGCGCGCCCCCCGCGGTGAAGGAGCGCTTCCTCAAGAACATGTCGACCCGCGCTGGCCAGATGCTGGAAGACGAGATCGGTGCCATGGGTCCGGTCAAGCTGGCTGCGGTGGAGGCGGCGCAGGCCGAGCTGGTCAAGATTGCCTTCGGTCTGGCTGAGCAAGGTCGCATCAGCATCGTCAATCCCACCGAAAGGATGGTGTGACCCGATGATCGCGCGCAATGGAGACGCCCCTACCCGTCGCCCCACGTTCATGGGTCGGCTGCCCAGCCAGCCGCATGTGGAGTCGGCCGCGTTCGGGGGTGCGTCGCTACGCCGTTCGTCCACTGCCCTTGTGGCCGCCACGTCGGAGCGGCCCACTCCCCCGACCGTCATCGACATGCAAGAAATAGCCGCGGAGGTCAGCGAGCGCATCGGCAGTGCAGCCCAGTTCTTGCGCCAGGCCGCCGAACGGCTGGCGGCCGAGGCCCGCTCCGACGCGCTGGAAGTCGGCTTCATGGTGGCGCGCCGGATACTGGAAGCCGATCTGACCGCGAACGTCGAGCACCTGGTGGGGCTGGTGCGCAGCGCGATTCGTCGCTTGGGCGAGTCCCGCCACATCAAGTTGAATCTTTGCCCGGAGGATGCTCGCCTGATCGAGGAGACGCTCAAGACCGATGGCGCGCAAACCATTTCGTCGGTGGCGGCGGCCCAGATCGAAGTGATTGCGGATCAGTCCCTGCAGCGGGGCGATTGCCTGGTCACGGGTGATCTCGGCACGGTGGACGGCCGGATCAATACCCGGCTCGAAGAACTGCGCCACGCCCTGCACACCGGGACCTGGGAGGAACGATCGTGACCATGCTCGATTTGCAGGAGATCCGCACCCAGCTCAACCACGCCGAGCCCTGTGTGCTGGCGGGCCGGGTGACCCGAGCCTCGGGCATCGCGGTGGAGGCGGCTTTGCCCCAGGTGGCGGTGGGAACGTCGTGCGAGATTCACGCCGCCGGGGGCCGCATCGTCGCGGCTGAGGTGGTGGGCTTCGCTGGTTCGCAAGCCATCCTGATGCCATTCGGCGACGTGCGCGGCATCGGCGAGGGTTGCCCGGTCATTCCCCGCGCCAGCGCGGGCGAAATCGTGGTGGGCGAGGCCCTGCTCGGGCGGGTGGTCAATGCGGCCATGCAGCCGCTNNGTGCCCTTGCACGCCCCGCCCCCGCCCGCCATGAGCCGGCGGCGAATCAGCAGGCCTTTGGTTCTGGGCATCCGCTCCATCGACGCCTGCCTGACCTGCGGCGAGGGCCAGCGCATGGGCATCATGTCGGGGCCAGGGGTGGGAAAGAGCGTGCTGCTGGGCATGCTCGGGCGCAGCGCGGACGCCGACGTGGTGGTGGTGGGGCTGGTGGGCGAGCGAGGCCGCGAGGTGCGCGAGTTCGTGGAGCGCGATCTGGGCCAGGGCCTGCGCCGGTCCGTGGTCGTGGTGGCCACCGGGGACGAGCCGCCTCTCGTGCGGGTGCGCGCCGCCATGGCCGCCACGGCAGTGGCCGAATACTTCCGCGATCATGGCAAGCGCGTGCTCTTGTTGCTCGACTCGCTCACCCGGGTCGCGATGGCACAGCGGGAAATCGGGCTGGCCGCTGGCGAGCCCCCCACGGCGCGCGGCTATCCGCCGTCGGTGTTTGCCCTGCTGCCGCGTTTGGTGGAGCGCGCCGGAAACGTAGAGGGAGTGGGCAGCATCACCGCCATGTACACCGCCTTGGCCGAAGGCGACGATCTCACCGATCCGGTGGTCGATGCGGCGCGAGCGTGCTTGGACGGCCACATCGTGCTGTCCCGCAGGCTGGCCCAGCGGGGCCATTTCCCCGCAGTGGACGTGCTCGGCAGCGTGAGCCGGGTGATGACCGACATTGTGTCAGCGGCCCATCGCGACCTGGCGCAGGAGACGCGAGAAATTCTGGCCGCCTATCGGGAAACCGCCGATCTCATCGAGGTGGGCGCGTACGTGGCCGGCACCAATCCGCGCGTCGACCGAGCTCTTCGCTGCATCAACGAGGTCAACAGCATCCTTCGCCAGGGCCCGGAGGAGCGATTCACGATTGAGCAGACTCTGGCTGAACTCAAATGCGCGCTGGAAGGTCCGGCCGCAGCCCCGGGCAAGGCAGGAACGTCATGACTAGTGTGTTGTTGCATCTATGGTTGGCCGCCGCCAGCGCCGCCCCCGCGACCGGCGGAGGCCCCGTCCCGCCCCAGGCGCCAGCGGTGGCGGCCCCGGCGGCGCCTTCCCCATCGGCCCCGCCCTTGCCCGCACCGCCCGGTTTTCCCGCAGGCGCACCGGCGGGAGCCGCGGGAGCAAGCGGTTCGTCGGGTCGAGCGCCCACCCCGGACCCTGCTGCTGGAGGGCATGCCGCTGCGGGCGAGGCCGGACCTGCGGCGCAAAAGCGTGAAGCAGAATCCGACAAGCCTGCGGCCTCCTCTCGATCCGCCGGTGGCAAGAGCGCGCGCCCAGCCGGGTCTGGCAAACGCAGCGTGCAGCCTGTGCTACCTACCCTGACCACCACGGCGCTCAAGAGCGAACTGCGCCAGTCGCTGGTCACACCCGTAGAAACCGGGGCGCCGGTTTCCGATCGAACGCGTCTCGAACAATTGGCGTCGGAGATTGCCCATGCGCGTGAGGCGCTCCGGCAGGAGACGGCCCGCCTGGAAGCGCTCATCAAGCAGCGTGGTTCGTCTGAGGGAGAGGGTGTCACGTCGATTGAAAGCAGTCCCGCTGCGGCTGCCGCAGCAACGGCGGCCAAGGACATGGCCCGCGAGCAGCTCGACAGCGTGTCCAAGGCCATGAAGGGCATGAAGCCCGAACAGGCAGCGGCCGTGTTGTCACTTCTGGAGCGCCGCCTGGCGGCCCAGGTCCTGCGTCGCATGCGGCCGGCCGATGCCGGGGCGGTGATGGGGTACCTGAAACCGGAACAGGCCGCTGAGTTGGCCACCGAGATCGCTACGCGCAAGCCGACCTCAGCCAAGAAGGGAGCCACCCCATGAAAGTCACCGCCGCTGCTATCGCGCAGTCCGAGGGCAGTCCTTCATCCCCCAGCCCCGACAGCGCCTCTGGTCACGGGCACAGGCAGGGTGGCAGCTTCGCCCAGATGTTCGGCTGGTCACTCTGCAAGTCGGAGGGGGAGGCCACTGCGCGACCGTCCCGCCTGGTGGCTGCGCAAAAGGCGCCGTCGAACCGGGCCCCGGTCACGATGCCCGCGGTCGATGATTTGGCGGCGTCCCCGGACTCTGGCGCGCCCGAGCTTGCAGCGCTGATCCCGTTGCTGCCGCCCGCCAGGGCCGCCCTCGCAACCGCGACGGGTAAGCCCAACGCAGACCTTGTTGCCCGTGGCGCGGGCCATGCGTCCGATGCAGAGAAGCGCCTGTCCCTGGGTGGAGACGGAAGCGCGATTGACGGAGATCCAGACAACCAACCTCATGGCAGCTCGGCCTCGCCTCCCGTGCGCAGGGCCGCCACTTGGAACGTCTCGGCCCTCTTGCGCCAAATCCAGGCCAAGGGGCTTACGCCTTCCGCCGAGGCCGATTCTGATCCGGCGTCGGTTGACCACCCAGCCCCGGCCGACGGCCTTTCGACGCTGGGGGCGGCCCCGACCGCGAAAGGCGACACCATGCCACGAGTTCACGCCTTTGGGACCATTCCAGCGGTCCAGACCACCAAGGCTGACAACACGCCCCAAATCCACGCCTTTGGCACGATTCAACCTGGCCAGACCACGAAAGCGGACACCATGCCACGAGTCCATGCCTTTGGGACCATTCAACCTGGCCAGACCACGCAGGCTGACACCACGCCACGAGTCCACGCCTTTGGGA
>PMCR01000096.1 GCA_003155465.1 Myxococcales bacterium | reverse complement strand
CCTGTGGCGCGGTCTGCACCCAACTACCAAAACCGTGTCTTCATTGGCTCCTGGAATGCGCCTGCCTTTCTTCTTCTCACAGGCCATCTTCAGCGCCTTGTGCGGCGTACTCTTGGCCCTGCGCATGCGCGTCGAGCGTTCCCAGGCACGGCTCGTGGAACTTGAACTCGCCGTCGAGGATGCGGAAGGAAAGTCGCAATGACCTATGTTGCCCTGGCCTACGGTTTCATNNCGCATCGATGCTGAGATCGAAGACCTGCGCCGGCGGGTGAAGCCCGGGGCGTAGAAAGCACAGCCCATCCACCCTTACAGGTGTCGAGCGCTACTCCAGCAACCGTCCGGGTGGCAGAAGCGGACTGGGTCTGCCGGTGACCAGCAGCCACAACTGATGCGCGGCCCGGGTCACCCCGATGTGGAATAAGTGGCGGGATTCGTCGTCGGTGCCGTAGCTGCTGGCGTTGGTGTCCAGCATTACGACATAGTCGAATTCCAGACCCTTGACCTGGCGTACGTCGGTTACGTCAATCCCCGGCCGGAAGGTGAACTCCTGGGCGCGCACGCGGCGCAAGGCCGGCACCTCGGCGCGGCGGAGTCCATCGAAAGTGCGATCCGCCTGCTCAGGGTAGCGGGCCAGCAGGGCCACCGTGGCGCGCGGCTCGCGGACCGCAAGGTCGCGCAGCGCCTCGGCCAGGAAGGCCACCGCCGCGCCCACGGCAGAGAAACGAAATGCCTCCACCGGAGCGCCCCGCCGTTTGGCCTCGGCTGGCACGTCGATGGGCAGTGGACCCATGGCAAAGCGAGCCAGTTCCAGAATCTCACAGGTTGACCGGTAGGCAATGCGCAGGGGCTCGATGGCCACGTGGTCGAGGCCCAGATGCGAAAGGACGGCTCGCCAGTCGCCGAATCCATTGTCCAGAAACAGCTTCTGCGCGGTGTCGCCCGCCAGGGTCACCGACGGGAGCCGGCGTCTGGAGCCGGAGCCGGTCTGGCCAATCAGCGCCGCCAGCTTCATGGGCGAGAGATCCTGGGCCTCGTCGACAAAGAGGTGGGCCAGGGCAGATTCCACCGGCCGTACCAGTTGATTGGCCCGCACCAGGATGGCCAGGTCGTCGGTGTCGAGCAGGGGTTGATCGTCCTCGGTACGCTGGCCGTCGATGCCAATCTCGCCGCGCACGTTCTCGTCGTCGTCCACCTCGTCACGCTCACTTTCGAAACGCCGCACGCCCTCGGGCAGATCCGCGTCCACGGTCTTGCCGCGAGGATTCTCGGCAAGTCCCATGGCTGCCCAAGCGCCGCGTGCCGTGAGATCTCCGGTTTCATCTTTGCTTCGCGATCGCCGTGGTGCGCGCTTCTTTTCGACGGGACGATCGCGCGGGTCCAGGCTGACAATCGCCTGCACGCGCGTCACCATGATCCGGTGGGCCTCCAGAATGTCGGCCTCGGATACCGGCATCTCGGGATCGTTGCGCAGCAGCGACAGCAGCAGGTCTCGATCCGTGAGCAAATCGGCCCACAGTTCCACCGCCGCGCGCGAGCCGCGCTTGCCCTTGCGGGCTGCGGCCTTGCGTTCCAACTCGTGCAGCAGGGCCGGATGGCNNTTGCGCTCCAGCTCGTGCAGCAAGGCGGGATGGCTTTTCACCCGCGTGACCGCGGGGACCACGTCTTGCGTGAGGGTTGAGTGAATCCATGGAATCGCTTTGCGCAACTCGCGCTCGGCCCATTCGTCAAAGGTCACCACCCGCACCCCGGGCAGGCCCAGGGCCGGCAACACTTGGCCGATGTACGCGGCCAAGCCCACGCCTTGCGTGACCACCACCATCCGTTTGGCCGGGAAGCGATCAGGAAAGGCGAACCCGAGATAGGCCAGACGGTGCAATCCGATGGTGGTCTTGCCACTGCCGGCACCGCCCTGGATGATGACCACACCTGAATGCGGGGCCGTCATGATCTCGAACTGGCGCGGGTCGATGAGCGCCGCAATCTCGGGCAGGTGCCGGTCCAGCCGCTGCTCGTCCTCGCGGGCAGCACCCAGCACCCCGCGACGGGGGATGGGCCGGGTGGCGGTTTGCTCCCCGCCCGCCAGCTCGCGCAGAGGCACTTCTGTGCGCCACCAGACTGTGGTGGACCGGGCCCGGCCTGGTAGCTGGCGCTTGACCCAAATCCCCTGCGGGCAAGCAATGCGCAGAAGCGTCCCGTCCTGAATGGTGACTGTGCGCCGGACCAGGATGTCGCCCTCCACCTCGCGCTCGCCGAAGGATTCTTCGTAGTCGCTGCCTTCTGAATAGCGGTAGTAGAGCTGGCTAACCGGGGCGTTGCGCCAGTCCACAATGGCAATGCGCGTGCGCGGATCGGTGAACGTGGCGCGGCCGATGAATACGTCTCGCTCCACCTCGCCCCGGCCGGCCACGCGTTCGCGCAAGCGCAGGTGCCCGAAGTACGGCGATCGTGGATCCACCAGCATGGTTTGCAGGTCCGCCCGGGTCAGCGAAACCTCCTGCAGGCGCTCCATCTGGGCGATGAGGGCAGGCACATCTTCCAGGCGCGCCTCGCCGATCTCGTCACGCAGGGCCATCAACTCGGAATCGTAGCCGCGGGAGCGCCCCGCCGCCTCGCCGCCGCCCGGTTTCTGCGCCGCAGCCGCGGCCAAACTCTGCGCGACCCGGGCAAAGAGTCGCTCTTCCTCGGCGGGAATATTGTCCGGCAGGCTGTGCGAATCCTCGTCCATGTGGAAGCTGAACCCTACCGTATGGATACCTCCTGGCCTACAACATCGACTCCCCTGCCTCCGGAGGTGCGATTCGACAGCTACAGCTCCGCCGAGTTCTCCTGGCTCGATCCTCCTGACTCTGTTCCTCCCTTCCACTCGTTTACCCATGTCGCGCCGGAATCCGACCGGCAGTCGATAACCGTCGACAGCCCTGCCCTGACAGGCCGGGCGGCCGTGGTCGCCCAGACCTTCAACCGACGGTTGGGATCCGCCCGGTCATGCGTCGGCTTCACCTCATGCGCGGCATGGCCGAGCGACATGATCGGCCCCGTGTTCATCGAAGTCATCCCGTAGGCCAGCGACAGGCACCGCACCGGCGCATGGTCCCGGCCAGATCTTATCCCTGGGCCGCGCGTTCAAGGTCCTAAGTCCCCCGATCCGCCACCCCGGGGGAAGGAGGCCCGCCATGCGACGCGCGCACCCGTCCGGAAAAGCCGTGCTCTGCCTTGCCACGTTCCTCTGCGCAGAAGGACCAATTGCTGTCCGCCACGCTCACGCCGACCGCGCGACTGGAGTACGGTCGACAGGTCTGATCAGCGACCGCCAGCAAGTCCCATCCGACCCCCTGGCCGGCCTGCCAGAAGAGGACCCCGACCCAAGGCGACGCGAGCGAGACAAGAACGGACAGGGAGCCCGTGGCCGCGATGCGGGAGGAAAGGCGATCTGCAGGCTTGAGGCCAAACCTGAGAGCGACCGCGAGGTGGGCGATCTGCGCGCCGCTGTCGCAGTCATTCAACGCGGCCCCAGAACCGGGCCATGCACAGCCGCGCAGATCGCCAATCCCCTGCGCCTGCGCCTTTCGATCGACGGCGGCGGAAGGATTACCGCCGTCGAACGCCTCTCCGGCGACGAGAAACTGAGCGACTTCCTTGGGCGCAAGCTTCTGGGCCAAGTCTCCCTGTCAAAGGTCACCTCCGCCACCACGGGCATCGCCCAGATTCGTTTCCGACGGACAGCGCGGTCATGAAGTTGGCTATCTCACACAGAGAGCACCGCGGACGTAGAGATCGGATGATGAGGTCCGAACCGTGCAGAACCCTTCCCCCAGCCGATTCGCCCCGAGAACGCGCTGCAATTGCGTCGGCCCGTGCCGCGGCTGCGCGAAGCCATTCAGATCTTTCCGCTCGGTCGCGCGTTCCCATGCAGTATGGCCCCACTCACTTTCAACCCGGGGCAGGAGGTTCAACACATGCGTTGCGTGAAAACTCTGAGACTGGTTGATGTTCTGTCCCTAGGTTGCCTGCTGGCCTGCCTGCCCGCGGGCCGTGCGGCCGGTGAATCAGGCGATCGGCCGGGCAATGCCATCGCCAAGAGCCCGGCCGCCGTACTCAAAGGCCTGCACAACACCGGCGGCGTCGGCTTTGCCTATGCCCAGAGCGATCGGGCTGACCAAGCCGACGATCGCACGCTGGCGCCGTACTTCTACGTGGCGGGTGGCAATCCGGAAACCGAGCGCCTACCGCTCAAGGAGACGCGCGCCGAGGTGGACATTGCGGGGGTCATCGCGGCGGTCAGGGTGCATCAGGTTTTCGAGAACCAGGCCGGCAAGCCCATCGAGGCGGTGTACGTGTTCCCCGCCTCGACCCGAGCCGCGGTACACGCCATGCGCATGAAGATTGGCGCGCGCACCATCGAGGCGCACATCGCGCGCAAGCAGGAGGCGCGCGCCGAGTACGAGGCGGCCAAGGCCGCCGGACAGCGGGCCTCGCTTCTCGAACAAGAGCGGCCCAATGTCTTCACCACCAGCGTCGCCAACAT
>PMCR01000381.1 GCA_003155465.1 Myxococcales bacterium | reverse complement strand
GGTAGCGTGTTCGGAGCGCGGGTCGCGGTTGGCGCGGGCGGCTCGCGCGTGCGTGAGCGGGCGCGGCTCGCGGCCCGCGCTTTCCGCGCACCCCACACGAACTCGCTCACGCCCTCGCCCACGCGACCCGCTAGCCGCGAACCGTGGGCCTCTCACGAATATGTGCCTGGCACCTATCCCGCGCACCTATCCCGCGAGGCAACGTGACCCGCCCGCCGACGTTCCAGCAAGACTTCGGGAAAACTCAGGAAGACTCAGGCACTACACACCGGGCACCTATCCCGCGAGGCAACGTGACCCGCCCGCCGAGGTTCCAGCAAGACTTCAGGAAAACTCAGGAAGACTCAGGCACCACACCCCCGGGCACCTATCCCGCGAGGCAACGTGACCCGCCCGCCGAGGTTCCAGCAAGACTTCAGGAAAACTCAGGAAGACTCAGGCATTACACACCGGGAAAACTCAGGAAGACTCAGGCACCACACCCCCGAACTCGGTCCCCCTGGCCTCGGGTTCGCACGTGGATCCATCTGCCTTCGCCCTTTTGGCCGGACTTCCAGACCGCAGACCCTCAGGCTGCCATCGCACCTGACACGCCCAGAAGGCGTTCATATCAGCTACGGCCTGATGATGCGGATGACCGCTTGGCGAACGACAGGTGTTTTCGGGCAGCTTCGCACGCCATGAACACCTACCCGCTCGGCCGAAACTGCAGCACGCCAAGTCGCAATTGCATCGGTTCTTCCGGCGGTGTCTCGAAGCGCTCCATCAGTTCGTAGTTGGCGACAATCCAAGCGGCGATTTGTGGTGCGTACGGTTCGTTCCGGAACAACAAACCGCTTGACGATATCCGGTCCAGATCGAGGACAAGAATCTCAGGGGGAGTTCTCTGGAGTTGCTGCAAGACGCGAGCTTCGCCCAGCGAAGCAATCTCGGGGGGCATCAGGTTGATGCAGGGGTTGGGGTTCGCCCGCTTGGCGAGGAAGTTGATCATCGCTCCCTCGGGTACCGCAGCCAGAGTCTTGCCGGGCGGGACCTTGCGATCCAGGAAGGTCAGCAAGGCGTTGAGCTGGTTGGCGCGGCCGTCCGACAGGAACGAATTGGCGCCATCGCCGACAGTCACGGTATTCCGTGAAAGGGAGATTTCGCTGATGCGCAAATGCACGACCACGAAGCCGGCGAGCAGAGCGAGGCCCATGACACGGAAGCCACTGCCTGAGCCACCACGCCGGGCGATGGACGCCGGGATCCAGTCAAGCAGAACCAGCACCATCAGCATGGTAGCCGGCACCGCCAGGACGAAGCCGTAGTTGTAGAAGCGCGCGTTGAGCAGGATCTTGCCCAGCAGCCCCAGCCCGAGGACGACCAGCATCAGGCGCGCAGTCAGTGGCGCGCGGGCAATGGGATCGATTCGGCTCTTGCCCAATGCCCGGATGGTCACAAGGGCAAGAATGGCCAAGAACAGCGGCAGGGGACGCGCCAGCTCCGAGGGAAGAATGTGGCGCCACAGAGCGGTCATGAGCACGGCCACGGTCGCAGCGACGAGGATCCATGCAGCCTTTCTGCGGAACTGCTCCGCACGAATTCCGAGGGCAGCGACAACGAAGGGAGCGAGCGCGAGTGAATAGATCAGACCCCAAGCGACGATCCGGCGCAGGTTGAGCCAGACATGGTCGAGTCCGACGCTCTCGCGATAGAAGCCGATGCCATTGACCTGCGCATCGAAGACCCAAATCCACGAGCCGAGCACGCCACGCAAGGCGCTTGCCCACGGCATGTGCCTGGCCAGCAGCGCGAGGGCTGCGAGCGGGACCGCCAGAGCTGGTGCCAAGACCTGCGCCAAGATCGCCCAGCGTTTTGCATGCGCGCGAGGGTCATAGGCCAGGGTCGCCGCCAATCCCACGCCGCAGGCCATCCAGGCAGGGAACGAAATCTCGGCGCGGGTCAGGAACACCAGCCCTAGCTGGGCCCCTGCCAGAACAGCCAGTCGTGGAGACAAAGCATCGGTGTAGCGAGCCAGGCAAAGAATCGCGCCCAGGCTCAAGGCCAGGCCGTGAACCATATCGTGCGAGTAGGGGCAGATGAAGTTGTAGTTGCCCATGGGCACGAGATCAGCCAGTCCGAACATGGTGACAAACACGACGGTGGCCGCGGTCGCTGCGGTTCGGCTGCCCACCCGGCGCAACACCTGGTACAGCAGCCACAGAAAACCGATGAATAGGATCACGTTGCAAAACACCAGCGTCTGCAATGTCGGACCGAAGAGGCTCAACCACGTGGCATTCAGGTAGGGCGACAGAGGCCCGGTGAAAAAGGCGATGTCTCGATACAAGACCTTGCCCTGGGCCAGTTGGGCCGCGGTGTACAGGTCGCGTCCAAAATCGACGAGAAAATTGGGCCAGCGGTCCCAGGTCCACATCAGCATGATTGCGGTCACCATCGCGATGATTCCGGTCGGTGCCGAGCGCGGTAGCCAATCGGCGATAGCGGGGCTATCGGTCGGCGGAGGCGGCGCCTTCTCACAGGCTGCCCGCCACGATCGCTCGCGCTTGCCTGGATTTCGTCGGCCCATCTATCCCCCGGCCCTTTTCTGGATCACGACCTTGTCCTCGGTGGTGTTGCTCTCGAAAAGGTGAACCGCCGGGTCTTCCCGGTTCTCGAAGATCGTGTCCGGGGCGTCGATGACGATGGGCGTGTAGTTCTTCCAGTCGACGTTCTGGCGCAGGTAGTTCCACACTGCCAAATCCTTTGTGCAGACGGCGTGCTTGCGCATGATGATCCAGTCGGCCTGCCGGCCCGCGGTCAGGTCGTCCCCGGTGAGTCCGCCCACCACGCGAAGGTGGGTGTAGAACTTGATGGGCAGATCGCCGTAGGTGATTGCGACAGTGTCGTTGGGATTGGCGTTCTGCCGCAAGTAGTCCGTGATGCCCTTGATGGGTCCGCGAAAGTCGTGGGTGATCTCGTGGAGGTAGCGACCGATGCTTCCGTTCAGGATGACCCACGCCAGCGCGGCCACAAAGGCAAGCGTGTGGATGCTGGTCAGTCCTTCCAGCAAGAGAGCGGTGAGTAGGCACAGGACCGGGATCATGGGGCCGAGATATCTGAAGAAAGGCAGCACACTGAAGCTGCACAGCGCCAGATAGGAGACGACGACGTAGATTATCAGGAGGGCCGCGCCATTCCACTGACCACGATCCTTGGATATGGGAGCTTGCTTGCGTAGCACGCGCACGACCATGACCACCGCCGGTGCCAGCAGCACAAAGGGCGAAAAGAGATAGGCGCGGATCTGACCAGCAAAGGGGCCGAGAAAACGCAAGAACTGCGCCCAGGTCAGCACGCCGGGATAGGCCCGTCGGTAGCTCACACCCAGCGTGTAGATGATCCAGGGCGCGCACAAAGCCGAGGCCATGGTGAAAAGCAGAAGCAACTCCCGTCGCCGTGCCGGCTTCCACAGCACCGCGTGGGTCAAGACCGCCGCCCACAGCGTGAGAAAGTAGATGTTCTGCGTGTGGAAGAGCAGCACCGAGGCGGGCGCCAGGACGCTGCGATGCTTGCCACTCGCGTAGCCGTACAGCCCGAGCAAAGACAGAAACATGGCCGGACTGTAGTAGCGGCACTGCTTGGCCAATAGCAGAAAGGGAACCGAGAATACGAGCAAGGCCGCAGCAGCGATGGCCACGCGCCGCCGCTCGAACAGCGCCAGCGCCAGGAGATAGACCAGGACAGGGCAGGCGATCCCCAGCAGCGCAAAGGGCAGGCGGGCGGTGAAGGTGCTCACGCCAAACAGCCGGAAGAACGTCGCCAGCAGATAGAAGGGCAGCCAGGGATGCCACTTGTACACGTGGTCGGCGCCGAATTCTGCGCCCGCCTCCTGCGAAAATGAATTCACCCCGTCGTGTCCCAGGGGCAGGCCATGGTGCAGGATGGTCTGGCTGACAAGCGCGGTCTGCGCCTCGTCGTCCCACAGGAGTTGGTGGCCTAGATTCCACAGCAGCAGAAACGCGGTGACCAATACCAAGCCAGCCACCACGGCTCGACCGACGTGGCGATTCAGGACAGGCGCAACGCCCGTAGTTTGTCGGACGCCGTTCTTCGCCGTGCGCGCTCGACCATGCTTGGAGCCTGCCTTTCGCCTCAATCTGTGCATGTGGTAGCACCTTCGACGGCTGTCCAGACCTTGTGCGCACCGGGCACCGGGCCAGTCAAGCCTTCGATCTGCGCGGTGATTTTCGGGTCGGTGCTGGGCACGAGGTCTTTCGGGGGTTTCTTGCCTGGCCATCGTATGGGGCAAGGGAGTTATGGGCAAACAGATCGAAATGCAAATGACGTCAACCGCTGCCGCACCCGCGCCGACCGCGAAGTCAGGGCGGCAACAGCGTGGCCACGGAGAGCAGGGGAAGTCGTAGTCGTGGCCAGCGTCGTGGCCGGCTGGGCCCATCAAGCAACTGCGGCGCGTGTCTGTCCGATACCTGTGAGTGTCTTCTTGCACGGCTGGAACTCAAGCGGCCGTTTCGCGATGGCGACGCATGAAGCTTCGCGCCCTGGTCCGNNGTCACACGGGTCAAACCAACCCGCCAGGCCGAGCTGTTCGAGTAGGCCGAGCCCTTCCCGCCGCAAGGCCGGGGTCTGCCCCCCGAAGGCTCATTGTGGAACCGCCTACAGGTCAAGGGTCGCGGGTTCATCCTCGTGGGTCGCCTTTCCATCCAGGCTTGGCCGTCGCCTTCGCTCCATCCCTCCGTCTTCCACGCACCACACTGGCTTAAATCGGTTACGCTCCGGGCTCATCTCATGAGAAAATACACTCTCTCGTTTACTCTAGACTCGTACCAAAGGAGTGGCCGACGATGTCGGTCGTTTCGATCTGTGCAAATCCAGGAGGTGGCAGTGCGAACCGATAACATAAAACATGTCCTATTCTGCTGTGTGGTGCTCTTGGCGGGTTCCTGCGGTGACAAGAACCATCCACGCGCCTTTGTCAGCGCGACTCTGGCCAATCCAGCCGACTACTCGGGGGCTCCCGATCAGGTGAGTTGTCATGACAGTCCATCTGCAATTACCATCAACGGCAGGACCGCTATCGATCAACCGGTGACTGATGGCAGCGGCGGGGTCACCATAACTTGCACGATCCAGCGGTCCGCCGGGTACAAGGTTGCGTTGGAAGCAGTCCAGCGCACAGACCAGCCGACCTGGACCGAGGTTGGAACGGTCGAGCAAGAAAGGACCGACCACTTTCGATTTGATGGCACCATCGATGACAGCGGGCAAGGCAGTGGCGTGCTGGAAATGGACCAGCACTGGTCCGTCGTGGGGAGTTGGGGTCCCTACGACAACCAGTCGTCGCAGCCTTGCGTGCTGAGCGTCTCCAGCATTGCGGCCGATCACATCACGGCTGCCTTCGCCTGCGACAGGCTCCTGGGAACGGCCATCGGTGCCGAGAGCGCGTGCAGCGTCTCAGGGACCTTCGGGTTCGATCACTGTGACTAGTGTTGCCCTTCAGAAGTGCTCCAAGCCCGACTTTCTCTCTCCCGCAGCGCCCCTTCATCTGTCTGACCATGCTGTTTCGTAGCCTAGCCTCCCTTCTACACGCGGGAATTGCCAGAACCCGACGAGTTGACGGGAAAGCGGTCTCCCGATATCAAGGCGGCCGACGATATGAAGGCGAAAGGGCGCGGCGCAGCGCGCCGGAACCGAGATCGGATTTGATGCCTGCTGGTGGCCCGTGCATGAGGAGGAATCGACCATGCTAGGAACGTTCTGGAGAGTGGCAATTGCCGGATTGCTCGGGATTGGCACGATTGGCTGCGGCAACAGCAGTAACGGCAGTCAAGGTGCTGGCGCTGGCAATACTGGCACAGGCGGTACGGGCGGCAGCAGTCCCATGGCCGGGGCGGACTGGACGCAACGAGGCACCTCACAGAGGTGGAGCTCAGTAGCATCGTCAGCGGACGGCACCAAACTCGTCGCCGTCGCCCTGGACGATGGCGCGAACAACGGCGGGTACATCTACACGTCCGTAGACTCCGGGGTGACCTGGACCCAGACTGGTACTCAGCGGCAGTGGTTATCGGTCGCCTCCTCGGCGGACGGCTCCAAGTTGGTCGCTGTAGACAATTACGGCAACAGCGGCGGGTACATCTACACGTCCGTAGACTCCGGGGTGACCTGGACCCAGACTGGTACTAAGCAGCGGTGGACATCGGTCGCGTCCTCGGCGGACGGCGCCAAGCTCGTCGCTGCGGAAAACTGCGTCTGCGGCGCCGGCGGGTACATTTACGTATCCGCGGACTCCGGGGTGACCTGGACCCAGACTGGTACTCAGCAGCGGTGGACATCGGTCGCGTCCTCGGCGGACGGCACCAAGCTCGTCGCTGCAGCCAACCTCGGGGCCATCTCCACATCCCTGGACTCCGGAGTGACCTGGACCATGGACACTTCCGCCCCCACCTATGCGCCCTGGGAGTCAGTGGCCTCGTCTGCGGACGGCACCAAGCTCGTCGCCGTGGAAGCCAGCGGCGAGGGGGGAGATTTTGCCATCCCAGGCGGATACGTCTTCGAGTCTGCGGACTCCGGGGCCACCTGGACTCAGCCCGAGGGGCTTCCTACCTCCCGGTACTGGACGGCCGTGGCGTCTTCCGCGGACGGCACCAAGCTCGTGGGCGTGACCGCCAATTGCCTCAACCCCGGTGGTGACTACATCTACACGTCTGCGGACTCCGGGAGAACCTGGACCCGGACAGGTACTCCGCAATGTTGGGCGGCCGTGGCGTCTTCCGCGGACGCCACGAGGTTGGTTGCCGTGGCCTTTGGCGGCTACATCTACACGTCGACTAGCTCTGTGCCGTGACCTCGCCGAGAGCGGAGCGTAACCGATTTAAGCTGGTGTGGTGCGTGGAAGACGGAGGGATGGAGCGAAGGCGACGGCCAAGCCTGGATGGAAAGGCGACCCACGAGGATGAACCCGCGACCCTGTACACGTAAGCGGGCTGACAAGGAGTGCTCGATGGGCAGACCCCGGCCCTGCGGCGGGAAGGGCTCGGCCTACTCGAACAGCTCGGCTTGGCGGGTTGGCTTGAGGCGGGTGATGCCGCGGAAGTAGGGCGGCGGCCGGGCCTCGGCAAGGCCGAGCGGCTCGGTCCACAGGCCCTGGTGACGGAGGAAGCGCTCGATGCTTGCGGGGTCGCGGACCAGGGCGCGAAGCTTCATGCGGCCCCCGCAATGGGGGCAGGTGTCGACGGGCAGACCGAGGGTGAGGCGCATCAGCTCGGCCCACGGCCAGTATCGGCAGCGCGCTCCGGTGCGGCCTGGCTTGGGTGGCGGCTTGGTGTGCGCCTGGGGCGCGGCCGGTGTCTCCGTGGGTGCCGGCTCTGGCGGCGGAATGACCAGTGGCCACCAAGGACTCGCGGGGGCGAGCACGCCGCCCCGCGCCGACCGCGAAGTCAGGGCGGCAACAGCGTGGCCACGGAGAGCAGGGGAGGTCGTAGTCGTGGCCAGCGTCGTGGCCGGCTGGGCCCATCAAGCAACTGCGGCGCGTGTCTGTCCGATACCTGTGAGTGTCTTCTTGCACGCAGGCCACTACGAAGCCTCCCACGC
>PMCR01000571.1 GCA_003155465.1 Myxococcales bacterium | reverse complement strand
TCGAACATGTAATCGATCGCCCAAAGGGCCGAGATGAACGTGTCGCTTAGGCCCGACAGACCGTGACCGGAGCAGGTGTTGTTTTCGTCCATGCGCCAGCCTGGGAGCTTGTTCTTTGTCGCTGCAGCCGAGATCGCATCAAAGATGCCGGTGAGTTTGGTCGTTGTGATCTGGAGGTTGGCCAATGAACAGTCCAGCGAAGTGGCTCCGGCAACGTAGGAGTGCTGCGTCAGAAGGATGAACTTGCTCCCATATTTCGCCGTGATGGTGTCAGCAAATGGAGCACTGAACGATGAGGCAGCTGAACTGGTGCAACCCGGGCCAACTATCGAAGTGCCCGGCGTGGCAAGGATGGCGTCCGCGAACTTCTCGTACTGCGCTGTTTGACCGGACCAGCCCCCCGAATTCTTGTCGGGCTCGTTGCCGATCTCGAATCCGTAGACGCTCGACGGACACTTGCCCATGACATAGGCCGCCTCATCTGAGGAGGCTTTCACGTCGCCCGCCGTGAAGTTGACGCCATAGATAATCTTGCTTCCCGTCGTCGCGGCGAGGAAGTCGCAGATTTGGTCGACTCCGCCGGTCGTGATGCTCTTGTTGAATGGCTGCCCATTTGGCGTCGAGGGTGCCGTCCCTGTGCCAACCCAGGTGCAACGTTCGACATCGTTGGCACAAAGCCGCATTAGCGGAGAACCGAGGAGCTTGTAGAGCGCAATCAAATTCGTGTTGTTCTTGGTGAGCGAGCCATTCATGATGTGCGTCTTCTCGTAGCTGAACCCGGTAAAATCGGCACCGATCGTTCCGATGGTGCTGCTGGGGTTCACCGTCACCGTAGCCGTGGTCCCCGTGCCCGAGGGACCGCCAGTCGTGGGCGTTCCCCATCCGGACGGCGTGACGGTTCCCGGAGTCCCGCCCGCTGCCCCACCCGAGCTGGTCGTCGTCCCGCCGGCGGGGGGAGTTCCGCCCGAGCCGGGGGTGGCCCCACCAGCGGGGGTATTTCCGCCCGAGCCGGTCGCGGTCCCGCCGGCGGGGGGAGTCCCGCCCGAGCCAGTCGTAGTCCCACCCGTACGGGTCGCAGTTCCGCCCGGGCCGGTCGTGGTCCCGCCTGTGCTGGTCGTGGTCCCGCCAGCGGGGGTAGCCCCGCCCGGGCCGGTCGTGGTTCCGCCCGCGCCAGTGGTGGTCCCACCCTGGCCGGTCGTGGTCCCGCCCGGGCCGGTCGTGGTCCCGCCCGTGCCAGTGGTGGTCCCACCCTGGCCGGTCGTGGTCCCGCCCTGGCCGGTCGTGGTTCCGCCGGTCGTGGTCGGGTTATTGGCACCAGTACCCGAGCTACACCCGGACGTGAACGCTGCGGCTAGCAGCAAAGGACCCGCGAAGCGATAGAGAAAGGTGATCGATGAAGGGATACTGATGTTCATGAAAATCTCCTTGCCATACCTAGAGGGGGCAGAAACTGGGAGAAACAGGTCAAGGCGTCGACTCATGAAATCGCGGATCTTTCACGGCCAAGTGCAGCAGCGACAAAGCCGTTGACCAATCGCGTCAGTCAGGGGGACCCGCGTCCGGTAGGCGAGAGATGGCTTCCGGCAGACTCTTGGCATGCCCGCTGAATATGTCCCTGGCACCCTGCCCGCTGAATATGTCCCTGGCACCCCGCTGAAAATGTCTCGCTGAATATGTCCCTGGCACCCCGCTGAAAATGTCTCGCTGAATATGTCGCTGAATATGTCCCTGGCACCCCGCTGAAAATGTCTCGCTGAATATGTCCCTGGCACCCAGCCAGCGGCACCCAGCCAGCGGCACCCAACCAGCACCCAGCCAGCGTCTGGCTCAGAGAGAGCTTCACCCTCACCCCCAGCCCCTTGTATCCAACGAATGGGCCACGCTGCACCTTGCGCCTTGCGGCCGGGCGGTGCTAGTCGAATTGACGTGACCACCATTTCGGTTCCGCTTGGCCAAAGAAGCTATGACGTCTGCATCGCGCCTGCAGGCGCGGCGGACATGGCGCAGAAGATCGCCGCGGCACTGGGCAAGCCCACCGGGGTGGCCGTGCTGGTGGACAGCCGCCTTCAGCAGCTATCGCCGCGCATGCACCCGCTGGTCGAGGCCTTGGCCGCACGCCTGCCGCGCGTCCGGCGCCTGGATGTTCCGGCCGGTGAATCTTGCAAGACCCTGGCTGCCATTGAGCGCACGTGCGATTGGCTGGCCGACAATGGCTACGATCGGGGCGCGGCTCTGGTGGCCATCGGGGGCGGTGCCACCAGCGACCACACCGGCTTCGCCGCTTCCATCTACCTGCGCGGGATTGCGTACGCCACCTGCCCCACCACCCTGCTGGCCATGGTGGACGCCTCGGTGGGCGGGAAGACCGGGGTGGACATCGCCGCGGGCAAGAACCTGGTCGGCGCTTTCCACCAGCCGCGCGCTGTGATGGCCGATCTAGGATTTCTCGATTCGTTGCCTTCCCGCGAGCTCGCGGCCGGGATGGCCGAGGTGGTCAAGGCCGGGCTCATCGCGGATGCAGCCCTGCTCGAAACGCTGGAGGCGCAGCCGGGGACGGCCATGCCGGGGGCTGTGCTGGCAAAGGTCATCGAGGCCGCGGTGCGGGTCAAAGTGGACGTGGTGGCTGCTGACGAGCGCGAGAGCGGCCGGCGCGCCATTCTCAACTTCGGCCATACCGTGGGTCATGCCCTTGAGGCGGCATCCGGCTTCCAGCTTCTGCACGGCGAGGCGGTATCGCTTGGGATGATCGCTGCACTGGCACTGGGTGTTGCCCGCGGCGTGACCGAGCCCGGGCTGCTTGCGCGCACGACCGCGTTGCTGGCGCGCCTCGGACTGCCCGTCGACGTGAAGCACCGGCTTGGGGCTGACGTGCTCGACCGCATGGAAGTCGACAAGAAGCGCGTATCCGACGCTGTCCGATTCGTCATGGTGCCGCGTCCAGGCCAGGCCATCATCAAGGACATCACCCTGGATGAGCTCAAACGACAGCTTCCCGCCGCGGTCTAGCCTGATCCGTCCTGTGAACACCAAGAAAAGTAGGCATACCGCCTACATGTAGTATCATCGTCCCCATGACGCTGCTCGGTTCTAGACAGGCTTCCTTGGTCGGCCTCTTGTTTCTGGCGGCCACAGGCTGCGCCGCGACCACGACCGAAACCTGGCAAGTCCAGCCGCGGGTGATGCGCGCGTCGTCGAGCGGCCCGCCGCCAGGGTTGTTTGGCCGCAGACGGCGTGCGGGGGCCGAGCACTCGAACACTGCGGTGGGCGTGGTCGAACGGTCGCTGCACGAGCGCGGGATCCGTTTCGGCACCGACGGTACGCCCGGCTCGCTGTATCAGTTCCTGCACTCTCAGTATCCCGTGGTGCAAGCCAGCGAGGCCCAGCCCGGCGATGTGCTTTTCTTCGACCTCGGCGATGGGTCAGGCTGTGGTGGCCACACCGGCCTGGTCGACCTGGTCGACGGCACTGGCCGGCTGGTCTTCCGCGAATGGCGCGACGGCAGCGCCCGCCGCAGCTACGTTCATCCTGGCCAGCCGCGCACCCGGCGCGACGGTGCCCTGGTCTTGAACACCTTCTTGCGGGTCAAGCTGCCTGGCGATCCTCCGTCGACCCGCTATTTCGCCGGTGAACTGCTTTGTTCAGTGGTGCGGCCGCAGTTGTAAAAAACTTGCCCTCCCTTCCAGGCGGCGGTATCCCCAAAGAATGAGCGTCGAGGTCGAGCGAGCCACTGTCACGTGCAATGCTTGTGGCGCCCACGTCACCGAGCTGCGTCGGGGTCGGTGCTGGGCTTGCTACATGAAATGGGCCGAAATGCGGCCGGTCCCGCGGGGTGCCCTTTGCGCCCTGTGCACCGATCGCCGTCACGAGAACCTGCGCCTGGTCGAACTCGGCGGGCGCTCGGTTTCTCTCTGTCACCTGTGCGCCGCGCGT
>PMCR01000351.1 GCA_003155465.1 Myxococcales bacterium | reverse complement strand
TTGGATTTGAGGTGCCCGAGGTCATCGAAAGTCGGATCGGATTCGCCGATCTGTGGGACACCTATCACGGTTGGTGGACGGTGGGCCGGCAGCCGGTCATCACCATGATCGAGGGCGCGCCGCCCTATCAGATCGGCTATGGCTACGGTTACGACCCGATGTCGGTGATCCCGGCGGGCGCGCTGGAATTCGGGCGCACCGACTATCGCAACATCCGCTTCGGCCTCGGTGTCGCGCTGACGAACGACGGTTTCTACGCCTACGAACTCGGCGATACCTTTCACGGCAATGACTGGTGGTACGACGAATTCGACGCCGACCTGGGCGCGGCCTGCGGGCCCGCGCAGCGGGTGGCGATCACCGGCGCGCCCGCGGCCACCGATCATCTGCGCGACGGCGGCTTTGAAGGCACGCTGGCCACCAATTGGAGCCTGTGGGCCGACAACACCACGGGTGCGGTGGCAGCCATGTCGAGCGACAGCACCCAGCCAGGGGCGGGTGCGAAGTCGGCAAAGATCGACATCACCAACGCAGGCGATCTTACCGACTGGAAGGTCCTGTTCTCGCAAAGTGGGATCTCGGTCGTGAAGGGAGTTTCGTACGATCTGGTCTTTTCGGCGCGCGCCTCGGCCAACCGGAGCATGGGGCTGAACCTGCAAAAGGGCGCGGACGATTGGCGCGGCTACGGTCTGTCGCGCACGGTCGACCTCGGCACTTCGTGGACGAGCATCACGGTCACCTTCGAGGCGACCGAGACCGCGAGCGACGGCCGTCTGGGTTTCGAGGTGGGCGCCAGTATGGGCACGGTGTGGCTGGACGAGGTTTCGCTGCGCGAGCACCCGGCCGATGTCTTCAAGCGCGATTTCCAGCGCGGCGCCGTGGTGCTGAACGGATCGCGCGCCGAGCAGACCATCAGCTTGGGCACGGGGTTGTCTCGTTTGACCGGCACGCAGGCGCCCCGCACTCAAACCATCATCGACGACGGCGATGCCGCGTTCGCCGCGGGCACGTCCTGGCAATCGGCCACGCACGACAGTGGAATTTGGATGGCGGCCGGCCCTTACTTCCACGACTGGGCTGGTGGCAGCCACGAACTGGCATCTGGCAGCGACAGCGCAGAATGGGATCTTGGTTTGCGTGCCGACGACACGTACACGATCTCCGCCTGGTGGGCCGCCGCGCCGACTGCCACTGGTTGGACCAAGCAAGCGGTCTTCGAGGTCGTCGCTGGCGGAACTGTACTGGCCAGTCAGACCCTCGACCAGAGCACGGGCGGCGATGCCTGGCACAAGATCGCCACCGTCGCGCTCAAGGCCGCGGACAAACCGCGCGTCCGCATCCGCAACAGTGGCAACGGCACCATCGTCGCCGATGGCCTGCTGCTGGAATCGCAAGCGCGCTGGAACGACGGCAGCCCCGCTACCAGCGTCACTCTTGTCGCGATGGACGCCATCGTGCTTCGGCGAACGTCGGGCGGGTGCCCGTAGACCGGCCTCGTCGCGGGCGCCGTGTGCGCGCGGACACTTCCCGTGGACAGTTGCGGCCCTGTCGTTTCTGGTCGGCTCGGTCTTGCGTGGGCGGGAAGCGCGTCGACGCCAGGCGCAGGTGCTGGTGATGCTTGGCGAGACCGCGGGGAACATTCGACCGCTGGCGCAACCGTCAGCCCGTCGACCCACGCACCGTGCTCGCCGGTGTGGCGCAGCGGTAGCCGAGCAAGACGACTGCGACAAGGGCGTCGAGGCCTAGGGTGACAATGCATGGGCGAAGGCACGCGACAATCGGCAGCGCTTGCCGACAAGCCTCCTATGGAGGCAGCGGTATGCGCAAAACTCGCGAGCGGGTCACACGAATGTGGGCCGGAAGAGTTCTCAGACGCCCAAGAACCACGTTCAAAACGGCCATGCGCACGGATGTGGGCCGGAAAGGTTCTCAGACGCTCAAGAACCACGTTCGGCCATGCGCAGAAAATGGAACGTCGCCGGGAGCACTGATGGCCAGTCAGCCCGCTCAGGCACGCAGATTCAAGCTGCGCATCTCCGCGACTTTGTGGAAGAATCCCAGCGATCCGTTTCTGGACACCAAGGAAGCGAGCACGCAACAGGAGAGCCGCCCCGAGCAAGGCAAAGAGCAGCCCGGACGCACCATTCTTCCTCTGTCCCAAGCTACAGTTGCACCCTTTGTGGCCCAGTCCCAGCGTGAGGCCACTGTCGGACGCTTGGGAATCGGTTCGGCCATCGGGCCTGGCAGCGTCTGGCAACGGGGAATCCGTACTGCCATCAGCGCTGCCCGCGTCGGGCGCAAGGAAATCCCTGCCGCCATCGGGGCTGCCACTGGCGCCGCCTGTCCCACTGCTCCCACTGCTCCCACTGCTCCCACTGGCACCGCCGGGCATGCCACGGCTCGTGCCGCCCGCGCCGCCCGAAATCCCGCCGCCCGCGCCGCCCGAAATCCCGCCGCCCGCGCCGCCGCCGCTGCCGCCCGGAAAGCCGCTCGCACCGGCCTGCCCCCCCGCGCCGCCCGACAGCGTGCCACCCATGGGGCGCGCGCCGCCTTCAATCACACCACCGGCACCACCTTCCCGCTCACCGGGGCGCACGTCGCGGTCGCTTGCAACGCTTGCCACGGCGACGGGGTGTTCAGGGGCAAGCCCACGACCTGCGTGTCGTNNGCCAGCAGCGCCGCCGGTGCCACACTGGGAAGGATCAACGTCCGAGCATGATCCGCTTCCATCGCAAGTCCGGCAGGTTCCGCAGGCGGTTCCACCTTGCGGATAGTCGCACGCGCCGGCGCCATTGCAGGTGGTACGGCAGGCACCGTCACCAACACCGCATTCAAGTTCTGGATCAGTGCCGAGGGCGTAGGCAGAGCACTTGCCCGCGCNNCTCTCGCAGCACACCCCGTCCACGCAAATGCCAGAGGCGCAGGCACCGGCGCCAGAACAAGCCGTACCGTTCTTTGCCTTGCAACCGCCGCTGCTGTCGCACGCCTGTCCCGTGGCGCAGCTACCAGGAACCTCCGTGCCCGCAACGACCGGCGCGCAAGTGCCTTCGTGCCCGGCCACCGCGCATGACTGGCAGGTCCCCGGACAAGCCGCGACTGCGCAACACACGCCGTCCGCGCAGAAACCCGAGGCGCAGCTCGTCGCTGTGGCNNCGCTGGCTGTCGAAGGCCATGGCTGCCGAGGTGAGCGAGGCTGGGCTGCTGGACAGATCGCGCCTGTACCAGGTTGGACCGTTGGCATCGAGTTCCCAGGTCTTGACCGGCGCCGTGGGGCTGGTCGTGGTTGTCGCGTTGGTCGGCAAGACCTGCCGGCGGCGCAAACTGTCGTAGGCCAGAACCGGGAAAGGATTGCTGCCCAAATCGATGAAGTCGCCACTATTGCGCGGTGCCCAGCCGGCCGAAATGGGATCCCATTCCCAGAATGCGCTGCTGCGCGTACCCTGCCCGTAGGTCGCGTTGTCGAACAGGATCATCTTCTGGCGGCCATCGTCGAAGGCCACGAGCGGACTCCAGCTCTGTGAAGGCCAGCGCGTGTCTTGCACGGGCGTGCGATTGGTCCAGGTTGCGCCCGCGCCATCCCATTCCCAGACCACACTGGGATTGTCCACAGTCAACAGCAGCACTTTGCCGCGCCCAGTGTCGGTGACCATGCTAGGCCCGCCCTGAGGACCAGGGCTCGACTTGGGAAAAAGCTGGCTCCACTTGCGCGTACCGCTCTGCCATTCCCAGCTGTCGGCGAGGTCCAAAGTCGAATTGTCGAGCTGGATACTCTCGCCACCGTAGAGAATGAGGGATTTGCGAAATGGGTCGTATGCCATGGCCGCCCAATAGCGGGCGAGCGGTCGCACATCACTTGGAATCTGGACCCAGGAGGTGCCGTCCCATTCCCACAGATCGTCGAGCATGGGGTGTCTGTCGTCGTAGCCGCCAAACATGTAGGTCTTGCCAGTAGCGGGGCAAAAGGCAATGGCGTGACCTTGGCGATTGCTGGGTGCGTTCTGCAAGGCTGAGCGGTTGGTGAACGTCGCCGAAGCGGTTTGCAATTCCCAAACTTCCGCCGAGGCAAATGCCGGGTATGGTTGCCCGTTGGCATCGGCTGGATACTCCGGGTAGAAGGTGGCGCCCGCCAAAAGGTCGAGCCGGTTTCCCGCAGAGTCGGCAACCAGCGACGCATACATGCGCCCCGCGGGCAGGTTGGCTTCGCTGCCGTCGAGTCGCTGCGCCCACGCGCGCGTGCTCGGATTCCAATCCCAGACGTCGGCCAGGCCGAGGTGGGTTTGGAAGTCCTTGCCGCCCGCAAGCACGACCATACCGCGGCTGGAGTCGTAGGCCATGGCGTGGCCCCAGCGGGCGGTCGGCATCTGCCCTGTGGTCGAGCGCAACGTCCAGCCCGGGGCCGCCGGATCCCATTCCCAGATGTCCTGCTGGGGAACGCCATCGGCATTCGCCTCGTCCTTTCTCATTCCACCAAACAAGACGGCACGGCTGCGCTGGCTGTCCCAGATCAGCCCAGAGTCGTATCGAGCACTGGGCCCGTTGGTGATTTTGACTTGAGTCCACGTGCCCTGGCTGGGATCCCACTCCCAGGTGTCGGCCACGGCAAGCGAGATGCCCGTCCCATCGACCGAGCGTCCCGGGCGAGGCCGGGCGGTTGGGTCAGTGTACGAGAAGTCTTCGGGCCAGAGGGACGAGCCCGCGTCGGCAAACCCGCCCCCGAAGAGCAGCACCTTTCCTGTAGATTTCTCGAAAACCATGCTGTGCTGACTGCGAGCGCTTGGTCCCGTCGTGCTGCGGTCGGTGAACGCGCCCTTGCCCGGATCCCATTCCCAGGTGTCCTCGTAGTCGAAGCCGGTGGTCGAACGTCCACCGAAGATGACGAAGTTCCTGTGGGTCGGGTCGTAGACCATGCTCGCGCCTGCGCGCGCGCTCGGCTTGTTGCTGCCGGCCGGCGTGCGGTTGGTCCACAGGCCGGTCGCCGGATCCCACTCCCACAAGTCCTGAATCGCCGCCCCGTTGTTGTAGTCACTGGTGGCGCCGGACCAGCCACCGAACATCACCAGCACGTTGCGGGATTCATCAAAAGCAGCCGCCTGCAAATAGCGCGGGTTTGGCGTCGGCGAGGTCGGGGCGCCGATGCGTGTCCAGACGGCTGACTCGGTCGCGGGCACCGTACCCAGGGCCGCGTGGGCGGATTCCAGGCGAATGCCAGTATCTCGTTGCTTTTCGGAACAGTTGGCGAGCAGGAGCAGAACCACCAATCCCACTAGCGCCAGCCGGCTGGTCAGCGAATTTCGGAGGGACTGAGGGCCATCGGTTTGCCGCCGGCGCAGGCGCCGACACAACAGAACGCCGCCAAATAGAGCAAGGGGCAGTCCTGGCGTACGTCGACCATTCTGACCCAGATCACAACTGCAACCCGCGCGGTGCAGTTGCGCCGGGCTTGCGTCGATACCGACCGAGTTCCTCTTGCGATCGGGGCTGCCCGCGTCGGGCGGGACAGGATTCTTGCCGCCATCGGGGCTGGCGCTGGCACCGCGCGTCCCACCGCTTCCGTCGGCACCGGCACCGGCGTCCAAACCAGTCGAAGCCACCGCGCCGCCGGCGCCGCCTGTTGCCGTGTTTCCCCCGGGGCTGCTGGAGCCGCCTACGCCGCCGCTCACGGCACCGCCGACTGTGGACGTGCCGCCGAGGCTGCTTGCGCCTCCTCGTCCACCTGCGATCGTGCCACCCGCGCCGCCAAAACCACTTGAGCTGGAACCACCCGCACCGCCCGCGCCAGTGCCGCCACTGCCGCCCGCACCGGCGTCGGTGCTGCAAAGAGGAGGATCGGGGGCAACGCACGAGCCGAGGCCGTCACAAACCGTGCAGCGACCACAGGGCATGCCGGAGGGCGGAGCATCGCAGCTTCCGGCGCCATTGCAGACCAAACGGCACAGGCCGCTGCCCGGGCTGCATTCCTTCTCGGGATCGCTGCCCACGGCGTAGGCCGAGCACTTGCCCGCCCGACCGGCCTGGTTGCACGAAACACAGGTGTCCGTGCACGCACTCTCGCAACACACGCCATCCACGCAGAAGCCCGAAGCACAGGCCACCGCGCTGGAACAAGCCGTGCCGTTCTTCGCCTTGCAATTGCCGCTGCCGTCGCAAGCCTGCCCTTCTTCGCAGCCGCTACCCGTTTCCGGGCCCGCCGCCGCGCATGTGCCTTCGTGCCCGACGACGCCGCACGACTGGCAGGCGCCGGCGCAGAGCGCGACCTTGCAGCACACACCACCCACGCAGAAACCCGAGGCACAGGTCGACGCCGTGTCGGGGGTACACGCCTCACCGTTGCCGAGATTCGTGACCTTGTACTCCCAGGTTTCGTCGATGGCCAAATAGGGATCCGCGGTCAAGCTGCCGCCGAAAAGCACCACCACGCCACGCTGCCTGTCGAAGGCCACCGCTTCGCCGGTGCGCGCTACTGGACCCGAAGAGACAACCCTTTTATAGAGAGTCGGGCCCTCGGTATCCAGCTCCCAGGTATCGATTACAGCCGTGTGGTAGTCCGGCGATTTTATCAAGATCTGTCGGTGGCGCCGGCTGTCGTACACCACACGGGTCACGTCGAGTTGACAAGTGACGTTCAGGTCGTCTGCCATGCCTCGCAACGACCAGCCTGCCGAAACAGGATCCCACTCCCAGAAAACGCTGTTGTACGTATGGGTGCCCTCCTCGGGGCACCCGAAAAGGAACATTTTTTGCCGGCCCTCATCGAAACTCAAGAGCGGAGACACCCTGCCCTCCGGCACCCGCGTGAGCTGGACGGTTGTCCGGTTGGTCCAGGTGGTGTTTGGACCATCCCACTCCCAAACCTGGTTGGGTGTGCAAGTGCCGCTGGAAACTGTGGAATCGCAGTAGATCTCGCCGCCAAAGAGCAGCACCTTGGCACGCCCCGAATCGGTCACCATGCCGTGGCTGTACCGAGGCTCCGGACTTGCCTTGGGGTAAAGCTGGGTCCACTTTCGGGTGGCACTGCTCCATTCCCAGGTGTCACCGAGGTAGTTGCCGTCTTGGTCCTGGCCGCCGAACAGGATGAGTGACGTGCGAAATGGGTCGTAGGCCATCGCCGCACTCCTGCGGCCGGCGGGTCGTACGTCGCCGGCGACCGAAGCCCAAGAGGTCCCGTCCCATTCGGACAGGTCGTCCAGCGTTTCGTAGTCGCCCCCACCCCCGAATACGTAGGTCTTGCCGGTGGCAAGGCAGAAGGCCATGGCAGCATCCGTGCGCGGGATGGGCCAGCCCTTGGGCGGCACGGGCGTGCGGTCGGTGAAGCTCGCTGTGGCAGGCACTAACTCCCAGATCTCCCCGGCCGGCAGGTTGGTGTTGTGAAAGGCTTGGCCCCCTATGAGGTCAAGATGGTTCTGCGAGGAGTCGGTGACGAGCGAGGCGTACATGCGCGCCGGAGGCAGGTTGGCCTCGCTGCCAGTCAGGCGCTCGGTCCACGTCCCCGCAGTCGGATCCCATTCCCAAACGTCAGCGAGGCCGTCGCCAGTGTCGATGTCCCAGCCGCCCGCCAGCACAATCACGCCGCGGCCAGGATCGTAGGCCATGGCGTGGCCGTAGCGCACGCTGGGCTTGGGCCCCGGGCGCGTCCAATTGGTCCAGCTTGCGGTTGCCGGATCCCATTCCCATGTGTCCTGCTTGGGAACTCCGTTGGTCCCGGCCTGCGCTCTCTCCATGCCGCCGAACAGGACAGCGACGTTGCGTTTGCTGTCCCAGACCAGGGTGGAGTCGTAGCGGGCGCTGGGCGCGCTCTTGGGTTGCAGTTCGGTCCATTTGCCGGTCGAGGGATTCCACTCCCAGGTGTCGCCAAACGCGACCGACACGTCGGCCCGGCCGGTGGGCTCAAGCGAGGATATTTGGGCCACGCCGCCCCCGAAGACCAGCACGTTGCCGGTGGACTTCTCGAACACCATGCCGTGCTGACTGCGGGCGGCCGGCCCCAGGTCCGAGCCGGTGCGGTCGCTGAAGCCGCTGGCGAGATCCCAATCCCAGATCTCGGCGTAGTTGGTGGCGTTGGTCGTGCGCCCTCCGAAGATGACCAACTTGTTGCGAACCGAATCGAAGACCATGCCCGCGCCCGCGCGCCGGTAGGGCTTGTCACCCGGAGGCGTGGGGCGGCGGTTGGTCCACAGGCCGGTCGCGGGATCCCACTCCCACAATTCCGGGGACGCCTGGTAATTGTTGACCGTGTAGTCAAAAAACAAGCCGCCAAACATCATCAGCACCTTGCGGGTTTCGTCGAAGGCGGCCGACTGCAGAAAACGCCAGACTGGGGCCTGCACCAGGGGTGGGCCGGCGAAGGTCCAGGTGGCGATCTCGCCTGCGGGCAAGACGCCCAGAGCCGCGCGGGAAGACTCAGGACGAGTGCTGTTGCCGTGATGATCGTCGTTGCAAGTGGCGAGCAGGAGCACCGCAGCGACGACGCTTCTTTGAAACTTCATCCAATTCTCCCAGATAGTGACAAGCAGGGACAGCCTGGCGATCAAGGCGCAGTGTCTTTCCCCGGCTCTACAGCTCACGCCTTTGCCCAAAAGAACCAACGCACCCAGCGACCGGCACGGCCGCTAAGACGTTCCACGGGCAGTGAATCCGTTTTCGCACACGGCTCAGTAAAAGAGAGGTCAGTAGAAAGAAAGTCGCGATTGCGCAGATTGCAAAGCCCGACGCACCACCGGTGCGATGGCGAAGGACCCCATCTGCACGCCGGTCTTGCCATCCGCAGGCTACGCACCACGACCTTCGAGTGTCGCGGCAACCTGAAACTGCGCTTCCTCTTCGAAAACCGCGCCGAGTGCCTCCACATCCTTGCGCTGCTCGCCCACCACGAGGTCCGGCGCCTCTTGCGCAGCGGCCGACTTCCCTAGCGACGATCTCTGGTCGCCAGCGCTGCGCGCGGTCTGGGACAAGCAGAAGCATCACCCTCTCTCGTCGAGAAACGCACTTCCCACCGGGCGGTGATCCAGGTAGGGGCCGAGTACCCGGAAACCCCGCTCGACGAAGACCGGCGCCAGGGGGTGATTCGGCGCGATCTGGCCGTCGATGGTTTCCAGCACCAACACGCGGCCACGAATGCGGTCGACCAGGTCATTGAGCCCGGCAACCAGGGCACGCGCATAGGGATCGGGGTCTTCGGCGGGCAGAAAGGTCAACAGGTTCCTGCCGCGCAGGTGTCCAATGAGGCAACCGCGCCAGAGAATCACTGTGGCGCCGGAAACGCGCTGGGGGCGAGCCGCGGTTTCACTGTGGCTGGCGGGCCATTCCAACAGGGCGCCATAGGGATTGCCGGGATCAACAGCGGACAGGACAATCGGCCCCGGACTGTCGTCACTCGGCTCGCCGGCTTGCAGGCGCAGGCGTTCGTCGGCCCCTGGCTGGGCAAATTGCAAACCGCCGCGGCCCGCGATGAAGTAGCCGCGCCGAATCCGTCCGCGCTCCTCCAGGCCGGTCAGGACATCATAGATTGCGGAAAAGCCACCCGGCACTGACTCGGCGTGCGCCGTTTCACGCGTGACAATGCCGTAGCGGGCAAGCAGGGCAGACGCCAGGGCAGTGCGTGCCTCAGTGTCGTTGATGGCGCGACTGGGAAGCGGCCGCAATGACCAGCGGCCCGCCGCGCCTAAAGTCCTGGCGAATCGCCTAGGCGGAATGACAATGGAAACCAAACGGCTACGCAAAGGGGCCAATGTGTCGTTCATGATTTCGCCGGCCCACACCATGGCCCACAGGGTTTCTTCCAGGTCGTGGTCGAAAACAGGCACCTCACGCGTAAGGTCGTGAAGAAAGATAGCCCCGCGCCGGCCAAGGGCTTGCCGGATGCGGCCGGCCAGCTCTCCCGGCACTGGATTCACCGGCTGGGCCAACAGGGCGTCGTCGTCGGGCCGAAGCAGCATGATCCGACCCTCCACCTGCCCGAGCGGCTCCACCCCCAGCCACAGCACCTGGCCCGAGGCGCACAGGGCATCGAGGTCAGCCGGCTGGTAGCCCGCCACGCGCGCAGGCAGGATTTCGCTTTCCAGCGCCGACGCGGGCAAGGCGCAGCCACGCAATTGCGCCACGACGTCGAGCAAGCCCTCGCGGCCGCGCCGCTGACCAATTCCTTGCCAGTCGAGCAAGAAGCGGCCAAACGCAAACGCGTCCACGGGCTCGATCTCTTTGCGCAGTCGTGCCAGCGAGCGCGCGCGCAACACGCGCAGGACCTCGGCGTCGCAATATTCGCGGCCGGTGCCGCCGGGGCAAAATTCCCCTTCCAGCAAACGGCCCTCGGCAACCAATGCGCCCAACACTGCGGTCAGTGTGTCGGGCGGCAAACCCAGACGGGCGGCGGCGGCTTCCCGGCTGAACGACCCATGCGTGCGCGCGTAGCGGGCCACGAGATCGCGCAAGGGCGCCGCCACTGGTTCGAGAAACGCGGCCGCGATCCCGTCGGGCAGGCGCGCACCCAAGGCATCGCGTAGCCGGGCGGCATCCTCGACCGCTGCCACCCGCTCCTCGCCGGCTACCCGCACGCGGATTGTGCGCCCAGCAGTCTCCAATTCGCCCAGCCAGGCCGCGCCGGCGCGCGCCGCGATCTCGTCAGGTCGCAAAGGGCCCAATGACAATAAGAGGTCGTGGACCGCATCGGCATTCTTCAAGGGATAGGTCAAGCGCTGCAGGATCCGTTCTTGCTCCTCGATCACCTCGGGCGACAGCAGGTCGCGCAGCGAGGCCTCGCCCAGGATTTCGCGCAACTGCGCCACATCAATGCTCAAGGCCTGCGCCCGGCGCTCGGCCGGCGGGGCATCGCCCAGGTACATGAAGTTGGCCACGTAGGAAAACAGAACCGCGGCTGCGAAGGGCGAAGGCGCACGCGAGGTGACAGTGACCACACGCGTTCTTCGCAATTCCACCCGGCGCAACATCTCAATCAACCCCGGCATGTCAAAGGCATCAGCCAGGCACTCACGGTAGGCTTCGAGCACAATGGGAAACGACGGGAAATGGGCAACCGCGGAGAGCAAATCGCCGGCACGCCGGCGCTGGGCCCACAGCGGCGTGCGCCGCCCGGGAAAACGGCGAGGCAAAAGCAGGGCGCGGGCCGCGCTTTCGCGAAAACGTGCGGCAAACAGCGCCGAGCCGGCCAGAGCCGCCGTGACCACCTCTTGCACCTCGGCCGAAGGCGGCAAAAAGACCTCGGTGGGCGGCGGTTCATCGCAAGCGGGAATGCGGAACACCATACCGTCGTCGGTGTAGTGCAGATCGATCTCGCCCGCGTGCCGCTCGACCAATCGAGCGCGCACTGCAAGGGCCCAGGGCGCGAACACACGCAGTCCAAAGGGCGCCAGTACACACACCCGCCAGTCGCCCAGATCGTCAAGATAGCGCTCGACCACAATAGTGCGGTCGCTGGGGATATCGCCCGTGGCCTCCAATTGCTTGCGCAGGTAGGCCAAGAGTTCGACCGCAGCCGATTCGTCCAGTCGGCCATCGTCCATCAGGCTGCGGCGGGCGGCGGTTTCATCGAGCAAGGCCGTCTTTCGCGCCAGCTCGCCCACCTGCAGGCCGAAAGCCAGAGCGCGGCCTGGGCGATCGCCATGCCAAAAGGGAAGTTTGCCCGGCTCACCCGGAGCCGGTGACACGATCACGCGATCGTGGGTGATGCTTTCCGCCCGCCACGAGGACGCCCCGAGCAGGAACACCTGGCCCACGCGCAGCTCGAAGACCATTTCCTCGTCCAGCTCGCCCACGCGCAAGCCGCCCTTGCCAGTACCCGCCTCGCCACCCACGTACACGCCATACAACCCGCGGTCAGGAATCGTTCCGCCATTGGTCACCGCCAGGCTGCGCGCGCCCGTGCGAGCCACAATGGTGTTGTGCTTGCGGTCCCAGGTGATGCGCGGTCGCAGCCCAGCAAATTCGTGCGAGGGATAGCGGCCCGACAACATGTCCAATACGCCGTCAAAGGCACTGCGGGGCAATTCGGCAAAGGGCGCGGCCCGGCGGACGAGATCATGGACATCGTCGACCGGCACGGGACCTTCGATGGCGATGGCCACGATCTGTTGCGCCAGCACATCCAATGGGTTGCGAGGAAAGGCGATGGGCTCGATGTCGCTGGCACGCATGGCCGCAGCCGCGGCGCCACAGGCGATCAGGTCGGCGCGGTGCTTGGCAATGACAATGCCGCGCGGAATTCCGCCCACGCCATGGCAGGCGCGACCGATCCGCTGCATACCCGAGGCCACCGAAGCGGGCGCCTCCAGTTGCACGACCAGATCAATGGCGCCCATGTCAATGCCCAGTTCCAATGACGAAGTGGCCACCAGGGCGCGCAGGGCGCCCGCTTTCAGCCGTTCCTCGACTTCGCGGCGCTTGTCCTGGGCCAAAGAGCCGTGATGCGCCAGTGCGAGTTCCTCGCCAGCCAGTTCATTGAGCCCGGATGCCAGGCGCTCGGCCAGGACCCGGCTATTCACGAACACCAGGGTCGTGCGGTGCTGGCGGATCAGTTCGACTATGCGCGCGTGAATCTCGGGCCAGGGCGAGGCACTGCCCGAAACGGCCGGTTCATCCTCGCGCCGGCCGCGCGGAGTCTCCACTGTAATCTCAAGTTGCTTGCGCGCGCCCGCGTCCACCACCGTCACTGGGCGCGGCTTGTCGTCGGCAAATCCGCCCAACAGACGCGCGATTTCGTCGAGCGGGCGCTGTGTGGCCGACAAGCCGATGCGTTGCAAGGGGCGCGCGCGGGAAACATTCAACGCCTCCAGTCGTTCCATGGTCAGGGCCAGGTGGCTGCCACGCTTGCTGGCAGCAATGGCGTGGATCTCGTCGACAATCACGGTTTCCACCGCGCCCAACAGGGATCGTGCCCGCGACGTGAGCATCAAATACAACGACTCGGGCGTGGTGATCAGGATGTCAGGCGGATGGCGCAGCATGCGTGCGCGATCGTTCCGCGCGGTATCACCGGTGCGAATCTCGATGCGCGGCACATTCACGGACACGCCAGCCGCCGCAGCGACGTCGCAGATCCCCGTCACTGGTGCGCGCAGATTTCGGTCGACGTCTACCGCCAATGCCTTGAGCGGAGAAACGTATACCACCCGGCAACGCTTGTCCTCGGCCGGCTCAGCCGACCACATGATCCGTTCCACGGCCGACAGAAAGGCAGCCAAGGTCTTGCCCGAGCCAGTGGGCGCGAGCAAGAGCGTCGATTGCCCTGCCCGGATAGGCTTCCAGCCCAGCTCCTGCGCACGCGTCGGGCGGCCCAGTTCCCGCGCAAACCAGTCGCGCACCGGCGGGTGAAACAGAGCAAGTCCGTCACGCGGCATGCCCCCATCTTGGCGCACACGGCCTTGCTACGCCACAGTCACTGGCGTGCATCCAGGTGAAGTCAGTAGCCGCTGGTTGCTTCGCCAGTGTCCACGGTCTGGAGTGCAGAACGCAGCACCACCATACTTTTTCCCCTCTACTTCGGTTTCCGTCGCCCGACATGGGAGGGGTCTTTCATCTTCCCCAGCATCTGGGTCAGTCGGGGCCTGGGCCCCGAGGCGGGAACCTCCCACTTCTGGTTTGTGCCCTTCTGGGAGTCGCAGGTCAAGCGGCCTGGCGACACCATGTGGGAAGTCCTGCTGGGCGTGCTAGGGTGGGAGCGCATCGGCCGCAATCGCTACCTGAAGGTGCTGTTCATCCCGTTCGAGCTGGAGCCGGTTTTCTGCCGCCCAGACCGCCTGGTACGGCCGCACACCCAAACGCCGGCCCGACCGCAGCGCGCGCGGCCTGAACACGCAGACGTGGTGACCCAACGGATTGACCAGCCTGCGAGCTACACCCCGTACGGATCCAGCTCACCCGGGGGAAAGATCGACAAGGGCTTGCACGGCTTGGTGTAGTCGACCACGGGAAGGCCACCGCCCGTCCCCCCTCTGATGACGGTGCCCGTGCAGTCGGGCATTGCCGCAACCGGAACGACGCGACCTCTTACCGAAACCGAAGCCGCGCCCCCGCCCCCGTGGACACCTTGCAGCGAGAATCGCATGCCTGAGCCGTCGAGCAGGTTCACCTTCCAGCGACCGTTGACCCCGAAGGTACCAGCCACGCCCGAAACCACAACCTCATCGTTGGCCTGCAAGGCCGCACCGCCTTGACCTACCAGCGGGAGCGAAGTTTGAATCTCGACCGGATCCGAGAGTACCACCGCCGTCAACTGCCTGAATTCCGGGCACTCTTTGCTCGACGGGGTGGCCATGACACAGATGCGGATGGGGCGCGAGACCTGCCTGTTGCCCAGCTTGTCGCTGGCCGTTGCGGCCAGGCAGGCCCAGCCGTCCTTGAGGTTGTTGGAGGCATCGAACTGGCGGCCGGCGCATTGCAGGCCATCGCCCACTATCGGCCCTAGGGCGTAGATGGACGGCAGGCCCCCCCCAGCGTAGCTGAGAACCTCAGTCATCGTATCGCAATGGGGGGTTGAGTCGCCGACGGCAAATTGCGCCTTGTAGTCGTTCCGCGTGGTCTCACAGAAACTCTTCGGGGGCGAGCCACCAGTTGCCTTCGAGCAAGAAACACCCGGCTCTAGGCTAAAATCCGCGTTTGCGACTGGGGACATGGCCACCATGTTCAAGACCTGCGCATCTTGGTCGGTCTGCGGCTTCGTCGTGGGCACCAAGTCAGGGTTGATGTCGTCGCAGAACCCGTCGGGCGGGTTGCTGCTATCCACAACCAACGGCCGCGATGTATTGCTCAAGATGAACAACTGGACTTGGCCTGGATCCACGCCGCCGATGGGTATCCAGTCAGCGTCGCCGGTCAGCGGCGTGTTGCCATTGTCCTCCGCGCGGGCTCGAACATCGAAGAGCTGAGTCACCACGTCGCCATCATCTACGGCGTCCGGGCCTACCGGATCGAAGGCCCAGCTACAACTTGTCGCGCCCCCGATTTCCTTCACTCGACGCACTTTCGGCGGATCCAGATCGATGGTGGGCGGCGTGTTGTCGAGCGAGAGCCCATAGCTGACGGTTGAATCGTTTCCCAGGATATCCCGTGCCCGAAAAGAGATGGTGGGGAAGAGTGCATAGGCGGGGAGCTTGGTCGTGTCAAAGAGGTTCGAGTAGACTTTGCCGCCCCCCGCTGGCGGGTCCAGCGTGACCTCGAAGCTCCGGTCACCGTTGGCCACCACCGCCATCACCGAGGATGCGTCCACGCCAGCGGGATCGTCCACCGTCGCCTTGATCGAAATCACCGTACCGATCATGACGCCGATGGCAGGTGACGTCGCGCTAATGGAAGGCCCGGTGTTGTCACTAACGAAGTGACGCACAACCCTCGTCTCGATGCCGTTTTCGTCGTAGGCGAAGAAGGTGGCCAACACATCACCCTCCAGAGGCGGAATGAAGCTGTTGAAGTCGACGGTTCCCTTGTAGAAGCCGTTGCTCGTTTGTATCAGCGGGACCGCGTCTCCCTGCCCCAGCGCCATGGTGACCAACGTGACGGCGAACTTCGCCTGGATTGCGCTGACATCGACCGGCGCCGAACCCTTGTAGTATCCGCCTTCGGCCGGGGACCGCACGACCAACGTCGGCCCGGTATCCACCCACAACGTGACTTTGGCGTTCGCCGAAGCCCCGCCGACCGTGGTGGCGGTCACGACCAGATCATAGGGACCCGTGGCGACCTTCGACAGATCGAGGGGAACGTCAGAAAAGATGAAGCGCGTGATGTTCGACTCGGGAACCGAATCCGTCTCGGACCTGGCCAGCCTGACAGACGCTGCCGAGGTGCCTTTGACCGGATCGTTCAGCGACGCCGTGACCGACGACACGTCGTCGGCCCGCATGTCGCCCGAGTTTGAGACGACCGTCACTGTGACCACAGGCTTGGGCCCGTAGCTGGACGGGACGATCAACGTGTCAGGGACACCGCCGTCCTCAGGCGGGACCAACGATGCCGGATCGACGGTCACCGTGATCGATGGTGGCAAGGCCGGCGCGTCGACGCTGTCCACCGCCCCATCTGTGCTGGAAGCGCCCCCACCGTCCGTGCTCGTGCTGGCGCCACCCCCGGCATCACGCTCGATCCCGTCCCCCGGGGCGTCAACCCTTACTATCCGAGTGACGCCGGCGTCGTCCTCCAGCGACCCTGGGGGCGGCGGCTCTGTCGAGGTGCTCTTTGCGCAGCCGGCAAGAACCAGCAGCGCGCCCAGGAAAATAGATCGGGAAACAAGTGATGCTCTCATGTACCGCCCTCTCCTTCGTAGGTTCGGACGAGGCGAAGCAACTATTTAGCCCCGGCTGGGGGTGTCGCGATGGGGGTGGGTTCCAGCGCCGGGTTGGCCCTGGGCGCCGCCTGGCCAGGCACGGCAGCCGCTCGGCCCTTGCCCTTGGACTTCGCCTTGCCTTTCGCTTCAGCCTGCACTGACTCGCCGTCGCCGGAAAGCGACCAGCCCTCACCGGCCGAGGCCCCGCGCGAACTCGACTCCACTCCGGCTGGTGCGTTCTCCTCGATGGGAGCCGGCTTTCCCGGCGGAAAGTCGAACACCAAGAAACGCGTGCCGTTGGGCCCGGCCTCGGTACCCGGCGTGGAGCTGGCGGGTTCGCGAAGCGTGATCAGAAGCGCGACGTCCTTTCCGCGCTGCTTGGCCGAAACGCTTTGCACCGGCGTGGCAAAGGCGCGCGTGTCGAGCTTCCGCCGGTTGTTCGCCATGTGAATGCGGCACCCGCGAAGCATAACCGTCAGCGTGGAATGGCCGCCCTTGGACATATGGCCTTCCTTCACCTCGAACTCAACTTGCGCAGTGGTCTGGAAGAACACGCGCGATCCCGTGGCCGTGGGCTGAAATCCCGTCCAGATGAGATGGGTCGGGGTCAGGGGAGGCTGGGGCAACGGGTTGCTCGCGTTGCTCCCCGGCGTTACCCCCCCGTACTTGTTGCCTGGCTGACCCGAGACCTCGCTGGGGCTCTGGTCTGTGGGCACAAGCTGGTCGGCGCGGGCCGGCCCAGCCGCCACCACACCTGCGCAGGCAAGCAGCACCGGACCCAGAAAACCAAGATTCACGCGCAGGTTCAAATGCATCCCCCCTCATCATAAGCGTGGGTCCGACCATCTGGCAAATACAGAGCGCGTCAAAACAGCGCGTCAGGGAGTCATCGCAGCCCCTCGCGTGGCTCCGCAGTTGACCAGGACTCGGTAGTGAGACATCCTCGGAAGCCATGATGCGAGGGTAGAAGGCCACCAGTTCGCACCAGGCTTCTGTGTCTTGGGAATCGCCGACCCCAGCACGGGAGGCGGTGGCCAACAGACAACTGCGTTCTTGAGAAGGAAGGAAATCGCATGAAAAGTCGAGCAAGGTCGTTTCTGCTTGGGTCTGGTGTCTTGACCGTCGGGTTGCTGGCTGCTCTGGCCGGCGCCACGGCCCCACGCGCGCTGGCCGCCGAGGCCAGCCCGCCAAACGAAGCTGCCGCCCAGGACGCACCGTTCGTTCAGCCCTTCGAAATCGGGCTCTTCGGCGGCCTCCATTTCTACGACAAGCAGCACGGACTCGGCCGCCACGAGGCGGATCCCGAAGGCCTATCGCCTGACTTGGGCGGGGTTTTTGGTCTGCGCTTGACCTACAACTTCTGCCCCTGGGTGGGCGTCGAAGGCGAGGCCACGATCTCTCCCACCCACACGCGTTTCAGCAACGCCGACGGCGGCACGAGCATGATCATTGTCGGCTACCGCGGCCAGGTGATCGTGAACTTCATCCACACCGGCTATGTGCGGCCCTTCGCGCTCGGCGGGTGGGGCGCCCTGTCGTCCTTCCCGAAAGACACCAGCGTCGTCCCCAAGGACACCGACAACATGTTCCACTTCGGTGTGGGCTCCAAGTTCCCGCTCACCGACTATTTCGGGCTCCGCCTCGACGGTCGCATCATGTTCCCGCCTGCCGCGTTTGTGAACAGCGGAAAGTACGCCGAGTCGTACTTCCACGGCCCCGACTATGAAATCCTGCTGTCTGCATACCTGGCGTTTGGTCGAACTCGGTATACGCCGCCTCCGCCGGCGCCCGCGCCGCCCAAGGACACTGACGACGACGGCATCCCCGACAGCAGCGACGCCTGCCCGACCGAGCCGGGGCCCGCAAGCGACGACCCCAAGAAGAACGGCTGCCCGCTGCCCAAGGACGCTGACGGCGACGGCATCCTCGACGTCGACGATGCCTGCCCGACCGAGCCGGGCCCGAAGAGCGATGATCCCAAGAAGAACGGCTGCCCGCTGCCCAAGGACACCGACGGCGACGGCATTCTCGATGACGTCGACAAGTGCCCGACCGAGCCCGAAACCTTCAACGGCTACCAGGATGAGGATGGCTGTCCGGACGAGGTGCCTGCCGCGTTGAAGAAGTTCACCGGCGTTATCGAAGGGATCAACTTCAAGACAAATTCCGCCGAGATCACCAAGAACTCGTACGACTTGCTCGACCGGGCCGTCCAGGTCCTCAATGACTACCCAGACACCAGGATCGAGATAAGCGGTCACACCGACAACGTCGGCAAGGACGCCTACAACAAGGAGCTGTCGCAGAAGCGCGCTGATGCAGTCAAGCAGTACTTCGTCAACAAGGGCATCAAGGCTGAGCGGCTGACCGCGGTCGGCTTCGGCATGGAAAAGCCCATCGCCGACAACAAGACCAAGGCAGGCAAGGCCAAGAACCGCCGAACCGAGTTCAGGCTCATGACCGGAAACTAGCAAAGCCTCCGTTTCAAACCACCCCCACGCGGTCTACTGACCGCGTGGGGATCGTGCCGGTTGGGGGCTCGCGGGTCGCGAGAGCGTGAGGGTGAGNNTTCGTGTGCGTTTTGCGGGAAGGCGATTTGCGTTTCGCGCACCCCACAAGGGGGCTTCGGGACGGACAGCCCGCCCTGCACACCCCTCGCGCTTCGCGCTCGCCCGTCGCGCTCACGCCAGTCGCCCACGCTAGCCGCGCCACGCTGGTAGCTACCGCCCGCGCTACCGGTCACGCGCACGCTGGCCGGCCTGCGCCTGACCGGAAAACCGGCCGCCGATGTGGGCCAGCCGCGTGAGCATGGCGTAGAGGCGGTTGTTGCGCTCGATGTGCAACCGCGTCTCCGGCCGTTGCACATCAAGTGCAAATGGGCACACTGCTCGGACTGGCGGTTGTAGGGAAAACGCGCCGGCGCCGGGCTCACCAACGGTGCCTATGGTTGCCGCACCCTTAGTTTGGCAAACCAACGGCGGAAATCGGCGGGGTTGCGTGTGATCAGCCCCTGGTACCGGCACGCGAAGGCGCCGATGAGCAGGTCAGCCAGGGGACGCTTAGGTGTGTCGCTCGCACGCCGAGCCTGGACGTACGCATTCCAGGCACGGTGCGCGTACTCAGTGTCTGCCAGGGTCCAGCCTTGGGTGAAGTCGATGTCAGCTTGCTCTAGGAAGTGTTTCTGCAGTTCCAGACTGCCTGCGAAGGCAGGAGACAACTCAACCATCGTGACAGGGCAGATGCACAAGCCACTCCGCAGTGATTTCTGCAGCAGGTCCGCCGATGTTCGCCCGAAAACTGGATCGTTTTCCAAAACGTCGATGACGACGCAGGTGTCGACCACCCAGCTCATCCAGTCTTCTCACCCGCGCGCAGGTCTTTCATCCAATCCGCGGTGCGCCTGCTGTTGCGAAAGGTCTTGGCAAATCCCAGCATCGCCTTCGGACCCGCCGCCGGTTGCTCCGACTCGACCAGCATCCGGACCTCGCAGGACGAGAGCCTCTGCCAGCGCAGCCTTTGTCCGGGCTTGAGACCCAGTTCCCTGCGCAACGAGGCCGGCAACGAGGCTTGCCCCCGTTCCGTCAGAGTCGTGACCAGGCTCTTCATCACATCAGAGTATCATGTGAAAACATCATGTGCCAGGTATTCCTCCTCGAGATCACGGCATCGGGTCGGAGCCTACGATTAGGTCGACCGGCTCATTGAGCAGACGGGCGCGCAGGGCGCCGACCAGGAAGATCGAACCGGCAACCACGACTAGGCCGTTGGGCGCCATCAACTCGCGGGCGCGCGTGAGCGCAAGGCCGGGGTCAGCCACCACCTCCACCACTCGCTTTCCGTCGCGCGGAACCAGCGCGGCCAGAGCCTCGGGTGCAAGCGAGCGCTCACTGGGCGAGCGCGTGGCCACAATAAAATCGAAGTGTGTGGAGAGCACGGCCAGCATAGCCGGCGCATCCTTGCCCTGCACAATTGACACCACCAGGGCGCGGCGGGATGCGGCTGGCAGCGCAGCGGCCAGCGCCACTGCACCCTCGGCATTGTGGGCGCAGTCGAGCAGAACGTCGTCAGCCACGCGCTCAAGCCGCCCTGGCCAGTGAGTCTCAGCAAGACCGCGCCTGATTGCCTCGGGTTGCAGCACCCGGCCCGTGCTGGATGCAACTTCGTGGGCCAAGGCCACGGCCAGTGCCGCGTTCGCAGCTTGATGGGACCCGGCCAACGCCAGCGGGAACTCCGGCGCAACGAGATCGACGCCAAACCGCCGCAACGGCGACCCTGTTTCGTGCGCAACCCGCTCGACCTCTGCCAGGGCCTCGGGCGCAAGCGGCCCCAGAAAAAGCGGTACCCCGGGCCGCGCGATGCACGCCTTTTCGTAGGCGATCTCGCGGATGGTCTTGCCCAGCACGTCCTGGTGGTCGAGGGCGATGCTGGTGATCGCGCAAGCCAGAGGATGCGCTGCCGTGGCCGCGTCCAGCCGACCGCCCAAGCCTGTCTCCAGCACCGCCAGATCGACATTGGCCTCGGCAAAGGCGAGAAAGGCCAGCACCGCCGAAATCTCGAAATAGGTGAGAGGCACGCCGGTTGCCGCCACCGCCTCATCAAACTGGCCCAGGCGCTCGCCCTCCACCTCGCGGCCGTCGATGCGGATGCGCTCCGAAAAGCGACAGAGGTGCGGCGAGGTAAACAGCCCGGTGTGCAGGCCCGCGACACGCAAGATCGACTCGAGGAAGGCCGCGGTCGAACCCTTGCCATTGGTGCCCGCGANNCCCGCGATCTGGACCGCGCGAAAACGACGTTCCGGCCCACCCAGGCGCTCCAATGCCAGCCGCACCCGGTCCAGGCCAAATGAGACGCCCAGCGCGCGCACCGATTGCAGGCGAGCGAGCAGCTTCCTGTACCCAGTGTTCATGGCACCGGTGCCTTCGCCGGCGAGTCAGTCTTCAGTTGCGGGTCGTCACCGCCGGCGTTCCCATCCAACGCAGGGCCAGGGCGATGGTCGCTTTCAGTTCCTGGCGGGGCACGATGATGTCCACGAAACCGTGACTGAGCAGGAATTCGGAGCGCTGGAAGCCAGGGGGCAGGTTCTGGTGGATGGTGTTCTGAATCACGCGCGGGCCAGCAAAGCCGATGAGCGCCTTGGGCTCGGCGATGTGTAGATCGCCCAGCATGGAGAAGCTGGCCGCTACTCCCCCCGTGGTCGGATGCAACAAGATGGACAGGATGGGCACGCGCGCATCCCGCAAGCGCGCGATGGCGGCGCTGGTCTTGGCCATCTGCATGAGCGAAAGGATCCCTTCCTGCATGCGTGCCCCACCCGAGGCGGAAAAGATCAAGGCGGGCACCCGACGTTCCAGGGCGCGCTCGAACAAGCGCGCAATCTTCTCGCCCACCACCGACCCCATGGAACCGCCCATGAACTCGAACACGAAAAAGCCCGTCTCGACCGCGATGCTCTCGATACGGCCGGCGACCGCGATCAGTGCCTCGACCTCGCCGGACTGTTTGCGCGTGGACTTGAGCCGATCGCTGTACTTCTTCGAATCGCGGAAGCCCAGCGGGTCGATGCTTTCCACATGCGCGTCGTGCTCGATGAGGCTGCCCTTGTCCATGATGGAGGCGATGCGATCGCGCGTCGCCATTGCGAAGTGGTGCCCGCAGCTCGGACACACATCCAGGTTCTTGTGCAGATCCCCGGTGAGGAGCGCCTCGCGACACATGGGACACTTGGTGAAAACGCCCGCCGGAATGCTGCGCTTCTCAGAAGCGGGTTCGTCTTTCTTGCTTCGCCTGTACCAGACGATGGGTAGTTTTTCGTGCACGACCCCCAATTTCGACTGTGGGAGAGGATCTGTCAACCATCAGCGACGTCCCTGGGATTCGGAGGGGGCGGGGACGGATCCCGTCACCGCCCCCTACTCCGAATCCACGCCTACTTCCTGTTGACTACGACCCGCGGGCTGTAGACTCTCCTCCGTCGTGGACACCAACTACTTCGAGGTCGTGGTGTGCGGCCCGGACCTGGCCGGGCTGATCGCGGCGGCCTTGCTCAGCCGCCGCGGGCAGCGCGTGCTTTTGTGCGGGCACGACCGCCAGCCAGCGACCTTCCAGGCGGGGCCATACACCCTGGCGCGCGAGCCGGGCCTGCTGCCGCCGCCTGATGCCGAACCGGTGGCGCGCGTGATGCGCGAGCTTGGCCACGCGCAGGTGATTCGCCGACGTGCACCGGCCTTGCAGCCCGGGCTGCAGATCATCTTCCCTCAACACCGCATCGCCTTTGGCAGCGATCCCGAGGCTTTGTCCGCCGAGCTGCGCCGCGAATTCCCCTCAGACTGCGCCGTGGTGGAGGAGACCCTGGCGCGTCTGCGCAACAGCAGTGCGGTCCTGGATCCCCTACTGGGTTCCGACATCACGCTGCCCCCCGATGGTTTCTGGGAAAGACGCGACGTGGGCCGGATCCAGAGCCAGCTTCCGCCTCTCGATGCCGACTGGCTGTCCGCGCTGCCGCCGTATCATCCCATGCGCGCCGGGCTGGCCGCGTTGGCCGCACTGTCGAGCGGGTTTTCGCCAGGAGACCTCACCTCCATGACCCAGGCCCGCGCCTTCGATGGAGCCCGGCGCGGGGTCTTCCGACTTGGCGGCGGCGGGGAACTGCGTGCTCTGTTCACTGAGAAAATCGAGAGTTTCTCCGGCGAGCTGCGCGAGCGACTGGTGCCCCACGAGCTGGTCTGGAAGCGTGGCAGTGTCACGGGCCTGCGCGCGCGGCCACGCGGCGAGACCATCGGGCTCGGCCGGCTCGTCTGGGCGGGCTCAGCGGCGGCGCTGCTTTCCTTGTGCGGGGACGCGGCCCCCCGGCGCCTGCGCGAGACTGCGGCGGCCATACGGCCTGCCTGTTTCCGCTACACCCTATGCCTGCTGCTGCGTCCCGAGGCACTGCCCGAAGGCATGGGCCTAAGAGTCCTTTCGGTACGCGATCCGGCCAAGCCGATCCTGGAAGACAATGCCATTCTCATTACCGTGGGATCTCCCCCGCCCCGCCATCCCAACCGCGTCCCGGTCTGGGTCGAGTGCCTGGTCCCGGCTGCCGCCGCCGAGAGCCTGGGCTACCTGGCCGTGATCCGCGCCCGCGTGCGCGAGGAGATTGCGCGAGTGCTTCCCTTCAGCGATCGGCACCTCTGGGTGCTGGCATCGCCGCACGACGGTCTGGCTCCCGAACTGGGCCTGCAGGCGCCGGGAGAAAGTCCGGCCGCGCCCGACCCAGTGCCGCCCACGCCGATGACACCGGCTCTCAGTTGTGATCTGCCCCGCATGCTCGGCATCGGGGGCGCACCCACTGCAACAGGGATCAGCAATATCTACTTGGCGAACGCCGAAAACCTTCCCGGGCTTGGCCGCGAAGGTGACTTCGTTTCCGCCTGGGGTGTGGCCCGGCTGATCGCACAGCCAGGCCAGCGGGCAGGCGCACGGCGACGTGAGATTCTCATCGAGGATTCATAGACATCCCCTTCGAGCCGAGACCCATGCGGGCACAGAATTCAACTAGCAGCGCGGCGCTTTCCGATGAGATCTCGGTGAACTGCACGCCGGTACGACGAAACGGCCCGGAGCGCCGATCCGTGACCACCAGGCCGCCGACGCTGATGCGCGCGCCGACGCCCGGCAGATCGAAGTGGAGAGTGAGAAGCGTCTGTGGCAACACCGGCACGTCGCGCGGACGCCGCAAGGTGATCCCGGTGGGCGCGATGTCCTCGGCTTGGCCGAGCTGGACGCGCGAACCGATACAGTTGCGAACCGCGAACACGGCCGAGACACGGCCGTCGTGGCGGCGATCCCGTTCGGAATGTCGACGCTCAAGCTGCATGGTCGAATGCTAGAGGCGGCGCCCATGCCTGGCAAAAAATCCGTCTCGCATTGCGGCATCCTGCGCCCCAAACGACCCCAGGCTAGTTATATCCGCATGAAGTCGTGGCAATAGAAGTGGTCGCGCCGAGCGCAGCGAAGCGCGCGTGAGGAAGGGCTGTCCGTCCCGAAGCCCCCGAGGCGGGTGGCCGCGACGGTGATCGCTCCGGCCACGGCCTTCTACGGCTATCGCGGGATTTGGGGGGATGACTCACAGAGCGCCGAACGGTTTGACGGACCGAGTGAAATTGNNGCGCGATTTCACGACGGGAGGTAAACCGTTCGGCGCTCTAGCTTCCGCTTTCTCGCCGCTCGTGATATCAAGAAACGTCTTGTACCGCGGCATTTTACAAGGGAGCGCACATGAAACGGTTGCTAGTAGTTGCTATCAGCATTTTCTCCTTGGTCGCGCTGAGCGGAGTCGCGCTGGCGGCTGACCTGCCAACCAAGCAGGAGGCCCGAATCTGGTACGACCAGAATCTCACACTGGCGTTCACGCCTCAGTGGAGCCTCACCATCATGCCAGGCTTCCGCACCGAGTTCGCGCGCTCGCGTGAGGACACGACGGGTGTTCACTTCCTCGAGTTGTTCCTGGGCCCCAACTTCACCTACAAGCTGGGCAACCTGACCCTCAAGGGATCCCTCTGGTACTACTACATGGGCTACCCCTCGCGCGGACGCCGAACGGAACAGCCGCCAGGATCGGGGAACCTCAAGTGCAACCTCCAAACCTCGGCTACGGCCTCAAACTGCCAGTCCACGTACGCCTTCTCGCACAACCTGGAGATCATCCCGGCCGCCGAGTATCGCATCGGGCGCTGGTCGATCTACGACCGCGTGATCCTCCACAACACCTTCTACGCCGACGTCTACAACGCCGACTTTGTCAGTCCGACCGACCCGACCTTCAAGATGAGCGTCGCAGACCAGCGCTGGGGATGGGGCACCGTGCTGCGCGAACTGATCCAAGGCCGCTACGCGCTCACCGACCGGCTGGGAGTCTTGCTGGCTGACGAGCTGTTCTTCGGAATCATCGAGGACAGCGACACCAGCAAGCTCTTCAAGGCAAATGCCGACGGGACGACTACCAAGACTGGATACATCCCCTCCGGCTACTGGAAGAGCGGTCTTCGCTACAACCGCACGTACGTGGGTATCGACTTCAAGGTCACGCCCGCCCTGACCGTCGCCCCCATGTACATGCTCGAGGTCGGCCTCAACGCGATCGACTCAGGCGACGTCACGGACGTCGCCCACAACCTCTTCGTGGTTGTGACCTACGTCGCCAAGATGTTCGACGACAAGAAGTAGCGCCGTCATCTCGGACGAAAAGGCCTGAATCCGCCGGCCTTCGCGCACGGGTTCAGGCCTTTCGTTTGTCCAGCACGCGCGGGCCGGATTCGACTGACTTGCGTTCCACCAGCTTCACGTTGATCGACAGGCCTAGCTCGGACGACAGGCGATGCGCGATGGCGGCCAGGCGCTCGTGCTGTTTGCGAAGCTCGTCAAAGGCGCCCGATTCGCTCGGTGCGAGCAGCACAGTCGCCTCGTCCATGGCGCCCGGTCGTTCCACCACCAACTGGTGCGGCGGCACCTGACCCTCGATTTCGCCCAGCACGGCCGCGATCTGCGACGGGGACACCTTGGTCCCGCGAATGATCAGCACATCGTCGCTGCGGCCGGCTACCCGTGCCATGCGCACGGTCTTGCGGCCGCAGGGGCATGGTTCGTCGAGCAGGCTGGTCAGGTCGCGCGTGCGGAAGCGGATGACCGGGAATGCCTCCTTGGTCAAGGTGGTGATGACCAGCTCGCCGGTCTCGCCGACCGGCAAAGGATCGAGCGTCTGCGGGTCGACCACCTCGACCAGGAAATGGTCCTCGTTGATATGCAGTCCCTTGCGCTCCATGCACTCGCTGGCCACTCCCGGCCCCATCACCTCGGATACGCCGTAGTTGTCGGTGGCCACGATGTGCAGCTTGTCCTGAATTTCCTGCCGCATGGTTTCGGACCAAGGCTCGCCGCCGAAAAGCCCATACTTCAGCGACAACACGCCGGGAGTGATGCCTTGCGTGTGGATCGTGTCCGCAATCAGCAAGGCATAGCTGGGCGTAGCCACCAGCGCGGTGGTCTTGAAATCGCGCATGATCTTGATCTGGCGGGCGGTGTTGCCCGTCGATGTGGGGATGACCGAGGCCCCAATGCGTTCGGCGCCGTAGTGGATGCCGAAGCCGCCGGTCGACAGGTCGTAGCCGTAGGCGATCTGCACCACATCGTCCTTGCTCACGCCCCCAGCGCAAAGCACGCGCGCGACCAGAGCCGACCAAGTCTTGATGTCATTGCGCGTGTACCCCACCACGGTGGACATGCACGCCGAGGCGTGGATGCGCACGACGTCGCGCAGGGGCACGGCGAACAGGCCATAGGGATAGTTTTCCTGCAGGTCGGCCTTGCTGGTGAATGGCAAGCGGCGCAGATCGTCCAAGGTGCGAAAATCGTCCGGGTCGACCTTGCGGGCGTCGAACTGCTTTCGATAGAACGGCACGTGCATGTAGACCCGCGCCAAGACCGCCTGTAGCTGCTCAAGCTGCAACTGGCGCAGCTCGTCTCTATGCATGCATTCCTTTTCAGGCTCCCAGACCATGGTCATCTCCTCTTGCCGTCGAGTTCGGTTTCCGAGTCCAAGTCGCGCCCCAGATAGGCACGCTGCACGTCTCGGTTGGCCAGCAGGTCTTCTGCATTCTCTTCCAGCAGGATGCGCCCGTTCTCCAGCACGTAGCCGCGGCTGGCGATGCGCAAGGCCGCCTTGGCGTTCTGCTCGACCAGCAGCACGGTGTGGCCCTCGCTGCCCAGGCGGCGGATGATGGCGAAGATGTCCTTGACCACAAGCGGGGCCAGTCCCATCGACGGTTCATCCATCATGATCAGCTTGGGCCGCGCCATCAGCGCGCGCCCGATAGCCAGCATCTGCTGCTCGCCGCCCGAGAGCGTGCCGGCCAATTGCGACGCGCGCTCTTTCAGACGCGGGAACAGGTCGAAGACCCGGCCGAGATCGTGGTCCACGCCATGCACGCGGCCGCGGCGGATCTGCACGTAGGCGCCAAGCTGCAGATTCTCGCGCACGGTCATGGGCGCGAAAAGCTGGCGGCCTTCGGGCACGAGAGCGCAGCCCAGGAACGCGATGGCCTCGGGCGCGTGGCGGCCAACGTCCTGCTTGTCGAACAGGATCTCACCGGCCTGGGCGCGCAGAAGACCTGCAATGGTCTGCAGCAGGGTGGTCTTGCCCGCGCCGTTGGCGCCGATGATAGTCACGATCTCGCCGGGAGAAACGTGGATGGACACCCGCCGCAGAACCTTCAGGTTCCCGTAGCCGGCTTCCAGGCTGCGGATCCTAAGCATCGTCCTCTCCCAGGTAGACCTTGATCACCTCGGGGTGTTTCTGGATAGCGAGCGGCTTGTCATCGGCGATCTTTTCGCCGTAGCTCAACACCAAGACTTCGTCCGAGATGTTCATCACCAGGGTCATATCGTGCTCGACCAGCAACACGGTGATCCCAGTGTCGCGGATGCGCGCGATCAATTTGGCCATCTCGCTGGTCTCGCGCATGTTGAGCCCGGCGGCCGGCTCGTCGAGCAGCAGCAGCTTGGGCTCGCAAGCAAGCGCCCGGCCCAACTCGATGATGCGTTGCTGGCCATAGGCCAGGCTGGTGGCCTCCACATCGGCCCGATCTTCCACGCCCAAGAAGCCCATGATCTCCAGGGCTTTGTCGCGCACGGCCCGTTGCTCGCGTCGCGTCCAGGGCAGGCCGAGCATGCTCGACAGGAAACCGGCCCGGCTGTGCACGTGCCGGCCGACTGCGATGTTCTCCCAGGCGCTCATCTTGGGAAACAGGCGGATATGCTGGAAGGTGCGCGCCATGCCCGCGGCCGCCACCTGATGCGGCTTCCAGCCATCCGTCTGCGCGCCGTCAAACCACACCTGGCCCGAATCGGGCGGCAGGATGCCGAAAATCAGGTTGAACAGGGTTGTCTTGCCGGCGCCGTTGGGACCGATGAGCGCCTTGATGCTGCCGGGAGCAACCGCGAAACTGACGTTGCCCACAGCCTGCAAGCCACCGAAGCGCTTGCACAGATCCTTGACCTCTAGCAGGCTCATGGCGCCCCCTTTTGCCCGAACCCGCGGCGCAGGCCCGGCAAACGCCGCACAAGCTCCGCGCGCAACAGCCCATCGGGCGCGAAGAGCATGATGGCCAGCAGAATCAGGCCGAAAACCGCGTCGTCGTAGGAGCCGAAGGAACCGCGCAGAGAGAGAAAATTGAGCAACACGCCCATGATCAGGGCGCCCCACAGGTTGGCCATGCCGCCGACGGCGACGATGGCCACATAGCGCACCGACTTCATGATCGAGGCTTCGGATGGGCCAATGCCGCCGTTGTAGTGGGTGAGAAACACGCCCCCCAATGCCGCCAGCACGGCGCTCAGCACGAACATGTTCAACTTGTAGCGGCTCGTGTCCACGCCCATGGCGTCGGCAGCATCCTCGGCGCCGTGAATCGCGCGCAGGGCACGGCCCACCCGCGAATGGATGAGATTGGTCAGCAACAGCATCGCCACCAGCACCAGGGCCCAAGCCAGATAGTAGTTCTGCGTGCGCAGCACGGATTTTCCGGACACCGCCAGGCCAGCGAACAGGGGAAATGCGGGAATGTCCGAGATCCCGTCAGCCGCACCCAGCACGCTGCTGCCCAGCACCACCTTGTACACGATGGTGCCAAAGCCCAGGGTCGCCATGGCCAGATAGTGCCCCCGCAGTTTCAGGACCGGCTTGCCCACCAGGTAGGCGATGCCCAGAGTCACCAACAGCGCGACCACGCAGGCTGCCCAGGGGCGCACCACCAAGAGGTCGGCTCCGTACAGATCCTTGCCCGCGACGAGGAGCCCGGTCGACCGCAGCATAGAGACCGGCATCTCGCCGTTTTGGGAATAAAGGTTGTACGTGGTCAAAAGTCCCGAGGTGTAGCCGCCGATCGCGAAAAATCCGGCGTGGCCCATCGAGATCTGACCGGTGTAGCCCATCAACAAGGTGAGCCCCACGATGACCAGCGAGTAGTACCCGGCCATGGTGAGCTGGGTGAGATACTGCGGCTTGCCCGCTGCTGCGGCTAGCAAATGCACCGCAATCACCACCAGGGCCATCGCGACAATGGGCAGGTTGCGTCGGCTTGCCATCAATAATCCTTGAGCCGCGCGGCCTCGGCGTTGCCGAATAGCCCTGACGGCCGCACGAAAAGAATCAGCAGGAGAATGCTTATGGCGATGACATCTTTGTATGCGGCGGGCATGACCCAGATGGAGAACGACTCTAGGATCCCGAGCAAGAGGCCCGCGGCGATGGCGGCCATGCTGTTGCCCAGACCGCCCAGGATGGCCACAGTGAACCCCTTGATGGCCAGGCTGGTGCCGCTGTCGTACTGGACGTAGGTGATGGGCGAGATCGCACATCCAGCCAATGCGCCGATACCCGCGCTCAGCACAAAGGACAGTGTCACCATGTTCTTGGCGCTGATCCCGCACAGCTGCGCGGCTTCGCGGTTGCAGGCGCAGGCGCGCATCTGCCGGCCGAGAAGGGTGCGCGCGAAGAAGAAGTTGAGAGCCGCCACCATCACCGCCGACAGCCCGAGCACCCACAGCACCTGGGGCGAGATGTGCACGTCGCCGATGGAAAGAGACGACACCGCTGTGCCGGTGAAATACGGCAAGGCGCGCACGCCCTCGCCCCACAGCAACAGCGCCAGCTCGCGAATGGCGATGGACAGGCCGATGGTGATGATGATCAGGCGCAGCACCGACGGCCGGCGCAACCAGCGAATGAACAGCATCTCAATCAACGCCCCAACCAGCATGGTGGCGATGACGGCGCCCGCGATGGCCAGCGGCATGGGCAAGAGCGCATGCAGCGTGACCCCAAGCATCCCGCCCAGCATAACGAATTCGCCCTGGGCGAAGTTGATGATGCCGGTGGTGTTGTAGATGATGTTGAACCCAATGGCGACGATCGCGTAGATCGTGCCGTAGGTGATGCCGGCCACCAGGTATTGAAAGAGAAGATCGAGACTCATGCGCCTATGCCGGGCCAGCCCGGCTGTGACTACTTCTTGCCGGCGGTGTCGCCCAAGACGACGAACTTGCCGTTCTTCACGGTCTGCATCTCGAAGGCGTCCATGCCCAGGCCGCCATGGTCGCGCGCGGAGAAGTTGAAGACCCCGGCGGTGCCCACCACGCCCTGCAGGTTCTCCAAGGCGGCGCGCACTTTCTCTTTGTCGAGAGTTCCGGCCTTTTCCACCGCCTTGCCGAGCAGCAAGAGGGCATCGTGAGCGTGGCCGCCGAAGGTGCTGGCATCCTCCTTGTAGCGCGCCTCGTAGCTCTGCCTGTACTTGAGCAGCACGGGCTTTTGCTTGTCGTCGGCGGGCAGGCTATCGGCCACCAGCAGCCGGCTGGCAGGGAAGATCACTCCCTCAGCAGCGGGCCCGGCGGCTTTGGCGTACTGGATGTTGCCGAAGCCATGGCTCTGGAAGATGGGCACNNCCAACCTGGCGCGCGTTCTTGATCACGATGGCTTGCGCCGGCTCGATGGACCAGTTGATGAAGGCCTGCACCTTGGCCGCCTTCAGCTTGGTCACCAGAGCGGTCAAGTCCGTGGCTTCCTTCTCGTATACTTCGTTGGCCACAATCTGGATAGAGAAGCTGGGGGCCAGCTTTTCCACCTGTTCCTTGCCGGCCTTGCCAAAGCCCGTGTTGCTGGACAGCAAGCCGATCTTGGCGATCCCCATCTTCTTCATCTGTTCAAAGATGCGACGGGCAGCGTGGCTGTCGCTGGGGGCCACCTTGAACACGTAGCTGGCCACCGGATTCACGATCGCCTCGGCCGCCGCACAAGACAGCAGGATGGTCTTGCCCTCCTCGGCGATGGCCCTGATTTTCAGGGTCTCGCCACTGGTGGACGGGCCAATGATGGCGAAGACCTTGTCTTCTTCAATGAGCTGCTTGGCAAACGAAATAGCCTTCTCCGGGCTGCTGCCCGAATCCTTGAGGACCAGTTCGATTTGGCTGCCGCCCATCCCGCCCTTCTTGTTGACCTCCTCGACCACCATCTCCAGGGTCCTGGCCTCGGGTCCGCCCAGGTTGGCGGCCGGGCCGGTCTTGCTGAAGATGGCGCCGATCTTGACTGTCGGTGTCTTGGCTTGCAACGCGCCTGCGCCCAGGACGGTTGTGAAGACGAACGCTACAGTGATTCCAAGTGTCTTCATGCGTTTGGCTCCCTGCTCGTCGGTTGGTGGTCAGATCGAGTAGATGTCTTCGCCCTGCAAGATCTTGATGCCCGCCTGCTGCAGGCAGGCGATGGCCTTCTCTGAATCGTGGAAGCGGAAGATGATGGTGGCGTCGACCGCGGTCTTGTGCACGAAGGCGTACATGTACTCGACGTTGACTTGGTTGGCCTTCATCGCATTGAGAATCTCGGCCAGGCCGCCCGGCCGGTCGGGCACCTGTACGCCCACCACCTCGGTCTTGGCCACAGTGAAGCCCTGGGTCTTGAGCACCTGGCCGGCCTTCTCCGTGTCATTGACGATGAGGCGGAGAATGCCGAAATCGGCAGAATCAGCCAACGACAGGGCGCGGATGTTCACACCCGCGGCCGCAAGGATGCTAGCCACGTCGGCCAAGCGGCCTGACTGGTTCTCGAGGAAGACGGTGATTTGCTCGACTTTCATGGGAGGCAGGATCCCATCATGGATGAAGATGCGGGCGAACGGAAGCCAGGATCAGAGAGCCCCCAGCTTGACCCGAAGCTCATCAAGCTCGGCCTGGGGCTCCGAGTCGAAGACGATGCCGCTCCCCACGCCGTACGCCCAACCCTGCGAAGTCCTCGCCGCCGTGCGAATCAGGAGACTGAAAACCGAGCGCTCGCCGGTCACCATCCCAAGCGCGCCGCAGTAGGCGCCTCGCTCGTCTGGCTCTAGCCTGCGGATCATGGCCAGGGCCGCCTGTTTGGGTGCCCCGGTCACCGATCCGCCTGGGTGCAATGCGGCCAAGACATCCAGTGCCACTTTGCCGTGGTCCATGACCCCGACGATGTCGCTCACCGTCTGAAGCGCGTAGGGAAGCTGCAAGACGCGGCGCTGGTTTGCCACGTGGACCGTCTTCTGACGGCAGACCTGGGCCAGATCGTTGCGCACAAGGTCGGTGATCATGGCCAGCTCGGCCCGATCCTTGTCGCTGGCTTCGAGTGCGCCGCCGGCACCAGGACGAGCCGTGCCCTTCATCGGCTCAGCATGCACCTGCCTGCCGTCCGTCTCGAAGAACAGCTCGGGTGAAGCCGACACGAATTCGCTCCCATCGGGCAACCGTACCCATGCGGCGAAGCGAGGCACCCCGCGCCGGCACATCAAGGACAAAATCTCCGCTCCGCTGCCAGCGGAGACCAGCGCGCGCACCGTCAGACACACCTGATAGACGTCGCCGTTCGCGATGGCCTCACGAATCTGCCCCACCTTGTTCGCGTAGTCGAAAGCGGCCAGCGCCACGTCAAGGCCGCGAGGCTTCTCGGCGAAGTCCACCGCGCAGGGGCTGGCGGTGCCTGGGGACAGCTTGAGCGCGCGGGTGCCAGGCTCCTCGAAGCGCGCGAACACCAGCAAAGAATCGGCGGATGACTGGGGCCGAAGATCACGGAGCAGCAGAAACGGATCGCCGCCAAAGCCAGGCCCCAGCAGCGCGAAAGACGGGAGCGTCTCAAGCTCGGCCAGCTTCATGCGACGGCCCGGAAAAAGTCAGCGATCAGTTCCTTGCCGCGGGGGCTGGCAAAGGAATCAGGATGGAACTGCAGCCCGGCCATGGGCAAAGTTTCGTGCTCAACGGCCATCACAATCCCGTCGTCAGTCTGGGCGATGACGTGAAGAGGGGCCTTGATCCCACTCAGAGCGAGCGAATGGTAGCGCATCATGGCCGCTCGACCGACGAAGCCTGGGAACAGGCGCGAACCGGAGAAAGCGATCTCCGTCTGCTTGCCGTGCACCGGCGGCACCCGGACCAACTCGGCGCCGAAGGCGAGCCCAAGCGCCTGGTGCCCGAGACAGATCCCGAGCAACGGCAAGCGCCGCAAAGCCGCGGCCTGCACCACAACCACGATCCCCGCGCGCATCGGATCAGTGGGCCCTGGCCCCACCACCACCACGTCGGCCCCGTCGAGCAATGCCCGATCGCGCGCCACCTCGCGGCCAGGACGCACAAGGACGTCCTGTCGGTCGACGGGCAGACTCTCCACCACGTTCAGGCTGAAAGAGTCGTCGTTTTCAAGGAACAGCACGCGCACGCAGCCATGGGACAGCAAATGGAGAGGCGACGCAAGCGGGAGACATTGATCTCCTTCCACCAGACATATCCTATCTTGAACAGGAGCCAGGATCCCATTAGCCTGTCTGCATGAAATGTACGTTCCATGGGGTCGGGCTGGGACTCGGCGTTCTCTTGCTGACGCTTGCGCCTGCGCGCGCCCAGGACAGTGCGATTCCAACCGATGGTCTCGAACTTTGGGTCAAGGCCGACGGCCCGATGACGGTGACCAACGGCCAAGTCAGCCAGTGGACCGACTTGAGCAGCAAGGGCAACAACGCCATCCACGATGCTTTCGGCCAGGCCACGCCAACCGTCGCCACGGCCAATGGCCAGCCGACAATGCGCTTCAGCGGCGTGTATACCGGTTTTCACTTCATGCAAATCACCACGATTCGGACGGTCTTCGCGGTCTTGTCGAAGGTCTCGACATCCTGTTTGCCCACCCTGCCCAACTACGGGACCTCGGCGAAGTTCTGGATTGGCGGCAACGCCCTACCCACATTCTTCCACCCGCAGCACGGCTGCTGCATCTACAACACCAACCTCAGCGAGGTCTCCCCGTATCTGGTCAACGGAAAGACCTATCTGAACGGAAAGTCCGTCGACGGAAGGACGACCCAGTTTCCCCTCGACCAGCTGGGCTTGCTGTCCATCGTGTCCACGGCCAACGTTTCTGCCGACACCATAGCCAGGGATCGCAGTTTCCAGGATCGCTCCTGGCAGGGCGACATCTCCGAGCTAATCATCTACAACAAGCCCCTGGACGATGCGACCAGAGTGAGTATCGAGAACCTCCTGGCCAAGAAGTACGCGATCGCGGCGGCCGGAGGGGGCAGCGCAGACGGTGGCGTGGTCGATGTGGGCGCGGGTGGGGCCGGCGGAACGGGCGGGGCCGGGGGTCGGAGCGGCGAGGCGGCTGATGCGGCCGCGGGGCGTACCGGGACCGGGACCGGGACCGGGGCCGGGGCCGCAGCCGGCGACGTGGGCGGTGCAGCCGCGGGCGGCACCAGTGCTGCGGCCGGTGCAGCCACGGGCGGCACCAGTGCTGCGGGCGTGACGGCCGCAGGGGGTACCAATGCCACGGGCGTGACGGCCGCAGGGGGTACCAATGCCGCGGGCGGGGCAAGCGCCGGTGTGGGAGGGGCGCTGGCCAGCGGCGACACGAGCGTCCCCACCGCCGCAGGCGGAACCAACGGCACGGGCGGCGTCACCAGCACCAGCAAGGCTACTGGCGGCGCTCCGGCCGACGCGGCAGTCGGCAGCACGCGTTCCGACGTCGGCGCCAGCGGCAAATCGAGCGGCTGCACTATCGCCCGGGACGGAGGCGACCGCATGGCGTGTCTCCTCATGCTGCTCGTGATGGTCCTCGCGCCGATCCTCCGAACGCGGCGGCGATAGCCGCAGCTGCACGGCGCGCGCTGCAGGACCGCGGGATGCTCTACGCCGTCGCGCGATTCAGAAGCCGATTGACGTCATTGCGCAGGCGTTCGGATCGGATGGGCTTGTCCATCAGCAGGTCGGCCTTCAGCCACGACTGTTGCACAGCCGAATCTGCCGCAAACGACAAGCCGGTCGCGGCCTTAACCGCGGTGACCATCATCACAGGGGTATCCGGGTAGAGCTTCTTGATGCGATGACAGAGCACGAATCCGGTATCCTTCTCCTCCATCATGAGGTCGAGGATGGCCAGGTCGGGCTTCAGGGACAGGAGGATTTCTTCAGCCTCATCCTGCGTTCCCGCCGCATGCACCTCGTGACCGTCCTGCTTCAGGATCAGGGTCAGTTGGTCCACGATGTCCGGATCGTCGTCCACTACGAGTATCTTCTTTGCATTCGCCATGGTTGTTTCCTTCCAGCCTTCGAGTGGACCCGATTCAGACCAACACGTCTCGCTTGTGATAGTGCGTGTGCAGGAGTTTGTGGCTCATTTCGCCCAGGGGAGCCCCCAGGAACTCCCTGTATAGGCGTGCCACATCTTCGTTCTTGTGGCTGACCCGCAGGGTCTCGTCGCGATCGATCTGATAGAGCGCCTGCATGCGCGCCTTGATCGCATTCTGGTCCGCGCCCAGCGGTTGGCCGCCGCCGGCGATGCAGCCCCCGGGGCAGGTCATCACTTCAATGAAATGGATGTCCTTGCGGCCGGCCCGCACCGATTCCAACAACTGCGCGGCGTTCTTCAGGCTGCTGGCCACGGCTACGCCCACCTCGAGGTCGCCGATCTTGATCTTGGCCTCTTTGATGCCGTCCAGGCCGCGCACTTCCTGCACCTTTAGCTCTTTCAGTTCCTTGCCCGTGAGCAGGAAGTACGCGCTGCGGATTGCAGCCTCCATCACGCCGCCGGTGGCGCCGAAGATCTTGCCGGCGGTGGAGCGCATGCCAAACGGCGTATCGGCGCGATCCGGTTCGACCTCCATCATGTCGACGCCGAACATGCGGATGAGCTGGGCCAATTCGCGCGTGGTCAGGACGTAGTCCACATCCGGGACGTAGTCGCGGCCCATCTCCTCGCGCGCGCACTCGAACTTCTTCGCCGTGCACGGCATGATCGACACGCTGACAATCTTCGATGGGTCGATGCCCTCGCGCCGGGCGAAGTAGGTCTTGATCACCGCGCNNTAGAATTGCTCGACGTACTTGATCCACCCGGGCGAGCAACTGGTAAGCATGGGCAGGGTGCCGCCGCTCTGAATGCGCTTCACCAGCTCTGACCCCTCTTCCATGATGGTCAGGTCGGCGGTGAATGAGGTGTCGAACACGCGTTTGAACCCCAGCTTACGCAAGGCCGCGACCATCTGGCCGTCAGCGTCCTTGCCCGGCTTGATGCCGAATTCTTCAGCGATGGTCACGGACACCGCCGGGGCGTGTTGCACCACCACGAACTTGCTCGGGTCAGACAGGGCCGCGACCACTTCATTCAAATAACTGTGCTCGGTCAGGGCTGCCGTCGGGCAAGCCAGGATGCACTGGCCACAATTGATGCACGACGAGACATTGAGGCCGGTTTCAAACGCCGTCCCCACCACCGCCTTGGGACCGCGGTGGATGAAATCGATGGCCGACACGCCTTGAATCTCCTCACACACGCGCACGCAGCGGCCGCACAGCACGCACTTGTCCGGGTCGCGCACGATGGATGGCGACGACACGTCCATGTCGCGGTTGTTCTTCTTGCCGATGTAGTGCCGCTGGCGCACACCGAATTCGGCAGCCAGCGACTGCAGGTCGCAGCGTTGGTTGCGGCTGCAATACAGACAGTCATCGGGGTGATTGGACAGCAGCAATTCCACAATCGTTCTCCGCGCCGCCAGCACTTTGGGCGACCGGGTCTTGATCTTCATGTCCTTGGCAACCGGGAAGGAACAGGACGGCACCAGGCTGCCCGCCCCTTCCAGCTCCACAATACACAGACGGCATGCGCCACTGGGCGGCAGACCTTCCATGTGACACAGGGTCGGCACATGCACGCCTTCGCGCCTGCACACCGAAAGAATGGTCTCGCCCCCGTTGGTCTCGATGGGCTTGCTGTCGATTTCAATGGTAAACATCGTGTATTCCTCGCGATGACTCAGGTTCAGTGCAGAGGCCGGGTGAAATCGAGGTCACAGCGCAAGCAGCGTCGCGCCTCACATTGGGCCGCCTCTTCTGAGATACACAACTCGACCTCAGCGAAATTTCCTTGCCGCTCTGCCACCGGCAGGTGGGGCTGTCTGACCCGCGCTGCCATCACATCACCTTCTTCTTCTTCCCCGGCCACGTGCACCGGCTCGACGTAGAAGGACGGCAACTTCACCTTGGGCAACTGCTTGAGCAGCTTGCCCGTGACGAAATTCTGCACCATGACCGCCACGCTCTTGCCCGCGGCGATCGCTTTGATCACCGTGCTCGGGCCCGTGGTCACGTCGCCGCCGGCGAACACGCCGGGCCGACTGGTCGTGAAGGATTCGGGGTTCACCGTCACCGTGCCCCAGCGGGTGCTCTTGAGCTCCGCCAGCCCGCCGGTCTCCGGCTGCTCGCTAATGGCCACCACCAGCGTGTCCAGATCCACCACGTGCTCGGAGCCCGGAATCGGCACCGGTTGCTGGCGACCTGAATCGTCGAGCGGGCCTAGCTCGTTGTTGATGAACTTCACCCCGCTGAGCTTGCCGTCCTTGACCACGACCCCAAGCGGAGCCACCAATGGCTGCAGCACGATCCCCTCGGCCAAGGCAGCCTCGATCTCCTCGCCATAGGCCGGCATTTCGGCGCGCGTGCGACGGTAGAACACCGTCACACCGGTCACGCCCTTCTGGCGGAAGGCGACGCGGGCGGCGTCGATGGCGGCATTGCCGCCGCCGACGATTCCCACCCGACCCTTGGCCAGATGCTTGCCTTCCAGATTGTAGGCTTTGAGGAACTTGATGCTAGCAAGCACGCCCTCGGCATCGTCGCCTGGCACCCCGAGCTTCTTGCTCTCGTGCGCGCCGGTGGCGACGTACACCGCCTTGTAGCCGTCCTTGTCCATCAGCGAATCGATGGTGAAGTCCTTGCCCAAGGTCTGATTGAGCTTGAGCTCGACGTTGGCGTTGAGCAGGGAGTCGATCTCCTTCTGCAGCGTCTCGCGGGGCAGACGGTACTCTGGGATCGCCGAGACCAACATGCCGCCGGGCTTGGATTCGCGTTCGAACACGGTGACTCGATTGCCCATGACGCCCAGATAATGGGCCGCGGTCAGCCCCGACGGGCCGGCGCCGACAATCGCGATTCTGGGCGCGTTGGGACCCGCGACCTTGACCAGTTCCTTGTACGAATCGGGGGCCACCCGATCCACGATGAANNGGGTGGTTGCACACCCGCGCGCAGGCCGACGGGAACGGGTTCGCGCTGCGGATGACCCGATACGCTTCCGTGTACTCGCCGCGCGCGATGTGCGCGACGTAGCGCCAGGCTTCCGTGCCCACCGGACAGGTGTTCTGGCAAGGCGCGCCGACCAAGTCCTTGCACGCGCCGGCCGGACAGGTCCGCTCGAAGACATGCGCTTCGTACTCATCGCGAAACCAGCGCAGGGTCGACAACACCGGGTTGGGCGCGGTCTGCCCAAGGCCACACAGGCTGGTACTCTTGATGGTTTCCGCCAGCTCGGTCAGGCGCATGATGCCCTGGAAGCGGACCAGCGCATCGATGTTCTCTTCCTTGCGCCGCGGCCGCGTGATTGCGTCCAGGATCTCCAACATGCGGCGCGTGCCCTCGCGACA
>PMCR01000019.1 GCA_003155465.1 Myxococcales bacterium | reverse complement strand
CAGGGCGTGACCGCAGGAGACTGCGGCCCTTCGGTTCCTTTGATGATGGCGCTCACCGTGTACTTCGAGCTGGCGGTGCCGGCTGCGTCCAGGAAGTTGGTGCTATCGGTCACCGTGGCGATCTTGCTCTCGTCCCGGTAGAGGTAGTACGCAACGTTGCTGGCCGTAACGTCGTACTCGTAGCCAAACATGCGCCAACCAACATAGACGCCGTTCGTCACCTTCACCGCCACCACGCCGCGATCCAGCTTCTCCATCTGGAAATGCCCGGTCGGGATTCCACCCGTTGCCGTGACACCGCCTGAGCTGATAGCGCCGCCTGCGCTGGTGATACCGCCGGTCCTGGTGACGCCGCCGCTGCCGTTGACGCCGCCTGAGCTGGTGACACCACCTGACGCGGCCACACCGCCTGAGCTGTTGACGCCGCCGGTAACGTTGACGCCGCCCGTGCTTGGCACACCACCCGTCACGGTGATGCCGCCTGAGGTGATGAGGCCGCCAGAAGTAGTGACGCCGCCGGTTTCAGTCGTTCCACCTGATGTTGCGCCACCTGTTCCGCTTCCCCTGGCTCCGCTCGTCCCACCATCGATGGCCGGGCTTCCATCTGGCGTTGTGGAACCGTTTCGCCCAATACCCGGGGAACTGCATGCCGGGAACAGCATGCCTACGCTGATGCCGCACAAGAGCGACGCAAACACGCGCCCTACTCGACTTTGGAGTTCTCGTTGCATGCGGTTCTCCCGGTTCGATCGACTTGCGCCGCGACTGCCTCACGTATATGCCGGGCCCGGGCGGAAATAGAAACAAGTCCGATTCTCTTCCTGCGGCATCGCACTCGCCCTCGGCCAACCTACGGAGACTACCTCAACTACGTCCCTATGGCGTGGTCATACTCATCTGTCATCACTTCTGCAGACACACAGCAACCCTCAGCGACCGCTCGCAGTCACCACGATGTCGTCAGCGTTGCAAGCGGGCGTGTTGAGGCTCGGCTGAATAGTGAGGCCGCGGTTTAGGTTGTTGTAGCCGGTAGCGGCTTCCCAGGTGTTTTGGTTGGCCAGGCGAATCGCGTATTCGGGGCGAGCGGCAAGCGCAGGCGCAGGATCGGCCAGGCTGAGCAAGAGCGCATAGGTGCCTGCCGCAATGTCGGCGGGAAGGCAGAATTTGTGCGAAATGGTGCTGCTGCTGCCCGGGGTAAAGCGGCGCGGATCATCGGGCAGTTTGCCCGAGTAGACGGTGCCCTCGTTGGTGTTACGCAGGATCAGGCTCAATCCGTGCGGATTGAATGGTGCCGCGTAGCCGTCGTTGTGAATGGAGAAGGTCGCCTCGAACTGGCCTCCGGTTTTGGCAATGGTGGAAGTGCTGCCGGAATCCAACCTGAGCCGGTAGCCCAGCTTGCGCTTGGCGATGTCTATGTTCGCGCCCCAGCTCGCCAACACGTCCGGGTGATAGTCTTGATTGAGAAAAGACCAGTGCAGATTGGCCATATCCTGCGCGGCATTGCTCCAGCCGGAAACGGTGGACGTGGCACAGGTCTCGCCCCCTTGGGGCACATACAGATTCTCAGCGGCCAGATACGCCTTGTCGGCCGCCGCGTTGGCATAGGTGCCCATGTCAGTCGCGTCCGCGACGAAGCAATCGTCATGGTGGCCCACCCGTGCTTTGGTGCTACCCAGGAAAGCCTCTGCCGAGGTCAGCGCAGCTGCGCCGTAAAAGTGCTGTTTGAATGCCGGGGTTCGCAACTGAACAGAGCGCCCAAGATCCAGGGCATCAAGCAGCGCTGTCACCACGTCTTGCCGATCCGTCCATTGCGAAGCGCTGACTGTGCCATTGTCGCCAAAGTAGTCGGTGTAGTACCACTCGCCCCAAGCCCCAATGAAACCTGCCTGCACTACCGCGATGACATCGCTATTGGCGAACAGGATCGGCTTGAGTTGCGCAATGTGGCCCAGCACGCGCACCTTGTTCGCGTCGCCGTAGGGCTTGGTCGAGTTGGAGGTGTAGGCAAAGCGGACCACGGCTTTCATTCCGGCCTGCCGCATGACCGTGAAGTCCGCCGCGACCTTGTCCAGAAATCCTTGCGTGAGATCCGCATTCACGAAGCTGTCCAGGTACCATTCGCGCAGCACCAGACTGACCCCCGATTGCGCGCGAAGACTCTGCAGCTCACTCTGCGACAGGTTCTGGTAGGAGCTCGCGTAGGTTTCATACATGGCATAAAAGCCGCGCTCGGGATTGGCAAAAATGGTGTTCGGATCGTTGGTGTAGGTCACCGGCGTGACGCCAGTGAACAGGTCAGGGCCGGAGAACGGGCCGTCGAAGGCGAGGTCGCGAGTTCCAGAATCCGGCGCGGCCTGGATCGCGTCGGCAAGAGCAAGATCCGCCAGCGGCCCATCCGCCACCGCCACCTCTGGACCCGCGCGACTGCCGTCGGCTGCGACGTCCGCGGGCGGCGGGCCGACGTCTAGCGGCGGCGCGATGCTGCCGTCTGGACCGACGTCTGGCGACGACGCCATGCCGGCGTCAGGACCGACGTCAGCCGGTCCCGTAGGGTTGCTGTCCTTGCTCGCGTCCCGCGTCTCCACGACGTTGCTGTCGCGACCTGCGTCAGTTCCTGGGATCCTTGATCCCGTGGACGAACCTGCGCACGCCGCCGATGCCAAGACCATGAGGTAGCCGACTGCGCGACCAATCGAATCGACTCTTGCCGCCGGTGAATTCATGGACTCCTCGCGATCTCGTCGAATCCCTGCCGAAGATCTGCCAACGAGATCATGCAGAAGGCGCTGCAGTACATGATGGACAACAACAACGAGTGTCCCAAGAACATGGACGATCTGGTAGCGCAAGAGTACATGCCCCGATGGCAGAAGGATCCCTGGAAAGAGGACTTCATCACGCGTTGTCCGCAATGACGCAATGACGCAATGACGCGATGACGCAATGACGGTGCCTGAGGTTTCCTCGAGTTTCCCTAAAGCGTCGCCGGAGCCGTCGGCCGCAATGACGGTGCCTGAGGTTTCCTCGAGTTTCCCTAAAGCGTCGCCGGAACCGTCGGCGGACGGGTCCCGTGATCGCGGCTGATCGAGTGGCGCGATGACGGAGCTGGCGGCCAGAACAGCCGCCGCAATGACCGCAATGACGCAATGACCGCAATGACGCTGCCTGAGGCTTCCTCGCAGGCTTCCTCGCAATGACGCAATGACGCAATGACGGTGCCCGAGGTTTCCTCCCGCAATGACGGTGCCTGAGGTTTCCTCGAGTTTTCCCAAAGCGTCGCCGGAACCGTCGGCGGACGGGTCCCGTGATCGCCGCTGATCGAGTGGCGCGATGACGGAGCTGGCGGCCAGGACAGCGGCGGCGAAAGTGAAACGATCGTCTTTGGGCTTGTCAGAACGGAGATTGAGGCCGGGGGAGAATGGATCTCTCGTCGCTGGCAGCCGATGGGCACAGCTTCCCCCTTTGGCCGCCTGGCCGGCGGGTTCGTCAGCGGGGTGGCGGCCGGTCCCGGTCAGGCCGGGGCGTTGAATGGTAGCCGAAGTTGCGCAGTAGAGCGG
>PMCR01000368.1 GCA_003155465.1 Myxococcales bacterium | reverse complement strand
GGCGTCCGCGACCTGAGCCGCGATGGTGAGAGCACGCGCCGGATCAAGGGGTGACTCGCGCTTCAGGCGATCCGACAGGGCCTCGCCCTGCAAGAACTCCATGATGAAGTAGAAGTCGCCGTCAGCCGTNNTCGTTGCCGATCTGGTTGACCGCTTTTGCCTCAGTCACGAACCGAGACACCACCTCTGGATTGCGCGACAACTCAGGGTGGATCGCCTTCATCGCGACCTTGCGCCCGATGACCGGGTGCTCGGCCAGAAACACCACGCCCATCCCTCCCTCTCCGAGTTTGGCCGTGATGGTGTAGTTGCCGATCGTTTGACCGACCGCTATCAATGGTGATGATGCAAGCGAAGCCACGCTAATAGTCCTATTAGAGCGTATCCCTTACCTTCGGCGATTTCCAGATTTCCGTCAAGCTCATGGCGCTAGGCGATGTGAAATGCGAGCGTGGTTTGGACCACTTATGAAGAAAGCCTCACGGATTTCCTTCGAACCCTGACTTTGCCTTGGACAGCCCTGTTGGACACCGCAGGCGGAAGCTTCAGCCAAAGAAGATCGACCGCCGCGCAAGCAGCAGGTCCGCGATCATGCGGTCGACAACGCTCCGCACCTGTTCTGCAACTTCGAGGGTGTCGTTCTCGGATTGCGCCATAGGCGAGATCGGTGCGCCTATCTGGATGCTCCACTTGGCTGGCACCGGCAGCAGGCCGAGTGGTCCGAGAAGGGGGAATGTGGGTGTGATCGGGATATAGGGCAGTCCCAAAGGCTTGGCTAAACGCGTTAGTTTGGCCACCACGGGATGGGACTCCTCGGCGCCGACGATGGCGACGGGGATGATTGGAACCTTGGCCGCCCGTGCCAGCCGAACGAAGCCGCCGCGTCCGAAGTTGGTCAGACGGTAGCGCTCGCGGTACGGCTTGCCGACGCCGCGCAGGCCCTCAGGGAAAACCCCGACCAGGTGACCGCGTTCGCACAGGTCGAGGGCGTTGCGCATCGACGCGCGGACGCCTCCGATGCGCGCCACCACCGGACGCATCCACGACGATCGAACGGCGAAGGTTGCGACCAGCGGCCGCAGGGGCCTGTGCGCGGGATGCAGCGAGTGGCAAGCGTGGATGAGCATGGCCCCGTCGTAGGGCAGGCCGCCCGAATGGTTGGCCACCAGCAGAGCGGCTCCGCTGGCGGGCACATTTTCCAGGCCGCCAAGCCGCACGCGAAAATAGCGCGACCACAAGAATTCGAGGGCAGGGGCGGTGCGTTCGAGAAAACCAGGGTCGAAGCCGAAGTCGGGCAGGGTCGTCGGGTCGGGCATCGACTGCCGCATGACCTCCACGATCGCTTTGAGTGCGTCCCTGATCGCCGGGTCCATCAACATCCAGCGCCGCCCGCGTCTTCACGATTCGATGAGAGTTCGCAGCTTCTCGGTCCAGCGTTGCACGATGTCGATCAGGGTCGCGCCTGCGGGCAGGGCAGCCCCTCCTTGCGCCATGTCCGGCCGGCCGCCGCCCTTGCCGCCCAGATCCTGCAACAGCAGGTTCACGATCTTCCCTGCGTTGAGCTTGTCCTGCGCGGCCGGCGTAACCGCGCACACCATCGCGACCTTGCCCTCGACCGCGCCCACCAGCACCAGCACGCCGGGATCCATGCGCGCCTTCAACTTGTCCGCGGTTTCGCGCAGGACCTTCGGGTCGCCCACTCCCACGTCGTGCACCAACAGCCAGTACTTGCCCACCTGCTGGCGATTGCCGAGGGGATCGCGCGAGCCGCCCGAGGCAATCTGTGCCTTGAGCTTGCTGATCTCCTTGTCGCGGTCGCGTAGCTCGCTCTGCTGCTTCTCCAGGCGCGCGGCGACTTCAAAGCGGCCGGCGTGCAGAATCGCAGCGGCCTCGCCCAGCTCGTTCTCCATGCGTCGAACCAGTGCCAGCGCGCCCATCCCGGTCACCGCTTCTAGGCGCCGCACACCCTGGGCCACGCCGCTTTCCTCCACGATCTTGATGAGACCGATCTCGCCTGTCTGGTGCACATGCGTGCCGCCACAGAACTCCTTGGACTCGCCCATGGTCATGACCCGAACCGTGTCGCCGTATTTCTCGCCGAAGAACGCAATGGCCCCGGCCTGCTTGGCTAGGGCGATGGGCAGCACATCGGTCGTGACCGGCAGGTTGCGCAGTACGCGAAGATTGGCCAAGTCCTCGACCTGCTGCTTCTCCTCAGGCGAAAGCGGCGCGAGGTGAGAGAAGTCGAAACGCAGGCGGTCAGGCGCCACCAACGAACCCTTCTGCGCCACATGTGCGCCCAGCACAGTGCGCAGGGCCCAGTGCAGAAGATGGGTGGCGGAGTGGTTGCGCCGGACGGCATTGCGGCGCTCGACATCAACCGCCAGTTCAAGGTTGTCGCCCACCTGGATGCGCCCGCTCTCGATTTCGCACAGGTGAACCGAGAGCGACGAAAGCGGCCGTTTGCTGTCGATCACCCTCAGTGCGCCCAGCGGTCCCGTCGCGGTTCCTGTGTCGCCGATCTGGCCGCCCTGCTCGCCGTAGAATGGGGTCTCACGGCAAATGATGGCCACGGGGCCTTCGCAGGGGGCCGCGCTGCTCGTGACTTCTTTGCCCTCGGCGACCATGGCGACGATTTCACTCTTGGCGGTCGTGGTGTCGTAGCCGAGAAACTTCGTCGGGCCGACCCGGTCGAGGATGCTCTGGAAGACGCCCTCCACGGCCAACTCACCCGAGCCCACGAACTCGGCTCGGCGGCGTTGTTCGTCCATGCTGGTCTCGAATCCGGCCTCGTCGACGGTGAATCGATTGCTTACGGCGATTACGCGGGTCAAATCGAAGGGAAAGCCGTAGGTGTCGTAGAGCCGAAATGCGATCGGGCCGGGAATCACGCGGTCCGGGCGTTTGCCCATCTCATCGTCGAGCATGCGCATGCCTCGGGTCAGCACCTCGCGGAAGCCGTTCTCTTCCTCACGGGTGATGGCCTCTATGACGCTGCGGCGATCACGAAGCTCGGGGTAGACGTCCCCCATCATGTCGACGACCATGCATGCGAGTCTGGGGAAGTGGCTGCCGTTGCGCAGTCCCAGCAACCAGCCGTGGTAGATAGCGCGCCTCATGATCCGGCGTAGAACGTATTCGCGACCGGTTTTCTCGGGGAACACGCCGTCAGCGATCAGGAATGCGGCGGCGCGCGCGTGGTCCGCGATGGCGCGCATGGAGACCGCGACCGAGCCGGGCGAGTAGTCCGCGGGTGCGAAGGTGTTTTTCGTCAGACTTTCGACCTCGGCAATCAGGGGCCGAAGCAGATCAGTCTCGTAGTTGGACCGGAAGCCGCCCAGCACGGCACACAGGCGCTCCAGCCCCATGCCGGTGTCGACCGAGGGTTTGGGCAGCGGTCGGCGCGTGCGATCCGGGAGCTGCTCGAATTGCATGAAGACGAGGTTCCAGATCTCGACCCAGCGATCGCAGTCGCAAGCAGGTCCCAGACAGGTACGACCGGCCGCAACTTCGGGGCAGGGGATGTCGTCGCCTTGGTGGTAGTGGACCTCGCTGCATGGGCCGCAGGGACCGACCTCACCCATGGCCCAGAAATTGTCTTTGTCGCCCAGACCTAGAACCCGGTCGTCGCCCACGCCGGCTGCTTTCTTCCACAACCGGCGCGCTTCGTCGTCACTGTGATGCACGGTGTACACCAAGCGCTTGGGGTCGATGGCGTAGTCTTTGACCAGGAGGTCGTAGGCGAACCCGATGGCGTCGGTCTTGAAGTAGTCGCCGAAGGAGAANNGTCGGGTCGTTGACCGGCACCAGCGACGAGCTGGGAACTTCCTCATGGCCTTGGGCCACGAAGGTGTCGAGAAACCTGCGGCGGACTTTATGCGAAACCCAGTCTGACATTGACCGCGGAGACTAGCCTGAGTGACCGCGCCCGTCGACTGCCGAGCTACTCTTTGTTTGACCGATCCGCGCCGTACGGCCCGGGCGGTACCGTGCCGCCGCCGGGCTGGCCCGTCATCACGTTGAAATCCTGGCCCACCTGGCCGCCCTTGCTTACCCCGCGGAAGAAGAGAGCAAAGTCGTCGGGGTTGGTCGACGCGGCGAGGGCGTCTTCGTAGGTGACGAAGCGGTTCTTGACTAGCTCGGTCAGCGACTGGTCGAAGCTGATCATGCCGTACGGGTCGCGGCCGGTGGAAATGGCCTCGTGGATTTCGCGCGTGCGATTCACGTCGGCGATCAACTCGCGCACGCGGGCCGTGCTGACGAGAATCTCAACCGCGGGCACCATGCCCATGCCGTCGGCCCGGGTTACCAGCCGCTGTGAGACCACGCCCTTGATGACCGAGCAAAGCTGCAGGCGGGCCTGGACTTGCTGGTGAGGCGGATAGATGGACACGATGCGGTTGATGGTCTCGACGGCGTCGACGGTATGCAAAGTCGAGAGCACCAGGTGCCCCGTCTCGGCCGCAGTGAGCGCGATCTCGGTGGTTTCCAGGTCACGCATCTCGCCCACAAGAATGACGTCCGGGTCTTGGCGCAGCGACGCGCGCAGGGCCCGCGCAAAGGACATCGTGTCGAACCCCACTTCGCGCTGGTTGATCACGCTGCGCCGGTCCTTGAAAGCATACTCGATGGGGTCTTCGATGGTCACGATGTGGACCGCGCGGCTGGTGTTGATGTAGTCGACCATCGCAGCCAGGGTGGTTGACTTTCCCGAGCCGGTGATCCCGGTGACCAAGATGAGGCCACGCTCTTCATCGGCCAGTTCCAGCACTTTGTGCGGCAGATTGAGGCGTTCGAAGGGCGGCACATTGGGTGGGATGAGACGCATCACGACGCCCATGCATCCCCGCTGTTGGAGTATGTTGACCCGGTAGCGGAAGCCGTCGGCCGTGGAATAGGCGAGGTCGACGTCCCAGCTCTTCTCGAAGAGGTCTCGCAGTCGCGCATTCATCATGCTGAGCCCGAATTCCTCCACCGCCTCCTTGGTCAATGGCGGCACGTTGGCCACCGTGCGCAGGTCACCCTTGACGCGAAAGATGGGCGGCAAGCCCACTTTCAAATGGACGTCGGAGGCGCCCAGCTGTCGGGCTGCTTGTAGCACCCTGTCGAGTACACTAACCATGGTTCTTGCCGTTCGCTCGATGTGTTGCGAGACACACTTGCACGGCGCTTTGCCGCGGCCCCAGAGTACCACGCCGTCGGGTACCTAGCAGTTTTTGACCTTTGCCCGGGTCTCACCTAGGGTCATGGGAGTGACAGTTCAGGAGGCCAAGACATCCTCGGCTGAGGAGGTTCTCGTGCTCGACGGCGAGATCAATGTGCTGAGAGCGGTCGAGAGTGTGTTGCTTGAGGCCGGCCTCACGGTCACCGCTCTGACCTCGCCCGAGCGTGCGTACGACCAAGTCGTCAATCGCTTCTTCTCCGTCGTGCTCTGCGATCTTGATACGCCGTCGCTTGACGGGGCCATCGATTTCATACGGTTCGTCCGCGACAAGTCACCCTTGACCGTGGTCATCGCCATGAGCCGGCGGACCAGTTTCGACGTAGTGGCGCCGGCGTTTCGTGCGGGCGCGGCAGACGTCATGCCGGAGAACCGCGACTCCGTTCTCTTGCTGCGCGACCGGGTGGTCAAGGCGGCCCACGACGTCCAGACGTCTCTCGGGCGCGATCAGCTCCTGGCCGAGTTCGCCGAGACCAATGACGAACTCGTGCGGAAGCTGATGGAGCTGTCCGGGCGGGCCACCGAGTTGGAGGACAAGCTTCTGGCCAGTGACAGAGAACCATCGTCGGCGGCCAGCCGGCTGGGCGCGCTTCACCTCCTGGTGGTGGACGACCAACCAGACTTGGTCGCGGCGCTGGAGAAAGCCTTGCCCGCGGACAAAGGCTGGCGCCTGCAGCACGCGCACAGCGGCGGCGAGGCGCTCGACAGCGCGACCCAAACCCCTCCGCAAGTTCTCGTAGCCAAGGAGTCGTTGCCGGATCTCACGGGGAGTATGGTGGTCAAGACCATCAAAGCGAGCGTGCCTAGCTTGGTCGCTATGCTCTTCGTGCCCCCCTCGGAGGGGAAGGAAGGCGAGGTCAAGATGGTCGACCAGAGTCGGCTGCACACCCTGATTCCGCGCTTTCGCAGCGCAGGCGACCTGGTGGCTCAGCTTTCCGAAGTGCGCGATGCCTTGCACAGGAAGGCCCGCGAGCGACGCTACGTGAAGATCTTCCAAACCCAGTACCTGGAGATCCTGCAGCGGTGCCACCGTCTGCAGAAGCAGCTCGAAGCCCTCCTTAACGAGAAGAAGTAGGCGGTAACGGCTTGTCGGGAAACTCGGGGCTGCAGGGCAGGCTGGGGCGCGGCTAGCGGCTAGCGGGTCGCGTGGGCGTGGGCGTGGGCGTGAGGGTGAGCGAGTTCGTGTGGGGTACGCGGGAGGCGGAAAGCGCAGGGCGAGAGCGTGAGAGGTCCAGGTGCCGCGGGCCGCACACGCTCACGCTGAGCCGCCCACGCAGACCGCGCCGCGCTAGCCGCTACCGCCCACGCTACCGCTCACGCGCACGCTGGCCGACCTGCGCTGGCCCGGAATTCCCTCATAGGCTGTGGTTACTCGTCGACAACGGCCACATAGGGCAAGCTGCGGTATTTTTGCGCCGCATCCATACCGTAGCCCACCACGAAGCGATCGGGAATCTCGAAACCCACGAAATGAAGAGGCACCTCGACTCGACGCCGCGACGGCTTGTTGAGCAAGGCGCAGACGTGGAGGCTGGCTGGCCCCTGTGCCTCCAAGAGGTCGAGCAGGTAGCGCAGGGTAAGGCCAGTATCCACGATGTCTTCAACCAGAAGGACATGCTGCCCGGAAACCGGCAGACATAGATCGCTGGTAATCTGAACCACGCCGGACGTCTCGGTGGCAGCGCCGTAGCTGCGCACACCCAGAAAGTCGCAACGGACATCGCGCGGAATCGCTCGCACCAGGTCCGCCATGAAGACGAAGGCACCGCGCAACACGCCCACGGCTGTGAGGGTACTGTCCGGAAGCCGAGCGGCGATTTCGCCGCCCAGGGCCGCAACGCGTGCGGCGATGTCTTGCGCCGAGATGAGTGGTCGTGGCTGCACGGCTGGGTTGCGAAGGGTATCATTGTGCCCAACAACAGGCACTGGGAACCGCGGCGTGGGATGAGTTGTCGATCAATCATGAAGGCCATGCATCTCTCTCCGACTTTGCGTCCCCGGTGGAACCTCGGTTTCGCAGCGTTTTGCGCTGTGGGTCTAAGCGCGTGCGCAACATCGGGCGCGCATCCGCCGGCGGCCGGTCCCGAATCAGGCCAGGTGGTCAAGTACGACATGGACCCCATCCGAATCGACGCCACCAAGGGACCCGCCGGAATGCAGATCGAGGCCTACGACGCACCAGAGCTTTTCGAGCAGGCCGGGGTGGCGCTGTCCGACAAGCGATTCGATGCGGCGGCCAAGCTCTACGCCAAGTTGCTCAAAGGCTTTCCCGATTCCGGCTACGCGCGGCCGTCGCTGTACAACATGGGCCTGGCCCATATTGGCAGCAAGAACTG
>PMCR01000108.1 GCA_003155465.1 Myxococcales bacterium | reverse complement strand
GCAGACAAGTCCTTTATCGTCGGTACGGCCAACACGATCTATGACAACAAGATGGGAAGCTGCTGGTGGGCAGGTGCGTTTGCCCCCAGCGGCGGCACCTCGGGCTCCAGCTTGCTGGTTCAGAAGGGGACCGGAGACACCATGACCTTCACCGTCCAGGGTCAAGCCGCCCTCACCTACATTCAGCACTCGTGGGGCCTCAACTGAGCTGATTGACGAAGAAGCCGCCGAGACCACGAGCGCCACGCCGACCAGCGGTCGGGTGTACCACGCGCACCGTGATTTCGTACTACCAGGTCGTGATCTCGGCCTCGCCGCGGAACCAAGGCAGCCGACGCCTCACCACCAGGAACACGTCCTGGACCACATCCTCAAAGTAGCCGCTTGGGCCGAGAAGCCGCATGGCCCAGCGGGCGACGGTCTTGGCGTGGGCGCGGTACACCGACTCGAATGAAAGCCGCGCCGAGCCCGGGGATTTGCCCGCCGCCTCGGTTCGCGTCACGGCAGGCGCGGCCAGGCTGAGATCGCACGGGCCGGGATCTGCCAGCCGCCCTGCAACAAGCCCTGCGTGACTTCCGGTAGAGAGCCCATCCGGTTCGACCGGTGGTACAAGAAGACCGTGTTCACCCTTCGCTGATGGGCCGCGCAGACCTTGCACTCGGGCGTGACCTGCGCCATCCGGTGTGGCAACTTGCGGCCATGCCCGCCCCGACCAGTCCACGCAAGCAATCGCTCATGCCGTCCACACCCCTGCGCCGCCTGTTGCGCGCGTCGGGCCATGCCCTGCAGGCCGTCGTCCAAGTTGGAAAGAGCGGAACCAACCAGGCGGTCATCGCGCAGGTCGCGCGGGCGCTGCTCGACCACGAGCTTGTCAAGGTGAAGCTGGCCCGGGAATGTCCGGAAACGCGCTTCGAGGTGGCGGAGCGCCTGGGCGAAGGCCCGGGCGTCAACGTCGTACAGATCCTGGGGCGCACGATTCTGCTTTACAAGCGCCACCCCAAACAGCCGCGTTTCGAGAGCGAGGCGGCGCTTCGCTAGTCGCTCTCCCCACCTACTTCTTGAACAGTCGACTCATGATTCCGCCCCGCGGGGGATCGGAATCGTTGCGGTTCGTGCCCGCCCGGGTTCGCCGCATCTCCAGCAGCCGCATCTCGCGAGTCGCATCGAGGAAGTCCTTGTCCTGATTGGCCGCTTCGCGGAAGGCGTGTTCGGCCCGATCCGGCTCGTTGAGGAATTTCCAGATTTGTCCAAGCCAATAGTGGCCGCGAGCGAACCGTGGTTGTGCCGCGACTGCGTCCGCAATGATCCGTTGCGATTCACGCACGACGACCTCCTTGCGTCCGTGCGGATTGTCGAAGCGCGCCCAGGCCCAGTAGGCCCGGAACTGGGGCTCACTCGGGTTGGCCTTGCTTGCGGCGGCAAAGCATTCGATGGCTTTGTCGTAGTCGCGTCGCTTGAGAAAGACCTCACCTTTGAGGAAGGTCGTCTCAGCCTCAATCACGGTCGGCACGGTATTGCCCACCGGTTTCTTGCCGGCCCGTGCGGCCAGGTACTCGGCCCGGCGTACCGGATCGCCTAGGATCATGGCGGCCTCGCTCATGCGGGCCAGGATGCGCTCGGCCTGGGGCACCAGCTCGGACAGGCCAACGCCGGCCAGCCGATCCGGGTGGTAGCGTCGGGCCGCGCGAACAAAAGCTGAACTCACTTCGCTGGCTGTGGCTGCATCGGGCACGCCCAGCAGTTCGAAGTGCGACAGCTTGTCGAGTTTCTGTGCGAGTTGTAGCAGCGCGCTTCGCAGCGCAACGTCGGGCGCATGCACGGCGTGGATCGAAGACCCCTGGACACGCGCGCCCGCGACCCGTGGTGCCGACTCTGGCGACGGAGTCAATCGCGCCGGAGCGGCGAAGGCACGCGGTGCCGACTCTGGCGACGGGGACGGCCGAGCTGGGCCTGCGGGCGGGACAGGCGCTGTGGCCGCGGGCATCGGCACGGGAGAAATCGTGGGTGCGACCAATGGCGGGGCACTTGTCGCAGTCGTCGGCGCCTCAGAAATGGCCGAACCGCCAGGAGTCGAAATCAGACTATCCGAGGACGTGTAGCGGAGCGTGGCGGCTGGTGCCGGATCGCCCTGTACTGGACGCTCGACCAGGTTCTGCCGCTCAAGCAGATCGGCGTAGTAGAGAGAAAGCAGGAGGGTTCGCACCTCCAACGGCCGCGCGGTCACCGAATCGATCTTCTCCAGATTCAGCCAGCTCGCGCGCAGGGCCATCACCACGTGATCGTCTGCCGGGATCCCCATGGCAGCTACGAAAGACGGCGACACGGGCGCCAGCCGGAACTCCTGACCCCAAAGTCGCGACAACTCGCGTGTCACGCGCGGCAAGTCGTAGGCCGCACGGATCGCCGGGTAGAACAGGGTCCGCGGATCGACCCGCATGGCGGCCAGGTCTTCGCCCTCGCCGAAACTGTGCGGCTCCATGTAGATGGAATACGAGCCCTCGGCCACGCAGAACAGACGCGTGAGCTTGCGCCGCATCTGTTCCTTGAGCACGTCGGCGAGCTTCTCCTTGCTGATGGCGCCCATCCGTTCCAGCGCCTCGCCCAGGCGCATTCCGCGGGCGACCATCGGTACGGTCAGCGCCATCGCGTCCTCTGACACAACCCCATCTTCAAGCAGGACGCGATCGAGACGGTCTATGTCCACCGGGCGATGCACATGCACCGGCATGCCGGCGCGCAGATAGATATCGCTCTCATCGCCCGTACTGTCGGTAATGCACAGGCGGCCGGTGAGCTGTTTGCGAAACAGTTGCTGCAAGAGGCGCGCAACCGGTCGCTCCTTCAAAGATCCGGACGCAGAGGCGCGTTTCTCGTGCGTCGAGGACATCACCGCTTCCCCGAGGCTGCGAAGGGTGGAACCGTCATACCCACTGTGTCAACGAAGTTCATTGGAATCCCGCGTGGGCCCGCCAGCGGCCCGGGCTGCAGACTACGACACAGTACCACCACTCCTGACGGTTGGCTGTATTGGGTGTAGAGTTTTGCCTGCGTGCCCATCGTGGTCTTCGTCAATCCGGCATCGCGGGCCAATCGCCGAGATCCGGGCCGTGCGCTACGCTTCACCGAGATTCTAGGTGAGACGGGGCACGTTCTTTCTCCGGCAAGTTCCGACGCCCTGGCGTCGGAGGCGCAAAAGGTGGCGCAAGCCCAGCCTTCGATCATCGGCGTGCACGGCGGCGACGGCACCCTGCATTGGACGATCACGGCGCTGGTGCGTGCCTACGGCGAGCGTCCCTTGCCGCCGCTGGCCCTGTTGCCCGGCGGAACCATGAACGTGGTGGCGTCCTCGCTCGACATCCGGGCGCAGCCCGAGGCGCTGCTGGCGCAGCTGGTCGCCGAGGAGAAGGCAGCCCGTCCGCCCGATGTCGTAGCGCGCCGGTGCATGAAGATTCAGGGTGAGTACGGCTTCGTTTTCGGGATCGGACTCATCACCAACTTCCTGCAGGAGTACTACGCCGAAGGTGACTACGGGGCCAGGCGTGCGATCTGGATCCTGGTGCGATCCATCCTGTCTGAGGCCACCACCGGGCGCTATGCCAAGCGCATCTTCCGCCGCTTCCACGGCCGGGTCTTCGTCGACGGGGAGATCCTTCCCTGGACAGCGCTGCTCGGTCTGGGCGCCGCCACGGTCCGCGAAGTCGGCCTCGGGTTCAAGCTCAACCACCGTGCCGACGACCATCCCGGTCGCTTCAGTGTCCTGGCGATTCATTCATCCCCGCTGGGCCTGACCTGGGACTTGCGGGCGGTGCGCCAAGGCCGCGGCATGTCGCCCCGCCGCGCCTGGAGCGCCGTGGCCACGCGCCTGGTCATCGAGCCAGACAAACCCGAAACCCTGTACACGGTCGACGGCGATCTCTACCAAGCGCGTGGCAACCTGTCGGTGGAGCTGGGACCCGCTCTTTCGTTCGTCAGGCCGCGAAGCGGTTGAAATGCGGCCCGACCCGGCGATACCATTCACCTTCTCATGAGTACCTCCTTTCCGCTCGACGGCATGCGCGTTCGTTTCTCGGGCGAAACCAACGTGGGGAGCACGCGGGACCACAACGAGGACGCGTTCTACCTTCCCACCCGCGAGCGCCTGGCCATCGTCGCCGACGGCATGGGGGGCCATGCCTCGGGCGAGGTGGCCAGCCGCCTGGCGGTGGAAACCGTTGTCAGCCACTTCCAGCGCACCGAGAACGAGCAGGAGCTGACCTGGCCCTACAAGGTGGACCGAGGCAATCGGTTCCAGATCAACCGGCTGGTCAGTGCCATCAAGCTGGCCAATCTCAAAATCTACGACGAAGCCGAACGCAACGGCGACTGCCGGGGCATGGGAACCACGGTGGTCTCTGTCCTGTTTTCCGACGGCGCACTCATGGCCGGCCATGTGGGCGACAGCCGCCTGTACCGCCTGCGCGACGGCCGGCTTGATCAGATGACCGAGGACCACTCCTTGCTCAACGACTACGTCAAGATGAAGCGCGTGTCGGCGGGCGACAAGGCGTCCTTTCCGCACAAGAATGTCATCGTGCGCGCGCTCGGCATGAAGCCCTCGGTCGAGGTGGACGTCATCGTGGATCAGCCACGCCTGGGCGACCTCTATCTCCTGTGCACCGACGGTCTGTCAGGGATGGTGCCAGACGAGGAACTTGCCGAGCTTGCGGCGAGCGAGGCCGATCTCGACAAGCTGTGCGAACGGCTGGTGGCTGCCGCCAACGCCCACGGCGGACTCGACAACATCACGGTCGTGTGCGCGCGTTTGGAGCCACTCTAATCCCCGCCGTCAAGCGCGCTTCGCCCATTCTCGATCGCCTGCTGGTCGCCGGTCCAGACCCGGAGGGTGCACGGCCGCGCCTGGAACGTCTGCTCGAGGCCGGAATCTCGCTTCCTGGGGACGAGGCGGGCCTGGGCCTGCTGGCGGCGTTGGTGTCAAGCGGCAGCTTCCTCACCGATCTGCTGCTTGCCGACGCTACTCGTTTGGCTGCGCTGCTGGCCGATCCCTGCTTCGACCGGCCCAAGCCGCGCCCGCAGACCATGGCCGAGGTCCAGGCGGCCGTGGCCGGCTGTGCCGACTTGGCCGATTTGCAGCGCCGCCTGCGCCGGTATCGACAGGTCGAGATGCTGCGTCTGGGCGCCCGCGAGTTGCGGCCCGGCACGAGTCTGGAAGTGGCACGCGATCTCTCGGCCCTGGCGGATGCGTGTCTGGAGGCGGCGGTGGCTTTCTGCGAATCCCAGTTGCAGTCGTGGTATGGCGTCCCGGTGTGTGCCGATGCAAGCCCGGGCTTCGTGGTGATGGCGATGGGCAAGCTGGGCGGCGACGAACTGAACTTCTCCTCGGATGTCGATGTCATCTACATCTACTCGTCCGACGAGGGACACGCGGGTTCGCTCAGCCTGCACGAGTACTATTCCCGGCTATCACAGATGGTCACGCGCGCGGTCGCCGAGATCACAGGCGACGGATTCGTGTTTCGCGTTGACCTGCGCCTGCGCCCGGAAGGCGGCAGCGGGGCCATCTGCAATTCGCTGGCTGCGGCCGAGAGCTACTACGAGACCTTTGGCCGCACCTGGGAACGTCAGGCCCTGCTGCGTGCCCGACCGGCCGCGGGCGACCGGTCCCTGGGCGCGCGTTTTCTCAAGACCGTCGAGCCCTTCGTGTTTCCGCGCTCGTCGGGGCCACGCACGCTGGACGAAGTCCGCTCGCTGCGCCAGCAGTTCGTGGACAGCACCCGGCATCCGGGCTGGAACGTGAAACTGGGCCAAGGTGGAATTCGCGACGTGGAGCTGGTGGCACAGGCGCTGCAACTGCTCTACGCCGGCAAGCGGCCTGATCTGCGCGAGCGTGCGACCCTGCCCGCGCTGCACAAGCTGGGGCTGGCGGGTTTGCTGACCGCACAAGAAGTGCGCACGCTTTCCGACGCCTATCACCTCTGGCGCGCTGTCGAGCACCGCATCCAGCTTGAGCAAGGCGCGCAGACGCACGATCTGCCGGCTGAGCCCAGCGGTCGAGACCGGCTGGCGCGACGGCTGGGTCTGGCGGATCACGCCGAACTGGACGCTCTGGTTGCCCAGCATCGCCAGGCGGTCAGCGCGGTGGCCGATACCCTGGGCGAGCCGGAACAGGGACCCTCGGCCATCGTGCTGCGTCTGCTCGATCCGGCCCTGCCCCAGCCCGAGCTGCTGGCTGATCTGAAGTCTTGCGGCTTTGCCCATCCGGAAGGGGCTGCGGGGAAACTGGAACTGGTGCGCGGCCGCCTGCCGCCCATNNCCCAATCCCGATCGGGCCTTGGACCGCTTCTGCGATCTGTCCGTGCGCGCATCGACCGGGTTGGAGACGATGCTGCGCGAAGATCGCCAGCTCCTCACCATCCTGGCTGCCCTGTTCGGCACCAGCGAGCGGCTGTCACGACACCTGCTCACCCACCCCGCGACTTGGCCCAATCTGCTGTCCGGTCCCGGCGACCCGCGGCCGGATCCGGTGGAGTGGCAGGGCCGGCTGCCGGCGCGCTTGGTCGGTTGCGACTATGAGGAATCCCTGCGCGAAATGCGCCGCTTTCACGCCGAGGAGATCCTGCGCATCGGGTTGCACGACGTGGCCGGCAATCTTCCGCACGAGGACGTATCGACCCAACTGGGCCTGCTGGCCGAGGCCTGCCTGGCCCAGGCCGTGAATCGCGTGGCGGCCGAGTTGGAGACGCGAACCGGAAAGCCCGATGCCGAGCTGACCATTTTGGTTCTGGGCAGTTGCGGTGCGCGCGAGATGCGCTACGGCTCGGACCTGGAGCTGGTGTTTCTCTATGAGCACGAAGGCGTGACCGCGGCGGGGATCGAGTACCAGGATTGGTTTGGCCGCCTGGCCAAGCGGCTGCTGAGCGCGCTCGGCGCCTTGCTGGAAGAGGGGCGCCTGTACAACGTCGACACTCGCCTTCGGCCCTCGGGATCGCAGGGACTGCTGGTCAGCACCTATCAGGCTTTCGAGGACTACCACCACGAATCCGCCGCACCCTGGGAGCGAATGGCACTGCTGCGCGCGCGGCCGGTGTTCGTGCGGCCGGGCGCGGGCGCACCCAGCAGTTTCGCTAGTCGTCTGGAAACCATCGCCTATCAAACCCCGCCGAATGAAGACGCCCTGCGCGCCGACCTGCTGCGCCTGCGCCGGCGCATCGAGAGTGAGCGCGCGGGCGATCCGGGCGAGTCGCTGCATCTGCGCTTCTCGCCTGGCGGGCTCACTGACCTCGAATTTCTCGCGGCCTGGGGCCAGCTTCGCCATGGCGGGAGCGACCCAGCCCTGCGCACCACCCATCCGCCCGCGGCCCTGCAACGCATGGCCGATCGGGGAGAGCTCGCCCCCGCAGTGCTCGACGACTATCGCTTCCTGCAGCGAGCCGGCCTGCGCCTGCGTCTGCTGCGCGATCAACACGACGACCGGTTGCACGCCGAAGACCGGTCGCCGCTGGCACGCAGCTTGGGACTGAGCGAAGCGCAGCTTTCCCACGAACTCAGCACGCGCATGGCGCGCGTGCGCGCGGAGTTTCTGCGAAGGTTGAGATGAGCCGGCAGGCCAATGAGATCACGGCTGTTGAGATCACGGCTGTCTGCCGGCTGAATTGCCACGGGTTGAGATCGAAATTGTGCCGCCCGAGGTGGAGCGCGAGCCGGATGCGTTCGAGTGCATCGGCAGTGAGACGCGCGAGGTTCTGGAACGACGGACGGCCGCCATCGTCGCGGTGAAGCTGGTGTACAAGAGGTTCGCGCGCAAGGACCGGGAGCGTGGTGGCGAGACCGAGGTGCTGGTGGGCGAAACCGTGGAGCTGCCCATCGAGCGCGGCAGCGCCGGGCCTGGCTTTCTGGCCGACACCATCGTACGGCGCTGGCAGGACCATCAGCCGCTCAATCGGCTGGAAGCGGTCTACGCGCGCGATGGTCTGGACCTGTCGCGGTCGACCCTGTGCACCTGGCACGGCGAGCTTGGCGGCGATGGCCAGTGGCGCGGCCCGTGCTCCTGCTGGCGGCAGGCGGCGAAGCGACGACGGACGCGCGCGAAGCGCGCGGGATGGGCGGGGTGGGCTGTCCGTCCCAAGCTCCCGAAGGTAGGCCCGTGGCCAGCGCGCAAGCCGCCCCGCCGGCCACCTGCACGGGCCGTGACACGGGTTCAGCGACGGTGCCCCCAGTAGACTGGCTTGCGGCTCTGGCACCATCGTCGCGACGCTTCCTCCGCCATCCCCCTGGCTCAGATGGTCGACCCACCACGATTCCACCGTAACCGAAGGCATTTCCTTGAAGCCTTCTGCGCACTTCCATCGCTTTGGCCCGGGCGTGACCCTGCGAAAATTTCTCGCGAAGCCCAGACGTGCGTTTTCAGATCTGCAACCGTGCGGGATCGAGCGCAGGCGTGGGCGCGCGCTCGCGCAGGCGCGACCCCCTCGACAGAGACTTCTTTCCTTAGCCGCTTCTGGCAGGGCGAGGACCATCACCTGGCCTTCGATTGTACCGGGGCTGGCGGCTAAAGGAAGAAGCTGGCGGTGGCCACCGCGGTGGACGAGCCGGCGAGCAGCGCAGCGACGACGGGCGCGCGCGAAGCGCGCGGGGTGGGCGGGGTGAACTGTCCGTCCCAAGCTCCCGAAGGGAGGCCCGTCGCCAGCGAGCGAGCAGCGCAGCCGGCGGCGCCGGGCAGGTGAGAGCCTAGCCGACGAGCTTGTTGAACTCCTCGACGGAGATCTCGACGGTGCGGATAATGCTTCGAAGAGTTCCGCGGTCGACTTCCTGGTGCATGGGTACCGTGACGGGCGGACGCCTTGGACAAACGAGCCGTACGTGGCTGCCTTTCTGACGAAGGATGGTGTAACCAAGCTTGGACAGGGCAGCGATGCAGGCGGACCCGGAGATGACTGGAAGCGGCGGCACGATCAAGCCGCGAGGATGTTGATGTCTACGACCTCGTAGTTCTGGGGCAGCTCCCAGCCTTCCTGGTCCTTGGTTTCGAGGCAAAGTTCGATGGCCTCGCGGATATTGGCGAGGGCTTCATCGTGGTCCTTGCCTTGACTGATACACCCAGGAATGAGCGGGCATTCCGCGACAATCCAGCCGTCTTCGCCAGGTTTCAGCACCACTGGGAGCTTCATGCATAAAAGTTACGCTGCCTACGTTCGCAATGCCAGTGGCATACGGAAGTCGCCGCGCAGCGACGTCCTGACCAAAATGGCGAAGATCCTCGGCGTCCGCCTCGAAAACCTTATCTCCCAGGACGCCACCCCTGAGCGCATGGGCGGCCCGGTCGGCCGTGGTCAGAAGTTGTTTGAGGACATCTCGTCCCTCCCGCGACAGCAGCAGGACAAGGTCTGCGAGTTAGTCGAGGCCTTCGTCGACCAGTACAGGCGCAAGGCCAGTTGACGGCTTGACACGCATCTAAATCAAGCGTCTGGCACCTCACCAGCGGATGATGCTTCGAAGAGTTCCGCGGTCGATTTCGTGGTGGATGGGTACCGTGACGGACGGCTTGGACAGCCGTACAGATGCAAGGCCAGTTGACCCGACGTCAGCGCCGGTGCGGCACTATCCCGCAGCCAGCACACCTACATTCACTGCTTCGCTCTCTGAATTGACGCCAACTCTAATCAAGTGTCTGGCACCTCGCACGCGGCTGAGTAGACGGCGAACGGCGTTTGGCGGTAGTCGCCCGGGGGACGGGGCCGGGCGAGGCCTTACGTTCGATCTGCGCACGGCCATGCTGCCAGTGGCGGCAAATGTTCCGGCCTCTGGGTCGTA
>PMCR01000105.1 GCA_003155465.1 Myxococcales bacterium | reverse complement strand
GCGTGGTTCAGCGCCGAGATCACGTCTATGGCGCCCGGATCGGTCCCGGCGCACTGATTGAGAAGGAAGATCTCAGTGGTCTGGCCCTGGACCACAACGACGCCGTTCTTGAACGCGCTGGCGCAGATCTTGGAGGGGCTTCCGTCGGGCTGCAGCGGCGCGGTGGTGACATTGTAGCAGCCGGCCGGAACGACCTTGAAGAAGTCCGCGAAGGAGTGAGCCGAGTCTTTGTCGAGCGGGTTGTTGGCCAAACCCGTGTTGCCCGGGATCAGCTGATCCTCGAGGGGGACGTTCTGCACAATGGCGGGGCCGGCGGGGGCTCCCGAGGTGCAGTCAACCGGCTGGACCGTGAATAGGATGCTCCCTACATCATCGCCACCGGGCAGCTGTGCCCGAGCCGAGAGCGCGGAGGTGCTGCTCGAGGTCTTGTCACCGTCGGCAGCCTTTCCGCAACCAGCCATGGACATGACGCCCAGGGCACCTACGACCAATACCGATGTCTTTGCCAATCTTCCTAGCTTTCTCAGGTGCATGATATTCCCCCCATTTTCCTTCTTTGTCGCGGGGCCACTCTTGAACCATTCGCCCCCGACTTCTTGTCGCACCGGCGCACACATGTACTACCGGCTATTGCCGCATCGCACGTTTCCCAGGTCGCTGTCAAGCAGAATCTGACACCGCGCTTCCACGGCCTTGTATGACTTGCTGCAGCTAAGGCAGTTTCCTTCCACGCCTGAACTTCCTCGGGAAAGGCACGGTGACGGTGCCGGCCGATCAGCTGTTGCGAGCAGTCCAAACGGACACCCGTGCTCGCTTTGCGATCTTGCGAATGGCGCCGTCTGGGTTGACGGCATGTTCGAAGCTACCGTAGTCGTGTGCCCACCGAATCTGCCTCACATCGCGACTATCGCCGCTCATGTCGATCATGGAGTTTCCCTTGCGTCATCCGAGCGGGCTGGTTCTACTTCTCGGTAGGAGCAAACGTGGTCAAAGCCGCCATCGTCATCCTGTTGGCCAGTGCGGTGCTGGTGTCGTCCACCGTCGGCGCCGAGTCGGACACGCCCTGGTCGCGGGACGAAGGGATGAGGGCTTGCCTCAGGAACTGCAGCTCAAGAATCGAGAAGGCAGCGTCTCCAACCAAGGTGCAGAGGGGCGCCTGCAACGACCGATGCACTTGCATCATCGACGGGATGTTCGAGCAGGGCGGAAAGCCCAAACGCGATCAAAGTGACCTGCCGAAGGTCGCGGCTGAGTGCAACACACGTCTTCAGCAAGAGGCCGTCGCGCAACGGGAGAAAGTCGTTCCGCAACCCGAGACAGCGCCGGCACCGGTGACAAAGCCTGGCGTGGTGGTCGGGGCCGAACTTCTGCCCGGCACGAGCTGCAGCAAGGCAACGATACCCAGCTTGCAGTACGATCATGGCGAACATCGAATCCAAATCGCCGGAGGGGGATTCAAGATGCGCCTGCCAAAGGGGTGGAGCGCCACGCTTGAGCGGCCCGATCTCGTGGTCGTGTCTGCGGCCGTGGGCGTGGAGGGAGTCCGTCCCGTGTTCGAGATGTTCGTTAGCCCGGTATGCAAGACCTACGACGGTCTTCTGGTCAACCGAAGGGTGGCGGCACGTGGTCTGATCGAACTCTTGCCAGCGAACGCCACAATGGACCAGGTCAAGCAGGGAAGTTGGACGGTGGGCCTCGGCGGCCCTGTCGGTCGGAACTTCGTTCTAAGCGATGTCGTGCTCAAGACAAAGAAGGGGGAGCGGATGGTCGTTCTTTACTCGACCCAACTGGCGGACTCGAAAACCTTCGGCCTGCACGCCGCCGCTGTTTGTCCAAGGAAGGGAGAAGGAAAGGGCAAATTGGGCGCTTGTGAGAAGACATACTTCAAAATGCTGCAAGAGGCGGAGTACTAGTCACGCGAACAGGAGCATTCCCAATGAGAGACACCCGCCAACCGACAAAGCACATCTCCTCCTGGGTTTCATTTCAGCCTCCGCATTGCGCGCTTGGCGGCGGTCATCTACACCAGGGGCGCCTCTTGCCGGTAGCAAAGAAGAGAACCGGGGCGGCTCGCCGGTAGCCGTGCGAGCCGCCCGCAATTTGTGCTGCATGCGGGGCGAACTGCGGTCGCCCCACTCGGACGGACCAGGCTAGAAAACCACCTTCACCGGGTAGGAATGGCTGGTGCCCGTACCGTCGCCTAGCTGGCCACTGCTGTTATATCCCCAGCACCACGCGGTGCCGTCAAACTTCGCCGCGCAAACATGGTCGTCGCCGGCCGCGATGGAGACCACGCCGGTCAGCCCGTACACAGGCGCGGCCGTCGGGCGTTGCGTAAGCGTTCTGTCACCCAGTTGGCCCGCAACGTTGTCGCCCCAGCACCAAACCGTGCCGTCGGACTTTAGCGCGCACGTGCCATACAAAGTAGCCGTAAGCGCAGTGACACCCGTAAGGCCGATGACAGGAACCGCTGACGGCCGGATGATGTAGGTGCCGTCGCCTAGCTGTCCAAAGTCGTTGTTGCCCGTGCAGCGCACGCTGCCGTCACCCAGGACAATCGAGCACGAGTGGTACGAGCCGACTGCGAGCCCTGCCGAAAGTGTAGCCTTGGTCTGCAGTGAGTTCGCAATCCAGTACAGCGAGGCGGTGTAGTTGCCCGTTCCGAGCTCACCGTTGTTGTTGTTGCCGGCGCAGGCCACCTGCTCCATCCCGCCACGCAGGCACGTGAAGACGTCCGCGGTCAGCACCTCTTGCGCGGCTCCGATCAACACATTCGAGGGTGTAGTCGGCGTCAGCGACGAATTCGTCGTGCCATTGCCGAACTGCCCGGATGAGTTGCTGCCCCAGCACGAAACGGCGCCGCTGGTCGTGACGCCACATGTGTAGAAGTATCCGGTCGCCACCTGTCGGAACAAATAGCCACCGCTCACGGAGACGGGCACGCTCGAGTCCGTCGTCCCGCCGTTGCCAAGCTGGCCAAATGTGTTCATGCCCCAACAGGAAACTGAGCCGTTGGTCTTGAGCGCGCATGAATGTCCGCCCTTCCCGCCCGCGGCCAGTGCGGCAACCCCGGACAGCCCGGATACGGCCACCGGCGTCCACCGGGCGACGGTGGTGCCGTCGCCGAGTTCACCCCACCCGTTCCATCCCCACGCGCGAACCGTGCCATCGGACAGGAGCGCGTAGCTGGCGCTGTTGCTGGCGCCGACCGCCTTCACGAAGGGAACGAAGTTCACCGCCGCGGTCGCGCTATAGGGTTCCAAGGTCAGCGGGACTACCAGCGGGGTGCCAGGCACCACCTGGACCGTGACCGCGGGTCCGGTCCAGGTGTTCACCGTGGACGAGGTCACGGACGAGCACGCCACGTTGAATGCGCTGGGCGCAACCGTGAGGATGCCCGCAGGCACGTTGCCCAGGCTCATGCTGGCCGACGACGCGCCCGAAGCCACCGTGATCAACAACGAACTGCTGGTCGCACCGGACAGGACCAGCTTCACGCAAAGAACGCCCGATGGAACCGTGGTCAGCGAGGCGGTCACCTCGGCCACGTCCGCGGACTGACCCGATCCAGGCTGGTCGCAGCCGATGGCCGCAACTGCCAGCGCTAATCCAAGAACCAACTGAGTCGAACGAATTTTCCCCATGTGTCTCTCCTTCAGCAGGGACCCAAGTGACCCTGCGGTTATCCCGACGCTGAACACCGCGCCGTGTGGCGGCTTCTAACAGCGACGGACGATGCAAGCAACTATCCGAGACGGCCTTCGACATTTGCCGGGACCAACCCGCGACGCCGGAAGAAATCTTTCGCGACGAAACGCTGGTCGGACGCGCGGGGATCGAGTTGCTGGGCTGTCTCAGGAACGCGCAGATGGGCTGACGCGTTCTGGCACCAGCCGCCCGTGGTCCCAGCCGCTTCGTCCATCTCGACAACGGTGCGAGCCCCCCCCCGAGAGACTGCGCCCAATCAACGAGGCATATCAGCCAGCCCGCCGGCATTGATGACATCGGAGTAGCCGGCGTGGTGGCCTTTGTGGATGCCACGGCGCCGACCGAGAGACCGGCTCCGCGCGCCGCGCGTTCGGACAGCCCCGTCATGGCCGCCGTCGATTCGAATATCTTGACCACGCTGGTGCCGAGCGCGCCCTGGTAGAGCATGTCCAGGCCAAGCGCGTTCGAGGCCGCGATGCGGCCCTGTCGATTCGCCGGGCCCACGAGCGGCACGCGCACGCCCCGGCCTGAGACCTTGTGCCGAATCTCCAGCATGTCGCCGACCGCGTAGATGTCCTGATCGGTCGGCGTCCAGCAGCTTCCCGTTAAACGCCGGCGGAAAGCGCAGCGCGAAGGCAACCCGCCAAAGTTGACATTGCTGCGTGTCGCCGCTATTGCAGCGCTGTCTCCCTCACGCACTTGAGACACCCAGGTCACCGCAGATGCATCTACAACATGGCAAGAGACTCAATCTTCATCCGGCGATTTGTCTGCTCGGCGGCGTATTCTTCATCTATCTGGCCTTTTCACCTGGGACGGTCGCGGGCATGGGCTACGTTTCCGAGGAGGTGACGGCGGGCAACCAGCTTCTTTCCAATGCAGTCGCTTGGATGAAAGGCAATTCGCCTGTGCCAATTGATTGGCCACGCCACGGCCTTCTGCCGGTGCTGTTCGATTTGCCGTTCCTGGGGGTGGGTTCCCATTTGCCAGGACCGCTGAATCAAGACTGGGTCGTTTCCATCGAGCCTGTTCTCTTCACCGCCCTCCTGGTATTGGTCCTGTTTCTCTGGTTACGGCGCCTCACTTCGCCCGGATGGAGCTATCTTCTGACTCTGACAGCAACATTTTGCACCATGCTCTGGCCATACGCCTACATTGGCCTGGAAGTCAAACAGTCGCTGGCGCTGATGTTGGCCGGCTACTTGGGTTTCTCACGTGACACCAAGATCACGTGGTCACACACACTACTGTTTGGCGCCAGTTGTGCGGTTGCGGTGTCGGCAAAAGCGTCAGGCACCTTCCTCATACCCGCAGTGTTGTTCATCGTCGGGCATTTCTACTGGCGTGGCTCCTTGGGGGAACTACGAGGGCAAGGGCGCAAGCTTCTCGCCACACTTGCCGTCATCTTCACAGTGTTTCTTTCCAATGGCGTCGTTCGTTCGTTGTTCTATCGGCGCTACGGTGACCAGGGAGACTTCTTTGGATCCTGGCTGGTCAGGGGCCCGACCGAGTATCTTCTCCAGGTGCTCGGATATTTCGGTTCACCTAACAAGGGACTGATCGTATATGCTCCGATTTTGCTGCTCTCCTTGCTGGCTCTCACCCGCATGCCAAAAGCACATCGACCTTTGACAATATTCACGCTTCTCACGCTGTGCGGTTTGGTCGGTGGTTATGCGCTTCTGAGAATCTACACTGAAGAGACCTGGGGACCCCGGTATCTTCACACTGCCGTCGCTCCCCTCATGCTCTGCATTGGCGCAACGCGATCGCGCCTTCGTGCCGCTGCCGCCGCTCCGGTTCTGGTCCTGGCCGCGCTCGGCTTCTGGGTCTCGTTCCTCGGCACATTCTTCTGGTACGGCGGACCCCACGTCGCGGCACGGGACGCCTCGCAGTCAACCCTGGAGGCAGTGCAAGGAGACATCATCTGGAATCCGATTCTATTTGACGAGCGATTGTTCTCCAGCTATTCGCGCGGCGGACCGGAGTGGTGGATGCCGGACCACACCTGGTGGTTTGAAAGGCCACTTGATGCCCCAACGGTGAGGCCGGTTCACTTGGCTCAACATGCGGTGCCGCAGCCGTTCTTGTTTCGCCTCTGGAGGGCGCCAATTCACGGCGGCCCCAGACGACTGTGGTACTTCCATTTACTGTGTTTCCCTGTAGGTGTGCTGCTCGTGGCAAGAGCAGGCTGGCTGGGGAGGAACGGAACAGCCCGGCTGGAGCACCCAACGGTTTGACGGATGGCAAGTTCAAGCAATTATGCCGTCCCATTGGCGAAGATATGGTTTGGCCTGAGAAGGGCTGAGCGCGACCCCAAAGGAAGGATCTTCAAGTAGATGGATTCAAAGTCCTTGTTTCTGCAAGACTGGCTGAAGAGAAGAATCGCTGAAGAGCCCTACTGGTTCCATCGGATCACCCTTCCCGGCGGACTCGTGACACCTGGATGGAGCGATCCGAGAGTCGACAAGTTGCCCCATTTCGGCCTACCCGACAACATGGATGGCATGCGTGTCCTCGACATCGGCTCTGCAGAGGGGTTCTTTTCCTTCGAGGCAGAACGCAGGGGAGCAACCGAGGTCATCGGAATCGAAAACTATCCGGCCATGGCGCGCAAGTTTGAGATTTGCCGGGCTGCTCTGGATTCGCACGCGCGTGCGCACCTGACAAGTGTCTACGACCTGGATCCGAAGACGTTCGGCACGTTTGACCTGGTGATGTTCTTCGGCGTTCTATACCACCTGCGCCATCCCCTTCTGGCACTTCAGAAGATCCGGTCGGTCTGTACCGGAACCTTGCTGATGCAGACAGCCACTTGCGACAATACCAGCGATACGCCACTGGCCGAGTTTCACCCGTTCGGCATACAGAGTGGTCCTCCCGAGAATCCCAGCCACGATCCGACTTGTTTCTGGTTCCCCAACATAGCCTGCTGCGTGGCCATGCTTCAGCATGCTGGATTCCGTGACGTGCAGCGAATCTCGCCGCAGGCCCCTGTCGGCGGGGTCTTTCGCGCTCGGGATGCTTTCGCGGAGAAGGGTCGACCTCCGGCCGAAGAAGCGGCGCCCTGGTCATAGTCATAATGCAAGCGATCGGCCAGAAGCGCCGGTCGATGATCGTGGTGCGCGCGGCCCCGAGACTCTTCAACCGCCCGGAATCCCAAGTCCTTGTAGAAAGCGGTGATCGCGGGGCCAGATCCCGCTCGACGACCTTGAAGAACTCGTTGCGGCTGGCCGAGAAGGTCATCTGGTCGGTCAGATACTCGGCCACCGACTTGTACTTGGCATCGGCGGAGGTCACCGGCACGATCGCACCCAGGGTCTTGCTACCAGGCTTCAGTGAACTGTAGTCGGCTTGGCGAGGTCGCGCAGCAAAGGGCTGCCCTTGCTGCGCAGTTCTTCCATGGCCTTGGCATCCGTGGGGTCGGTGGAATCAACCAGGCAAGCGAGCATCTCGGCTGCGTCCTCTGCCGGCGTAGTCGGCGCCAGCACAAGCCCGCGCCAAGGCCGCGCCGGGGGCGCGGTCACTGGTTTCACACGCGGGGCGAGTTGCTGCCGGCACAAAGCTACACCCGAGGCTGCAACCACGCCCGGGTCCGCATCCTTGCTCGCCTCGCGCAAGGCCGAGAGCGTGCTCGTGCCGTTGGGTGGCAGGACCAGGACCGCGGCGCGGCGGATGTCGGGGGAAGAATCATTAATGAGAGCCAGAAGGTCGTTCCTGCCAGAGCACACCGCGCTTGCGTCGGCCAGACTTTGCAGGGCGGCCAGCCGCAGTTCGATTGAGTGGTCCGCTCTGCCCGCCGCATCGGCCAGAACCCGACACGAGCGAAGCGCCACCTCGTCGGGAACCTCCCACACGCCGAGAAGACCTGGATCGGCGTCGCCCAGCAGGGCGCCCAGGGTGCGCAGCGCGCGCTCGCCAAGCTGCGCGTCGGCCGAATCACACTCGGCCAGCACGGCGTCGAGCAGGAGCAGGCGATCGGGCAAGTAGGGCACGCTGTCGAGCGCAGCCAGGGCCAGGCTGCGATCCGGGTCAGCCAACGCTTTGCCCAGTCGAGCCACACCGATGCGTGCCGCCCAACGGCCCAACTCGGCCCGATCGCCGCGTTCGGCCGCCTTGCGCAGGCCCTGAAGGGGCACCTCCAGCAGGCCGGTGCGGCGGTTGTAGGACGGACGGTCGGCCGCGCTGGCCGGCGCGATGAACAGCAATGACAGGGTCAGGGCCAAAGCTGTGGCGTTGTGTCTCATCGAAAGCTTCACAGCGCAAACCCAAGAGTCAAATTGACGACCGGTTGGTAGTACTGAAACATCTTGCCGAGGGAATTCCAAGAAATTGGGCCGGGGTCTTGTTTGAGGGGAAGCAGGGACAGGACGCCCGCGCCGGCGACCAGATAGACACCGCTCGCGAACGCAATTGCGTATCCGAATTCCGACTGGAGGACAAGGTCAATTCGACTGTAATCCCTTCCACTGTAGTCATGTCCGACCGCGACACCTAGCCCGACCTTGGCGGCCACATAGAACCCCTCCAGTCCATTCCCCGTGAAGGACAGTCGCGGGCCCGCGGCTGCTGCAATTTCGTGAAGAGCCAGCCGGGAACCATCGCGGAAGTATCGGTACAGGAGTGTTCCATTTATCCCAACGACATCCGACACGCGTGCGTGGAAGTCCACGGGAACCGGCGTCAGCATGGCCTTGTTGTGAGTGGTGGTGCCCGCGCCCACAGAATAGAGCACCGGCTCCAGCACATTAAGCCCCACCGCAAAACGAGGAGGCCTGCCTGGTGGGCTGGCCTCGACCTGCGGCGCCGATGACGTCGGCAGCGGGCCAGGGGCATCCGCCCGGGGCGGTTCGGGCACGGAGGGCACGACCGGACGGAAATCGTCGCTGGATTCAAGCGGGGGCGCGCCCGATAGTGATTCGGATGCTGGCGCGCTCTGGTCAGCGAGCGAAGCGAATGACGGCAGGCAGATGGAGAAAGACAGCACCAAACCTGCCCGTCGCAGAGGCTTGAGCGACGCGAAACCGGACCGCTTCTTACGTAGCGAATGCATGAACCACCTCCAATGTTCTTGTCTCTGGTACGGGCAGTGAGGGCATTTGGATGGGGCTTCTTGCGTCAGTGGATCTGGCATTGGCGCGCCAACTCGACACTTCGACCCGAAAGGCCAGTGGGTGTGGGCAGGCCCAGCGCCGAAAGGATCGTGGGAAAGAGGTCGGCCGTGCAGAGGGAGCGGTCACCCACCCAACTCGCGTTGACTGCGGCGGGTACCAGCATGTGGTCGCGTTCCAGCGCCCCATGCGAACCGTTGTGCGGCTGGTACTCGAAACGCGAGCGCAGGTCGAAGCCCGCCCGGGCGCACACCACCAGATCACCGGCGCGGGCCGAGCGAAAGAATTCGACCAACTGCCAGGGCGCATCGGGGAAGCCTGTGCCGGCCGTCAAGGCAGCCACCTCGTCCCGGGTCATGCGGCAGGGCAGGACGCCGTAGCCGAGCGGGTTCTCCCCCTCGACGGAGAATCCGATGCGGGCCGGCTGGGTCGCGTCGTCGGCCAAGGCTCCCCGTGCGTCGACCACGGCCTTGCCCGCCGTTCCCGCCAGCACATAGACCTCGGGCGCGCGCCGGTAGATGACATGCGCAATGGCGGGATGGGCAAGCAAGGCGGCCACCAAGTCGGCGGGCTTCTTGTTGGGCGCTTCGAAGTCGGGTCTTTCCTGCCAGCCGGTCTCGCCCTGCAGATAGAGGTTGGCCATCGAGTTTCCCGACACCATGGCCGCGGCCTGCGCCGAAAACAAGTGCCGCCATAGCTTGGGATAGGTCAGGGTGCGGGGATATACAGGCCGCATGATGTCGTCGATGTCCACGTGGGTGTGGGTCGCGGTTTGGCCGTGGTCCGAGGTGATCACGATGAGCGTGCGCGCCAGCGTGCCGCGCCGGTGCAGCTCCTCGATCAGTCGACCCAGGCTGGCGTCGAAGCGGCGGTAGGCTTCATAGCTCTGCTCACTCTGCGGCCCGAAGCGATGCCCCAATTCGTCAATCGCGGAAAACACGGCGTGCACTGACGGGAAGCCACGCTGCCACGCGCGTTGCACGGCCGCCTCTGCCTGCAGATTCGACGCCTGCCAATCGGTGGTGGCCAGCGCCTTCAGAAAGGTCGCGGCCTTGGAGAATCGGGTCATGCGTGCGCGTGACGGGCAGCCACGCACGAACCAGGTGTTCACGTCGGCCAGGCCGGGTATGTAGTAGAAGAGCGTGCGCACGTCGGCTGGGATGTCGCGTTCCAGTTTGGCCGCGCGCCAGGGCGCCATGTACGATCGCGTGCGAAAGAGGAATTTGCCGCGCCTGCCTGTGGGACGCTCGGCCCAGCGAATGCCGGGTAGGTTGGCGCGTCCGGGATGCAGGCCGGCCAGAAGAGGCAGGTGGGCCGGGCCGCTGACCGAGGGAAACACCGAAGTGGCGGGGCGCATGCCGCCGCACTCGCAGAAGTGCCGGCGCAGATTCGGCATCTCGCCAGCCGACGTCAGAGCATCCATCACATCCCAGCGCGCGCCGTCGGCCAGGATGGCGAGCACACGGTCGAAGCGAGACGGCTCCGGCATCACTTCCGTCTAGCACGAATCTGTCGATCTACAGGGGACTGAAGTCACGCGCTATTTCTTGAAGGTGAAGTGGCCAGTAGCGATCTCGATGCTCTGCCAGGTCATCGTGTTCCCCGTGATGGTCACGGTGTACGGTGAATCGTCACCGTACTCGTAGCCGAGCAGTCCATGGATGGTCAGCGTGCTGCCGTCCAGCGTGTATGTGAAGTTGTCCGTCAGACTGTCGACGGTGGTGAAGCCGCCGTGTATCCACTGGCCGGAACCGCCGTTGAAGTTCCATTGATTGCACAAACCCGCGGCCGTCGCGCACGGGTTCCAGGTGCCTTCGATGCTCACGGTGGCGGTGCTGGGGGTGTAGCTGACGTTGATGTACTTGAAATCAAGGTAGCGCCAGTCAGTGCCCACCTTGACCTGGACATAGCAGCCGAGCAAGTTGTTGCCCTTGTTCAGCGTGAATGCGCCTGCGGCGTCGGGAACCAGCGCAGCCCCGTCGCGGTAGACGTTGATTCCCCCGGTCTGGCCAGTCACATAGGCGAGCAGCTTGATCTGTGCGCTCTGTGACACGAAGCCGTCGGTCAGGTCAGAATCGACACCGGCGTCGTCGAGCCGCGCGATGCGGTACGCGGGGAACATGTCGTTGCCAATCGTGCCGTCCTTCACCTCGGCCCAGCGCTTGGTGATCTTGCCCCAGTCGCTGAGTGAATCCTTGGCGACGTAGGTGATCCGGTCATAGAGGGTGAAACGGCCAGCGTCGATGTCAGCCTGGCTGTCGGCCGAGTTGTAGGAAGCAAACGTCTCATTGGCATACTCGAACCTGCGCGTGGTATTTCCGGGGTAGTTCGGATCCGCGACGTACAAGTTGCCGTCGAAGATGCGGTAAACAACCAACGCGTGGCCACCGCCGTTGACCGTGTCCCAGATCTCCGTCATTTGCGGCTGATGGGTCAGTTGCATGGAGTAGGCAAACAGACGCCAGGTGTCCGCGTCCACGTTGGCGATGAATTCCTCAGTGAGCTGCCGCCCCAGGCTAGTCCAATCCATCTCCTTCCAAACCACCGACGCGAAACGGTAGCCGCGCGAATCGTCCATCCAAAGGTTGGGAGTGGGCGGCTGGTTTCCGTTGTTGTCGTAGCGGCCGTACAGGGTGAGGTCCTTGCCGTCCGGCTGCTCGTAGTAGTACCACATGGCGGTCATACTCTGTCCGGTACAGTGGCCCGAAGTGAGATACGAGCCGTAGTTGGGGAACTGCCAGTCGTCGATGCCGGGTCGAAAGCTGGTGTCGATGTCCTTCTTCAGCAGGGCCTTGTCGATGGCACTGAGCAAGAATGAAGAGAAGTGCTTGGTGGCGACCGTGAGCGAGTTCGCATCCTGAGAAACCGTCGCCATGCCCTCGAGTTTCTGGGTCGCGGAGTTGTAATAGAAGCCCATGGCGAACTGTCCCGCGGGAATCTTCACCGGAATCTGCACCGTGATGATCTCCTTGGAAAAGGTGCCACCGTTGTCCACGGTGATAAGCGGCGTGATCGGGTTGAAGTCGCTGCCGAAGGTGTGGCCCGTCACGGGCGCCGACGAGATGGTGAATGTTTGCGACCCAGGGTAGGCGCCGCCTGGCACGCTGAGGGTGAGGCCATTCAAGGCAGCGTCGGGGACATTGACCGTCATGGTACCGCCGTCGGCGCCCACCTGCTGGGTGGCCAGCGTCGTCGCGGCCCCGGTGGTGATGGTACCGGTAACGCCGCCACGTTGAGACCCCAAGTCCGATCCCGCATCGACCGCATCCCTACCGCCCGCCTCCGCCCCAGAAGCCGATCCCGCATCGACCGCATCCCTGCCGCCCGCCTCCGCCCCAGAAGCCAATCCCGCATCGACGGTATCGCGGGCGCCCAGGTCCGCTCCAAGATCCGGGTTCGAATGGACCGCATCCTTGCCCCCCACGTCTGCTCCGGTTGCCGCGTCCGTCTGCGCGGCTGGGTGAGCCAGCCACCCGAAGACGAACGAAATCCCCCTGTTTCCCGTGTCCCATGTGTAGGACCAGGTGGCTGGATCCGAATCGACCACCTCGTAGCTGCCCGCCGGGACATTCACATTGGGCTGAACCGACCAATAGAGGTAAGGCGGGGCAGTTGATGTCCTCGACCATGCGGCGCCCGGGGTAAGATCATAGCCGCTGTTCGAGGCAACAGCCTTCCACGGTCCTTGCATGGCCCCGGTCTGCGTATCTCGCAAGGCAAGTGTGCCGGGAGGGCTCCCCTGTCCACTGTTCCAGTGGTAGGTCATGATCTTGGTGATGCGGGCGGAGTCGTTCAGGGTGAAGATGGTCTTCACGGGTGGGTTGTCCGACACCCCGGCAAGGCTGTTCAACGAAAACAACAGAGCTTCCGTGCCATTCGCAGTGTCTGCTGGCTCGGTATTCTTGTGGGAACATCCAGCGATCAACGTCGTCAGCAGCAGTAGTTTGGTCTCTTGGCTCATGGGATTTGCTCTGCGTTCAGGTGGAATCTTGTGATGGCTGCGAGTCAGGCGCGCCAGCGTCTGCAGCCTTCCGGGCAACAAAGCGTACTCCTATCGCAACGCTGGTGTATAGCGATAACCCTTGCCACACGGCGCCCAATAGCGGCGGGATTGTCGAATGACTTGCGCCGATACGCCACGTATCCATACCGCCAACGCCCTCGAAGTTCGCTTCGAGCTTGGTGACACGCGCGCATCGCTACACCCGGCAGGCACGTTCAGTCACGTCGTCGCGCAGGCACTACGCGTGCGCCTGCGCTAGCACTACTGATTGAGATTCGGACCGAGCCGGCGCGTCGCGAGTGCCCCGGCCGCAACGAACGACGAGGGAAAAATACTCGACGTATTTGACCGAGGAGTGAGGCGGCGGACAGGGCCCGCAGCAGCGACGACGACGGGAGAATTTCAATCAGAAGTGCTAGAGTCGGTCACAATGGCTCGCCGTCATGCGCCCGTGGCCCTGACTGGGCTTGGCTTGGCTCTCTTGCTGGTCATGGCGTCGCGAATTCCGGCCGCACCCTCGCTACCGGCGAGTCGTGAGATGGGTGACCCTGGCACGTCCACGTCGGTCGAGCCGATTCCGGTGCCGGAATCGGCTGACATCAAGCAGCGCGGGGTAGCGCTGGGGCTGTTCGCCGAGGACGTCAGCTTCTCCTACGCGCCCTTGCTGCAGGAGATCGCAGCCCTGGGCGCAACCCATGTGTCGCTGGTCGTGCCCGTGTACCAGACCCATGCGGCCTCGACCGTTTTGAGCCTTCACACTCGACTGTCGCCCACACTGGAAGCCGTTGCGGATGCCATTCGGCTTTCGCGCCGGGCTGGCTTGGAGGTGACGCTGTTCCCCATCGTGCGGCTCTCCGAGCCGCGCAGCGCCAGGGAATGGCGGGGCACCCTCCAGCCCGCGAATAGGGACGCGTGGTTCGCCAGCTACGGCTCTTTGCTGGCGGACCTGGCAGCGCTGGGCGCGCTGACCGACGTTTCGCGCCTGGTGGTGGGCAGCGAGCTGTCATCGCTGGATGGCGACCTGCCGCGCTGGCGGCCCCTGGTCGAGCGCATCCGCGCCCTGTTTCCCGGTACGCTCATGTACTCGGCCAACTGGGACCACTATCAGGACGCACGCCTGTATGACCTGGTGGACGAGATCGGCGTGGTCGCCTATTTCAACCTGCGCGACAAGGACGGCCCCAGCGACGTGCCGGCGCTGACCGAGCGCTGGCGCGGCCTGCGGCGCGAGATCGAGTTCAACCTGGGCGCGTACGGCAAGCCATTCGTGTTGTCCGAATTGGGCTACCGCTCGCGCACCGGCGCGACCGCTGCTCCCTGGGACGAGGTCAAAGGGGGCGTGCCCGACGGGGATGAGCAAGCGCGCGCCTTCCAGGCCTTCCGAGCGGCGTGGACCGCGCGCGGGCAAGCCCCGTCGCGCCTGGCCGGCCTCTACATTTGGAACTGGTACGGCTACGGCGGGCCACAGACCACCAGCTACACCCCGCGCGGCAAACCCGCGGTCGATGTCATCCGGCAGATCCTGGACGAGATGTAGCAGGCGTCTCGCTGCTCGCCGCCGGCAGATGCCGCTATTCCATCGGAGGGTAGTCAGGCTCGGGCGGAAGATCGACCGTAGGCTCGACCGCGGGGGCGCGCCGCGCGCCCGGGGACCAGAAGGCCCACTGGAACGACATCCCCCCCTCGAATACGGTGGCCAGGTCCCAGAACCCAGCTAGCGCGCGCAGCTCGGCCGCGAGCCCCAGGTAGTTGGTGAAGTGGTAGACCACGCCGCCGCCCACGCCGGCCGCCAAAGGACCGCCATGCACGCTATCGCTGCGTCGGAAGTTGGTGGTAGAGCCTGGGGTCAGATCAGGGTGAGGCGCCACGTAGAGACAAAACGCCGTGCCGCCTCCCAGGCTGCCGGTCGCGAATAGTTGCAGATTGCTCGCGCGTCCGAAGAGGCGGTCAGTAAACAGATAGGCACGGGCGAGCACGGCATAGGCCCAGCTTTTCGGCGTCGGGCAGTCAGTAGCACCACACCCAGTGCCCATGTCCCTAAGCACGAACTGATAGCGTCCCTGCAAGGAAAACGCGACGTGATCGGTCCACTGGTAGCCAATCTCTGGCAGAAGGTGCAGGATGCCGCCGGTCGACCAACCCTTAACCCTCGCGCCCGGGTAGGCATCCGGGGTTCGGGTCGGAAACCAACCGTAGGCTGAACCAAGGCCCATGCCCAGCCACGCTCGTTTCGCCGGACGTCGGCGGCCTTCGCGCTTCTCCGCATCCTTCTCCGCTATCTCCCTATGGATATGGGCCAGTGGATCATCATCCGCCCCAGGCTGGTCGGCAGTGCCGGTTCCGGCCGCGCCCAAGCCGCCTTTTCGGATTAGCAAGATGTTCGGGCTCTCATCGGTTCCGTTCGAGGCTGTGATCCTGTTGCTCGCACTGTACGACTGGGCAAAAAACTGCAGCGCGCTGCCCTTGACGTCGGCGCCCCGGATCTTGACAACGTACCAGCCCTTGGGCGAGCGGATCGCGTCCGCCGTGGTGAAGCGTTCAGTGCCTGATGGCCGGTAGTTGAAAACGACCTTTGGCGTAGCCAACGTGGGCTTGACTGCGCAACGGATGGTGAGATCAGTGCCTGCCTGCACCTCGGAAGGGGTGGGGCAGAAAAGCGCCTGCGGGAGACGGGACGGCAGCTCGGGCTCGGGTGGCAGTGCCGGCTTCTTCACTTCCACGACAGTGGCGCCCTTCCCAGCCTTGGCGGTAACTGGCGCAGCCTTGGCGGTAACTGGCGATGGCGGACTGGGCTTTGCTTTGCCGACGCTCGACGATGTTGCGGCGGTGGCACGCGGCGCCGCGGGTGCCTTCTCCTTCTGCTTGCCCGGCGCATGGGCACCCCTCGCGGTCTTCGAGGAAGTCGCACACGCAGGCGCAAGCAGCAGAAGTGCGCAGCTACCCAGCAAACAGTGTCGAATGGTCAGTTTCAAGCCCACGATGGCCTCTTTGCGGATGATGGTTTGTGATGTCGTCTTGCCACGCAGCAACCCTCCCCCGTCAACGGGGTGTGAGGCAAGCAAGGGTAGTCGTCATCATTATGTTTGACGCCTGGGCTAGGTCACACTCGTTCCCGTTCGCGGCCAGACAGACGCTGCCAAGCGCTGGCGCCTTCTAGCAATCAATGGCCGCCAAGCTGATCAATCCTTTTCTGTATGAGCGGCCGGTCAGGCGCATTGGGTGAGGCCTTGAGATAGAGCTTGAGGTGGCGCACGGCCTGCGCAGCATTGCCGGCCTGGGCATAGGCCAGGCCCAGACCGCGCCGGCTCTGGGCGTCCTTTGGATTCAACTTCAGCGCCTCTGAGAAGGCAGCAATGGCCTCGCCCGGCGCGCCGCCGAGCAGCTTGGCATTCCCCCGCTGATAGGCCGCAGTGGCCTCTTGCGCCTTGTCGGTGGCAGGCTGGGCACCCGGCGGGGCGGCTTGCTTCTTCTCGGGCCTCGACACGGCTGGCTCCCGCAAGGGTTTGTCGGCAACTGGTTTCTCGGCGGCCGGCTTGGGCGCTGCCGCAGGCTTTCGAGCGATAGGGCGTTCGGCAGGCGCTGGCTTCTCGGCCGCGATTCTCTTCTCCGCCGGTTTCGGTTTTTCCTCCGCTGGAGCTGGCGCGGGGACGGGCTTCTCTGGCTGAGCCGGCTTCTCGGCCGGCGCAGCGATGGGCGGGGCCAGCTTGTCCTTTGCCAGAGCCTCTGGCTTCTCTTGCGCCGCCGGCTGAGGCGTGGCCGGTTCCACGGCTGCAGCGGGAAGGGCAGGCTTCTCGACGGTCGCAAGCCGTGCGGACGCGGCGGCTTTCTCCGACCCGACCACCACCGGGGTCTGCTTCTGGTCCGGACCTCGGTGCTTCTTGCCACCACCGGCAAAGACGGCTATCCCCACGGCCGCCAGCACCAGCACGCCCACGCCGCCAGCGGCAAGCAGGAGGTTGCGCCGGCCTCTGCCCGATGCGCCTTTCAGGCCTGCTGCCAAACCTACAGAAGGCGCCGCGCCCGCCCATTCCGGGACGGCCTCGGACGCCTCGCTTCCTCTGGGAGCTTCGCCGCTGGCTCTCACTTCGCGCAATCCAGTTTCAGGCCTGGCCGCCACAACAGCTTGCGAGGGTGGCTCAGCCGGGGGAGGCTCTTCTGCAGCCGCGACGCCGCCTGCCGGCGCCGCGCTGTCATCCAACGACATGCCCACCGCTCCCGGGGCTGGACCCGTTGCATCTGCCGCGAGCCGATGCGTGAGACCCGCGGGCATACTGGCTGGCGCCGGAGGAGGGGGTGGAACCATGGTTGGTGCCATCGCGAATTCCGCGGTCGCGGTTCGACGCCTGGGCGCCGCTCCGTGGCTTGCAGCAACAGATGCTGGAGGCGCTGAAGAACCTGCCGGGCTGGCTGGCGCCGGTGGCAGGGCCGGCTCGCCGCTTGCTGGATCTTGGGCGATCGCCGGGTTGGCGTCCCCGGGAGCAGTCCCAGGAACCGGCCGGAAAGCGGCCGACCCTGGCGAGGCGGGCCTGTCAGTGGCCAAAGGACCCGGCCGCGAGGGCATGGCGGGTGGTGGGACGACTGGCCTGATCGGCAGCCCCGGCAGGGCTCCGCCCGGCCGCGAAGGCAGGGCGGGTGGTGGGACGACTGGCCTGACCGGCAGGCCAGGCAGGGGTCCGCCAGACCACATCAGGGTCTTGGCGGGCGAGGCCGGCTTGTTCGCGCCATGGCCGCCGAACACCGAGGCCGCCGTGACAATTGGCCTGCCACACGCTTGGCACACGGTGACTGGCTGTGTCTCTCCCGGCGAGGTGGCAGGGAGAGGGGCTTGGCAGTAAGGACAGTTTGATGGCGTCATTTGACGGGCAAAGCCGGTGGGGGTGGTGGAGGCGAAGCCACGCCATGAGCCGGTGGCGGAGGTGGCGGCGGCGAAGCGACCGCATGCGCTGGCGGCGGCGAGGACGGCGGAGGCGAGGGCGGAGCGGTCGAGCCGTCTCCCGAGAGAGCCCGGCCGACCAATCTGTCGAGCGAGTCGTCAACGACATCGCTCTTCAGGGTTTCCTCGGCGCGACTGATCACCGCGCCCTTGTCGGCGTCGAAGAGCAGGACGAGGATCTTGACCGGCGCTTTCTTCTTGGCCCCGCTGGCGCGCACCATCTCAGCCCAGAGAAGGCGGTCGCCACCCAGCAACCGGGCCACCTTGCCGTAGCACTCGTCGTCGGCCTGGGCGCACTCAGCCTGCCCCTGCGCGGTTTCCATGCTGATCCCGGCGACCACTCTTTCGTCCACGCCGGGCACCTCGGCCCTGACCAGCTTCTCGTTGAGCGCGGTGGCGACATTGGGCAAGAGGAACCTTTCGGCCGGCAGCAGAACCAGCTTCACCTTCTTGGGCGGCGGTGCTGGCGGTGGCGGCGGCGGCTGCGGACGGGCGACCGGAACCGGCGTCGCGGGTGGGACTTTGCGGGCAGCGCAGCCGAGCGGCGTGGTCAGAATCAGTCCGGACACCAGGAGGATCTTGACGGTTGAGTTCACGGTCATCTCCAAGAGCTGAATATACCCCCCATCCGCGCTCAGGGGACCATCGGGATTGCCTTCTATCACTCCCACGCGGCTGGCGTGGCTCGCATTATGGCAAGGTAGGGCGATCGATACCAGACCCAAGCAGCGCACGCGCGTTTCCCCAGAGGAGTAGGCGCTCGCGCTCCGGATCGAGAGCCAACCCCCGCGCCAGGCGCAACGTCTCGGCCTGGCTGGCCCAGGGCGAGTCGGTACCGAAGAGGATACGGTCTGCTGGATGGGCGGTGAGGAATTCGCGTCCCCGCTTCTGGCCGAGCCGTTCCAGGGACATGGAGATCTCCATGGTGATCGGCTTGCCGAGGAGATGGCGTTCAACTTCGTCCCAGTCGTCCCACGCACCGGTGTGGGTAGCTACCAATCTGAGGTTGGGAACCTTGTCGAGCAGGCGGACGATGCGCACCGGATCGGCCTTGCGATCGTGTGGAAATGCGAAGTCAAAACCCGTGTGACAGACAACCAGCAAGCGCATCTGCTCCAGCACACGGAAGAAGTGGAACAGCGCGGGGTCGTCGAGTTCAAAGTCCTGGTAGTAGGGGTGCAACTTGATGCCGGGCAGCCCAGCCTGCGCCACTAACCGCGCCTTGCCCACCGGATCGGGTCCCTTGGGGTGGACCGAGGGAAGCGGGACAATCCTCTCCGAGGCGATCTGGCGGGACCAGTTTAGAATGGGCGCGAACTGGTCGGGCTTGGTCGCGATCGAGCACACCACCGCGCGCTCTATGCCGGTGCTGTCCATCGAAGCCAGCAAGGAGGAGACCTTCCCATCGAGGAAGGCCTTGGCATTGCCTTCTTTTTCAAGGTGGGCGATGGCCCGTTCGGCCAGGCCGTCAGGGAAGGCGTGCGCGTGAAAATCGATGATTCCATCCAGGGCTGTGTCGTTCATGGCAGTTCCCTCGATTCCGAGTCACGCTTGCGGGGGTGTCAAATTTGTGCCGGTATTTGGCCGGACGACCGTCACTTGATTGACATCACGCATCGGGACAATGCCCGTCCGAATGCGGGCATCACGGTGCTTGAGTCCGGAAGTTGGCATTTTATGGCTGTTTTTGCCATGCCGCATTGCGTGCCATTGGCCCCAACCCCTCGATAGGTGCGCGGTGAGATTTGAGCATGACATTTGCTTTGTATTTGAGATCACGGATTCAATGCCAACGAGTGGAAACAAGGAGTTCATGACCAGGTTCCTTGCCTCAACCAGGAGAAGGCTTGAAAAGGCGCAGAAAGTCATCAACTCTCCGGAGCATGCGGACGGCAGGGCATTGGGCATGGACATCCACCTGATTTGGGGCGAGGCCGCGATGTTGGATCTGCCTCGGATTGCACAACTGGCCCGGGAGGCAGAGGCGGCGGCGCGACGTCTCGGGGTGGATGACACGGCCGAGGCTCGCATCGCCTGTGCCGCGACCATCGGCGCCATGAACGAGGGGCTGGCCGTCGAGGAGGCACGCTGGAGCGAACAGCCCGAATCGGATCGTGGCGTCAAAGCCAGACCTTGCCGCGTCGTCGTGGTGGACGACAGCCCATTTGCGGCGCGGGCTCTCTCGCACGTCTTCGAACGCAATGGCTTCGAGGTCCGCACCGCCACCACCACCAGCGAGGTTCTTGATCTGTGCGCAACGTTCGGACCGAGCATCCTGGTCACCGACGTGCACATGCCCGGCCTGGAAGTGTCCGAGCTGTGCGACCGTTTTCGCGCGGCCACGCAGGGTCGACGCACCGGGATCGTTCTGGTCTCCGCGCGCTCGGACGCTGAGCTGCAGGACTGTCTGCACGCCACCGGCGCAGATGACTTCGTTCCCAAGTGCGCGGGCACGAGCGCCGTGGTGAACCGCGTGCTGGCTTTGTCGAAGGATATTGCGAGCTAGTTCCGCAAAGGCCAGCTCAAAGCGCGCAGGCGATCACGGCCCATCTCGCCGATCGCGCTTCGCATGTCCGACAGCCCAATGCGCCTGCTCGGGTTGCGGCGCAGGCCCATGCCCAGGAGATCGGCAAGGGCTCCCGCCTGACGGTGTCGGAGCAGCCAGCGCAAGGACTCGGGGCCATCCTCGTGGGTCAGATGCGCAGCAATGATCGCGGGCAGCGCGTCTCCGCTGAAGAGGGTGGTTCCGGTCAACACTTCATAGGCCAGACAGGAAAACGAGTAGACGTCGGTCGCCCGTGGATCCACGTGATCGCCGAAGCTCGCGGTGTCCCAAACCTCGGGCGCGCCGTAGTACGGGCTGCCGCAGCCGGGGCGCACTTTGCGACCAGCCAAGCCGAAGTCAACCAGCACCGGCGCGGCGAACGGGGCTTGCCGGCTGCGCGTCTGCGGACCGATTTCGCCCGGATCACGCAAGATCACGTTGGATGGCTTCACATCCAGGTGGCCAATGCCCGCGCTGTGCATCGCCCCAAGTCCAGCCGCCAGTCCGTCGATAATATCCAACGCCATCGGCATGGTCATGGCTCGCTTGTCGAGCAGACGCTCCAGCGTGGGGCCTTGCACCAGCTCCATCACCAGGATGGGTTTGGGTTTGGCGCCGGCGTCGAAGGTGACAAACCCGGCCAGGTTCTTGTGGCCGGGCAAGGTCAGTAGCGCGCCCGCCTCCTCGCGGAAAAGACGAAGGAACTCCTCTTCGGACAGGGTACGAGCCGCAGCGCCGGTGTACGCGGGCACCTTCAAGGCGAAGGTTTCGGCCGATTCTTCGTGGCGCTCTTCGGCCCGGCGGGCGACAAAAACCGATCCGCCGGCGCCGGTGCCGATGGGGCGCAGTACGTAGAATCCACCGACGGTGCGGCTGGGTGGTAACCAGGCAGGCAGGGGAAGCGTGCGGCCCACCCTGACGACGCGGGCCATCTCGCCCGAGGCCGATGGATCACGCGGCAAGCGTCCGATGCGCAGGAGCACACGGCCCACCACGTCGGCAAAGAGCGGCGGCAGGTCCTGGCGTACGGCCTCGGCAGCGACGGCGGCCGCTGCGCCCATGCTTTCATCCTTCTCCAGCAAGGCACGTTCAACCCAGGCGTCCAGCTTGCGCAAGCCACGCGTCGATGACGACGGAAAAAAACCCTCGCGCAGGCCCGTGCGCCGGGTGGCGCCAGCGATCAGACGGGCCGCGTAGGTGATGGCTCCGGCCAGTCGGTCGAGCGCGGTGCCGTCGTCGCCCCGACGCAGGTCCGAGATACACTGCGCGTCGGTGAAGGACTCGAGTGCACGCGTGATGCTGAGCAGGCCGCGGCGCAGACCTTCGACCCGCGCCGAACTGCCCGGAGGCAAGGCTTCTGCGACACCGCGCAGACTCTCGACCAAAGCCTGCTCATCCGCGTGGCGGCCGCTGCGCTCGCCGACCAAAACCGCCACCTCGACCGTGGCCGCGAACAGCTCTCTGAACTCCGGCGCCATACACGCCTCGGCCAGACAGCGAAGGTCAAAGGCGCTCTGCACGCACCAACACGCGGCAATGTAGGCGTCGGACAGCTCGTACACCTGCTCGTGCACAACCGCGTCCGCGGCGCGCGCCAGGGTTGCACAGGTCAGCCGGCGCAGGGGTGTGACCGTGTCTCTGCGTACCCGCTCGCACAGCATGCGGAAGGTGTGCGTACAACGGCTGCGCACGGGAATCGACGGCTCATCGGTGGCGCCGAACTCGGCGTCCACCAGGTGGAGCAGGGTCCGCAGTTGACGAAAGCGAAGGGTCATATGCGGAATGGTCTTGTCGACCAGAGGCTGCTGTTCGCGGCCGAGAAGCCAGCTTCCCAGCAGCCACAGCATGTCCGCCAGCGGGCCATCGGGGCCCGGGTCTTCGCGGTTGCGCACCGTGAGCAGATCGGACAAGGCGGAAGTCTGCAAGAGCCCGGCGTCCAGTTCGCGCAGGGCGCGGAACAGGGCCTGCCGATCCGCCGAGGTTGAGTCGCCGGTATTCTCCAGGGTGGCGATCGCGTCGTTGGCCGCGGCCAGGGCCGCGTCGGTGGCGGGGCCGAGATCGCGGCCTTCGGCAAAGGCGCGCAAGGCGGTCGCGAGCGTGGCACGCAACGAGGGTTTCGGGCTGGCCGCACTCATGTCCAGGTCGTCTATCAGCGCCTGGACGAGTGCCACGGCCCCGTCATCATCGGTCGGCGCGGTCGCGCGCAAAGTCTCCATGGCACTGAACGCGGCCTGGGCGCCGATGCGGTTGCCTGCATGCTCTTCGTACAGGTCGACCAGCGCCTCGATGGCCTCGATACCGCCCACCAGAACCAGCTTGGTCAAGAGCTCCTCCGACGCCTCGGGCTCTTCTTCCACCGCCCGGGCAAGGCCGAAGATCATCACCGAAGCCACGCCGGGATCCTTGGCTGTGATCTCGCCGGCCAGGATCTCCAGGCAGCGCGCCACGGCCTTGTCGGGATCATGGGAAACCATGGCGGCCAGCGAGGTGGCAGCGCGCCGCCATTCACTTGGCCCCAGGCGTGGCTGAAGGTCGCGATTGATCTCCTCGGCGCGCATGGGCACGGCCGCAGCCAACAGGCCACGCGCGGCGGCCACGTGACGCCACACCAGTGACTCGCGGTCGCCGATGAGACGGCTCCACGCCGCGCGAACCGTCGGGCGTTCGAACACGCGCACGCCGCTGTCGTCACCCTCCTTGGCCCGACGGGCGGCCTCGCGCGCGGCCCG
>PMCR01000521.1:188-8169 GCA_003155465.1 Myxococcales bacterium | reverse complement strand
GACGGATCTTGCAGGTAGCTGACCAGGTGACGGGTGAGCTGCCGGCCCGCCATGCCCACCAGGGCGTCCATCACCCGTTCGCGCACCCACCAGTCCTCGTCGCGCAGGTGGCGCAGAAGTCGCGGCGCCAGCTCGCCCGTGGGATCGCCCACCTTCTTGGAGATGTCCACCGCCATGCGCCGGACGTTCACATCCTTGCTGCGCAGGAGCCAGAGGATGGTGCGCGCCAGGTCCACCTTGCCGGCCAGGGCCAGGTTGGTCAGCACCTCGGCCGCCCGCGTTCGCACGTCGATCTTCTTGAAATTGAGCGCGGCGACCACCAGGGGAAGGACTTGGTCGTTGCCGATGGCCTCGGCGGTGGCCAGCACGGCGAGGCGGATGATGGGAGGGCCGGCGTGCAGCTTGCGCTCCAGAGTGTCCACCGCGCGCGCCGAGCTGAAGCGCTTGAGGGCCTCAACCGCGGCCTTGACCATGTTGAGGTTGGGTGAATCCAGCACCGGACCGATGGACTCGAAGTACTCGTCTTCCGAGCACAGGGACGCGAAGGCGAGCACGGCTTGCATGGCCACGCGCTCGGTGGCGTCGCGTAGAGCTGGGGAGATGGCCTTGACCGCCGCCCGCAGGTCCTTGGCCATCAACTCGGGGTCGGCCAGGTACTGCAGGGCATGCACCTTCTCATTGGGCGTGCCCACCGCCAGCGCCGCCGCCAGCGCCGGAATGGCCACCTGGCGCCCGATCGAGACCAGCACGTCCATGGCCTCGATGCGGCCTTGGAAACCGGGGTCGCTACCCAGAGCGCTCAAGGTCTGGAAGACGGTGGTGCCCCCGATCTGCTTGAGAATGCCGGCCACGCCCCGGCGCAGGGTCCCGTCAGGTTCCTTGAGCAGGGCGCACAGCTCGACGTGCCCCTCGATGTTGTTGACCCGCGGGATGAGGGGTCCGAGCAGGGACAGGATCTGTCCGTCGGCGCCACGCAAGGCCCGGACATAGGGCGCGAACAGCGCCTTGTCGATCACCCGCTCGGCCAGAGTGCGAAAGATGAAGCAGCGGTTGGTTTGGTCGCGCGAATCGCCAGGCAGCCCTTTGCTGGTGAGCACGCCGAGCAGGCGCTCGATGTCGTCGCGGGCGAGTGAAGGCGCCTCGCCCAGAAGCGCGTGGACCTGCACCGGGCCAGGCCAACCGGCTGCCCGGAATCTCCTAAGCAACTCCTTGCTGTCCATGGATCGTCTGTTGGGCGAAAACCCGTCGGGCGGGCATGCGCGACACGCAATCCCAACTATCGGATGTCCGCCGACTTTCTACAACTGCAAGGCGATTGCGCTGACGCGTGGAGGCGTCGGCCCGCACGGGCGCTGCGCGAAGTGGAAAATGGCGATAGACTGCCCCCGCGTGATCGGCCAGCGCTTCGGCAACTACCGCGCCACGGCCCTCCTCGGCGAGGGTGGAATGGGCGCTGTGTATCTCGCTGAGCACCCGAGCATCGGCCGGCAGGTGGCCATCAAGGTACTGCGCAGCCAGCTCGGCCACGACCAGCAGACCCTCGCGCCCTTCATCAACGAAGCGCGCGCCGCCAACGCCATCCACCACCCCAACATCATCGAGATTCTCGACTCCGGCGTCACCGACAATGGCATCTCGTACCTGGTGATGGAGCTTCTGCGTGGCGAATCGCTCACCGCGCGCATCAGGCGCAAGGGCAGGCTGTCGCCGCCCGAGGCGGTTGCGCTGGTCATGCAAACCGCCTCCGCTCTCGGTGCAGCCCATGCCGAGGGCATCGTTCATCGTGACCTCAAGCCCGACAATTTGTTCGTGGTTCGCGATCCGGCCAACCCCGGCAGCGAGCAAATCAAAGTGCTCGATTTTGGCATTGCCAAGCTGCAGACCACCGGGCTCGACGGCAGAGTCAAGACCCGCGCCGGTGCGCTCATGGGGACGCCGGTCTACATGTCGCCCGAGCAGTGCCGGGGCACCAAGGAAGTCGACGGGCGCAGCGACATCTACTCGCTGGGAGTCATCCTCTATGAGCTGCTCATTGGGCAACCCCCCTTTATCTCGGCGACCTTCGGTACCCTGTTGAGCATGCACCTCAACCAGCCGCCCCGTTCCCCGCGCGAGATCGAGCCTGCGATTTCGCCTGGCTTGGATTGGGTGGTACTCAGGATGCTGGCCAAGAGGCCCGAGGATCGCTTCCAGTCCATGGCCGAGGTTTGCTCGGCGTTGGCCGCAGCCGCCGATCTCGCACCCGCCCCCGACGCGTTGTCGCACTCGGCGGCGGACCTTGGACGCGCGCTCCAGCCCACCATCAGCGCTGAGGCGGGCGCGGAGCTGGCTTTGGCCCAGACCACCCTGTCGCACACCGCGGGCGAGAGGATGGTGTCTTCAGGAACCACGGTTCGCACGCGCTTTGGCAGAGGGACGATTGTGCTCGCCGCCGCGGCCGCTGCCGGGCTCGGGGCTGTCGCGGTCCTGCTGCTCGGTCTGGGGAGCCAACCGTCGGCTCCTGGCGGCCCCGCGGTCACGCCGGCGGGGCCCGGGCCGGTGACGCCAGCCTCGATCGCGGTGGTCCCGGCCGCTTCCGTGCCCAAGCGCGTGCGCGTGCACCTTGAGAGCCTACCCACCGGCGCCCGCATCGTGCGCGAGTCTGACAATGTCGTCCTGGGTACCACGCCCCAGGACATGGAGCTGGAGTCTTCGCCCCGCTCGCTAAGGGTCCGCCTGATGCGCGAAGGCTACCTGCCTGCCACCCACGACATCGCTCTGGACGCTGACCTCCGGGTCACCTTCGCGCTCGAACCAGACCGCAAGGAACAGGTCCGGCCCGGCCTGAAGAAGCGTCCAGCCACCGCGCGTGAGCGCGACGAGCCGGCAAAAATGTGAGAGCTAGTGGTGATGCCCGCTGCAGCTCGCGCAACTCCCACAACTCGGCATGAGGTCATCGGGAGTGGCGGCGCGGACTTCCAGAACCTGGACATCGAAGCTTAGTGTGGTACCGGCCAGAGGGTGGTTGCCGTCGATGGTGATGTTCTTGTCGTCAGTGGCCAACACCGTGACGATGCGTGGCCCACTGTGGCTCCGCGTCTGGAAACGCATGCCCACCTGCACATCCTCCACCGGGAAGTTCTCGCGCGGCACCTTCTGCACCAAGTCCTCGTCCCGCAGCCCATAGCCGTCCGCCGGGGCCACCGAGATCTTCAGCGAATCTCCCACCGACCTGCCGAGCAGCCCCTTTTCCAGCCCTGGGATCATGGTTCCCGCACCGTGGACAAAGGTGAGTGGCTCTTCGCCGGCAGAGGAATCCAGAACCACGCCTTTTTCATCAGTGAGCGTGTAGTGGATGGTCACGACGGTCTCGTTCCCAATTTGCATCTCGGTACCTCGGAGGGATGTTGAACCTCAAGCATACGGCGTCGATTTCCGCTTTTCGACGAAAGAGTGCATCAGTACTTGGCGCAGATCGCGTCTAGCTCGGCAATGCTGTGCGCGTCGGCGGCGAAGACGCAGCGGGCAGGCCGGCGATTGGCAAAATACTGACCGGTGGCGACGCGCAGCGACGGCTCGGTCGCCAGCCACACCGGCGTGGCCGCGGCCTGCTCGGGCGTTTCGCTGCCGCCAAACCCGAGGGCGTTGCTCAGGGCCGAGTTGGCGTCGCCCGGATGACAGGAGTTCACGGTGATGCCGGCGTCGCGCCATCTTTGGGCAAAGGCCACAGTCAACATGCGGTTGGCCTGCTTGGACTGGCGATAGGCTTGGTCGTTGTCGTAGCGGCGCCGCTGGAATTGCAGGTCGGACAGATCCAGGTCGCCGGCCCAGTANNCTCAAAGGCCCGCATCATCCACAGGTAGCCAAGCACGTTGGTGGCGAACTGCAGCTCGATGCCCTCAGGAGTCTCGCTGCGGCGTCGGGGCGCAATGGCGGCGTTGTTGACCAGTACGTCGAGCCGCCCCCGCCAGCGCGCTGCCAGCGCAAACACCGACTCGCGTCGCGACAGATCGGCCAGCTCAACTCGCAGATCCGAGGTGTCGCTCGCGCGGCGGATTTCATCCCGCGCCCGCCGAGCCCGCTTTTCGTCCCGGCAGACCATCACGACTTCGAAGCCAGCCTTGGCGATGCCCGCGGCAATGGCCTTGCCAATGGCCCCATTGGCCCCGGTCACAATGGCGACGGGTTCTTCTTCCTGGTATGTCCACATCTTGGGTCAACCTCCATCGCAGTTTTCCCAAGGTAGCAGACTGCACGTTGTCACGCCTCAGTTCGCATCGTCCGGGAAGAAGGTGAACCCACGACCCGGACTTGGGTGGCGTAAAGATTCGACCCACGAAAGTGCGGCCACTTCCTCGATCTTGATCTGTACGGGCACGTTAAGGGGATTCCTGGTGCCTGTCTCGGCGAGTTCCTCAAGCACCAATCTGCAGGCAGCCACGCGTGCTTCCTCGGCCGTCGCCGCGTGCACCCAGCGCGTGGTGAAGAATCCAAGAGAAGGAAGACCGGACTTCCTTCAACCATGACTCGAAATCTTGCCATCGTGCGGTCGGGATAACACAATCACGCGCGCGTCTCCACCAGGCGCAATGCCGCTAAGGGATCTGACAGGCTGATTGCGCTGCCGGCTAGAGCCTTGATCAAGCGGACGTCGCAGGTGACCAGGGTCGTCTTCAGAAAATGCGCCAGGCAGGCGTAGAGCGCATCGTAGGCACTGAGGCCATAGCGGGCCGCCAGATCGAGCGCGTCGCTGGAGTAGGGCTCAACCGGGTAGGGCTTGAACGCAAGAGCGAGCAGTGCGGCCTGGTTCTTCCTAGCTGCCGAGGCGGAGTAGTCGCCCCGCCGGGCCTGCTTGAGGAAGACGTTGGCACACTCGACAAAGAACAGATCGGGCACGCACAGGTGCAGGTCTGCGCAGGCGGCGCCGCCGTCAAAGAAACGGGCCACTTCTTCTGCCCCCTCCTCGTTGCTGAAAAGCCTCACGCCCACGCTGGCGTCGATCACCAGGCGCTGCACCTGGCTTTTCACCGTGACCTGTCTCTCCTGAGCAGCGCCACGCTGTCAAACCTGCCCTTCACAGGTCGCGCGGCCTGGCGACGGCGGTGGATCGTATGAAGTACGTCTCGACGAGCCCGTTGGCAGTCCGCGTCGTAGAGCGCGTAGTCGAGCAGACGGACCACCTCGGCGCTCAGGGAAGTCTGCCTCCCCGCGGCTTGCTGCTGGAGCCGCTCATAGGTCAGCTTGGGGACATTGCGGACATGCAGAATCGGCATGGGGCACCTCTCAGGCAAGCGATCCTACCCCGCCGTGGTTGCACAGCGCAACCACATCTACCAATGATCCTTGCGTATCAGCTCGCGCAGGGGTTTGCGCACAAAGGGCACGGGCTCGGCCGCGGGATAGCCGATCGGGGTCAGGGCCACGATGCGCACGGCTTGGGGCACACCCAGGATTTCCTTGGCCTTCGGCTCGTCAAAGGCACAGATCCAGCAGGTGCCCAGGCCTTCTTCGGTCGCGGCCAGGATGATGTGGTCCATGACGATGGCGATGTCCACCTCGGCGGCGTTGAAGCCGTCGTTGCGGCGCCAGGCCCTATCCGGCTCGACACATCCGGCGATGATCACGGGCGCCTGCCAGAACCAGTCGCGGCGGTACACGGCCTTGAGCTGGGCTCGCACTTCAGGATCGGTGACCACGAGAAGTTGAAAGGGCTGGAGGTTGCAGGCAGTGGGCGCCACGCGGCCCGCGTCCAGCACACGGTGTAGGACGTCCTCGGGCACCTCCGTTGGCCGGTAGGCTCTGATACTACGGCGAATGCGAATCAGCTCTTGGAAGTCCATGGTCCCCTCTATACCAGGGGCGCGGCCTGCTTGTCGCACATGACCAGGAATCCCTGACCCGCGTAGGTGGGACGGATGGCGACAGGACCGAGGCCGGGCCGGGCAAACAGCCGCGCCAGTCCTTCTGCCTGCCAGCGGCTGCGATCGCGCCAGGTTCGCGAAAGAACCCGCAGCACCAGGGCCAGGTTGAGCAGTCCGGCCACGGCCAGCGCAGGCAGCAAGCACAAGGCACGCAGCAACGCCCGAGATCCGTGCGTCTGTCGCAGGTGATGGGCGACCAGCAGGTCGAAACGGAAGCGCCAGCGCGGGGTCGTGTGCACCATGCGGCCACCTTGCGCCAGGCAGGCCGCCATGTGCTCGATGGTTCGGCGCGGATCGTTGAGTGCCCAGATCAGGTTCACGCTCACCACGCGGTCGAATTGTCCTTTCTCTTTGGTCAGGAAATCGTCGATGTCTGCTGCTACGAAGCGCGGGCTGACTGACCAGGGCCGCTGCTGGGCGCGCGCCAGCATGGCAGGCGAGGCGTCGACTGCCACCACGTCGACCTCGGGATGGCGCTGCACCAGTCGCGCCTCCAAAGCGCCGGTGCCGCAGCCTGCATCCAGCACCCGCATGCCGGGCCGCAGGTCGAGCGCCGCCACCACCTCGTCGAGCATGTCCTGGTACGGTGCCAGCCCAGCCACCAGGTCGTAGCAAGCCGCGTACAGGTTCCACAGCGTAGCCACACCGACTACTTCGCCTTCTACACGGACGAGCCAAGACTGACGGGCAGAAGTACGCTTCCGCTCTGTCTAGTGGCCATGGGGGTCGATGGACAAGTGGCAGCCAAGATTGCTTTCGCAGGTGTCGGCCGAGAGTTGACCGCAGGGCGTGGCCGTCCCCGTGCAACTTTCCGCATCAAACCAGGTGCAGCCGGAGCATATGCAACTAGCAGCGGTGCCGCCACACAACGTGCAGGAAGTGGGGTTCGATCCCGAGCAGTACCCTGCGCTGGACAAGCTACAGCCTGGGCACTTGCAGCCGCCGGAGTAGGCACAGCTTGAACAGGAATACGCCGCTCCGGTGCAGGTCGGGGTGGACGTGAAGGTCTGGGTCGGCTGCGAAGAGATCCGCATCATGGCGGACTTGCAGCAGATCTGGCCTGTGCAGTCGCTGTTCTGGGTGCAAATCTGCGCGCACGTTGCGGCGCAAAGGCCGTTGCAACAAAGCGGTGCCGACTGCGAAGTGCAGTTCATGGAGGTGGCGCAGGTCTCGGGGCATCTCTCGTACTTCGGATTCAGGCACAGGCCGGACACGTTCAGATTGGGTTCCAGGCTGCGCACGGAGGTGCAGCAGATCTCGCCCGAGCCTGTGTCGCACTCAGCGCTCGTCGAGCAGGCATGGGGACATTGCGAGGAGGGCAGGCAGAAGGGCTGATTGTAGATGCCGCAGCACATGTTGCCAGTGGGGCAGTCAGTGTCGGCGGTGCACGGCTGGATGCCGTACGCCGGGCTGTCGCAGTACTTCTGACTGAAGGCGAGGCTCATCCGCACACAAGCGAGGCCATGCGTCGAGTCGCATTGCGAGTCCGTGGTGCACTGGCGCGGGCACTGGGTCGCGGCCATGCAGCTCTTGCCCGCAGGCGCAAGGTCGCAGCACAACTCGCCATTGCTCATGTCGCAGTCTTGATCGCTGCTGCAGTCCTTCTCGCACGTGTCCGCGCAGACGCCGCTGCTTGCGGGGAGGGTTCCCGGGTTGCCACCGCCGCCTCCTCCGCCATCTCCATTCGCGGAGCGAGTGCCGCTGCACGCGCCCAACGCTTGGGCGGCTACGAGGAAGATCACCAAGCTGAGATGTCGTCCGATCTGACGGTTGTCCATGTGGAGTATCCTCGGCTAATCCCTCGACGAGACGTGAGACACGAGTACGGCCCCAGAAACTACCGAGGGAAGATCGTTACGCGGGAGGCAGCGTCTCGTCAACCGTTTTCGCGCAGCGAGCCAGAGGAGGCCGCGGATCGCGGGTCGCGTGGGCGTGAGCGTGGGCGAGTGCGTGGGAGGGACGCGGGTCGCGCCCGCACACGCCGCTCACGCGACCCGCCCACGCAGGCCGCTACACGCTTGTTCGCTACCGCTACACCCTCACGCTGCCCGACCGGCTCTGGTCCGGAATTTCCACACAAG
>PMCR01000521.1:0-140 GCA_003155465.1 Myxococcales bacterium | reverse complement strand
ACCCAGCGGCTTGGGATGAGGCGGAAGCGCTGGCGAGCCAGCAGCAGAAGCCCGACGAGATGGCCGCGGTCTATCGCAAGGTGCTCAAGCCTGGCCTCGACCGCGAGTGGGTGAGCACGCTCGGACAGCGGGCTTTGCGC
>PMCR01000124.1 GCA_003155465.1 Myxococcales bacterium | reverse complement strand
CCGGGTTGACCGCAGGCTATCACCGCTTCGGGGTCGATATCGAGCCGGACACCATCGTCTGGTACTACGATCGGACCGAGGTCTGGCGTGTTCCAAGCTACGACGAGGCCAAGCGGCCGATGTTCCTGCTGCTCAACTTGGCGCTCGGCGGCGGCACCTACAACAACGCCGCTGGTGACGACTACGATTGGAACCTGACCCCGAATCCCTCTGATCTCCGAGTCGCCTACGTCGCGGTCTGGGCGAGCCCGAACAGCCCGAACTACTGAGCAAACCCCATTCCGTCGGAGCGGCTCATGGTCTGGAACGACGCAATCTGGGAATGGAGATCGATGAACCTCGACCGCCCCGTGAGGCGCACCAGGGATGGCCATCCTGCTGGCGACCACGTTTCCACGCACGCCGGACCAAAGCCGTTCCTACCCACCGATCCCTTGATCGACCGGCCCCTTTCACGAAAAGCCGAAAGGCCCGAACGGTTCGGTGGAAGACAATCCCCGTCCCGCCTACCGATTCGGATTCCAGCAAGGTCCATAGAAACTCAGAAGGCCACATGATTTCAGCAAGCTGAGCTGATTTCCGGTCCAGCGGGGCGCTGCCGCCCTGGAATTGTCTGCGAGGAAGTCCAAACTGAGAAACCGTGGTGCACAATGGTGACCAGGCTGCGTATCGTGCTTTCGGGCCTTCTGGTGGCCTGTTCGGGCAACCCAACACGGGCGACGCCGTCGCTCGTCAGACGGATCCCTCGGAGTGCGCGTTGGGCTCAAAGAACGCTCCCCCAATTCCGCTTCTTCAATTCGCAGGCAGAATGTCTGCTGTCGGAAGCCCTCGTTGAGGTCCACGCAAAAAAACAGTTGATGTCCACGCAAAAAACAGTAGTAGATGCTCGATCTGGTTGCCGATTTCCTACTTACCCAGTACCATTGCCCGGCAAGAAACCCCCAGGAGAACAAATGTCCACAACCGACCCGAATATCACCGCACAAATCGAGACCTTCACCCGCCAACTCGTTGCCACCGTGGAGGCCGCTACGGTTCAGCGAATCCAGGCTGCCCTTACTGGTGCCTTCGGCGCCCCACAGAAGCGCGGGCCCGGTCGCCCACCGAAGCAGCCCCGAACCGTGGCATCCTTGGCCCAGTCCCCTGCGGCCGCGCCAGCACGGAAGAAGCAGCTTTGCCCCGTGCCCGGCTGCAACAACCCGGCAGCACCGGTCTTCGGCATGGTGTGCAAGGACCACAAGAAGGTGGCCAAGTCCAAGATCAAGAAGTACCGGGCGGAGCGACGGGAGGGCAAGGTCACCCCGGCGATAGGGGCCAAGCCGGCGCGAAAGAAGGCCCGGAAGGTCACGCCCAAGGTCGCGCGGGCGCGGAAGCTTCAAGGGCAATACTTGGGCTCCTTGCGGGCGCTCGCAGGCGCGGATCGTGCCAAAGTGAAGGCGCTCGCGGCCGAGAAGGGCGTTGCAGAGGCCGTGAAGCTCGCGCTGTCGCTCAAGAAGGCCTAGCTACGGCTTGTCGGGAAATTGCGGGCCGCCCGCAGGGCCGGCAAGCGGCTAGCGGCTAGCGGGTCGCGTGGGCGTGAGCGAGTTCGTGGGCGTTATGCGGGAAGACGGCTAGCGGGCCGCGGGCCGCGCACGCTCACGCCAGCCGCCCACGCTAGCCGCTTGCCGCTGGTCGCTCACGCCACCGCTCACGCTACCGCTCACGCCACCGCTCACGCTACCGCTCACGCNNCTACCGCTCACGCTACCGCTCACGCTCACGCTACCGCTCACGCTCACGCGCACGCTGGCCGATCTGCGCTGGCCCGGAAGGCCGGTCGCCCATGTGGGCCAGGCGCGTGAGCATGGCACACAGGCGGAAGGCGGTGACAGGCACTGGTGACAGGCACTGGTGACAGCGCGGGGCCGTGTTCTGCGACAAGCTCAGTTCGCAAGAGGTCAAGCTCAACGGACGCCGCGATGTCCCGCCTGCTTCAGGATTCCGATGGTGTGCTCGTCGAGCCCCATCTGTACCTGCAGCAGGTTGGCATAGAGGCCACGCCGGTCAATCAGTTCGTCGTGCGTGCCTGATTCCGCGATGTGTCCATTGTCGAACACCAGGATACGGTCCGCCTTGAAGATAGTGCTGAGTCGGTGCGCAATCACAATCGTGGTCTGGCCCCCGAGCAGACCGTCGATCCCTTTTTGCACCTCCCGCTCCGCCTCCGCATCCAGGGCCGAGGTGGCCTCGTCGAGGACCAGTATGGCCGGCCGGCGGAAGATCGTACGGGCTATGGCGATGCGCTGCTTCTGCCCGCCCGACAGCGTGGCCCCGCGCTCCCCGACCACGGTGTCGTACCCATCGGGCAGCGCGGCGATGAAATCGTGCGCGTTGGCTCGCCGGGCCGCCTCCTGCACAGCCTCCTTGTCGTAATCCTCGCGGCCGTGCGCGATGTTCTCGTAGACCGTTCCCCGAAAGATAATGGGCTCTTGCGTGACCACGCCGACCTGCTTGCGCACGTGGCGCATGTCCAGGCCGCGCAGGTCGCGTCCGTCGAGGAGAATGCGACCCCGCTGAGGCTGCACCAAACCCAGGGCCAGGTTGACGAAGGTCGTCTTGCCCGAACCGGAGGCGCCCACCAGCGCGATGGTGGCACCGCGCTCCAGCACAACCGAAAGGCCGGCAAAAACCTGCGGCCCGCTGTCGTAGGAGAAATCGACCGCCTGGAATTCCAGCTGCCCGTCAATGGCGGCGGGCTTCTCTTTCCCGTGCTCCTCTTCCGAAGCGTCGAGCACCTCGTGGATTGAATAGACGGATTCGGCGAACTCGGTGATGGTGGGGAACTGGTTGATGATGTTGGTGACCGTGTTGGTAAGCTGGGTGATGTAGGCAAGAAACAGCACGAGCGATCCGATAAGCATTTCGCCGCGCATCACCAGGGTCGCGCACACGGCGACAATCAGCATAGTGAACACCTGCGAGAACGTCACCGTGATGATGCCAAACGAGGCGATTGTCTTGCGGATGGATTTCTGTCGCTGGATGATGTCGATGCTGCGTTCGTCGATGCGCTTGCGTTCGAACTCCTCCTCGCCGTGGAGCTTGCTCAAAAACGAGGTCTGGATGAACTCGCTGATGGAATGGCTGAGGTCCTCGTTGGCCATGCGGGCCGCGCGCTGCAATCGGCCGAACCGCACGTTGAAATAGCGGTAGACCGCCAGATAGAACGGAATGCACAGGAGGTAGAACAACAGCATCTTCCAGTTGTCGGCCGCCAGCACCGCCACCGAGAACACGACGGTGATCACTGACGCCAGCAGCGTGTTGAACAGCATCTCGGCAAACCGCTCGGTTCGTTCCACGTCGACCAGCAGCTTCGATACAAAGCGCCCGCTCTCGTGGCTGGCGTGATACTGCAACGACAGAATCTGGAGCTTCTCCACGATCTGATTGCGCAAATTCCGCGAGACACCCTTGGTGATGGTGGTCTCGCACACGGTATAGGCGCGGTGGCAGAAGTAGTTGAGGACCCCCAGCAGGGTGACCACGCCGAGAGTGCCGAAGATCAAGTCCAGCCGGCGCGCCGGAATAAAGCGGTCGATGATGAGTTTGATGAGGATCGGATAGAAGAGAAACGCCGCGTGCTTGATGGGGAAAAGTACCAGGATCTTGGCCAGGGGACGCCGGTGCACGGCGATGCGCCGAAGATAGCTCCCCACGGCGCGAGATATGGTTTGCCGGGCGGGCCGCATGATGGCGCTATTGTGCACCAGTCTCGCCGCGACTGCGCTCGACCTTCGCACCGACGGGTTCGGGCGCGGTCCCAACTGCTGGGAAGGATTGGGGGCGGCCGCCGGTCGCCCCTACGGGATGGCCCCTGTGCCCCCCTGCCGCCCCCTCACGGCCCTTTCTCGATGTCCACTCGTGCCGGGTGCGCAGGCGCCATTCCCGCCTCGCCCAGGGACAGCCGCTCCTCACGCGTCGACCTCACCAGGGGTTCCAGCAGGGCCAGGTTGTGACGCGCGTCTTCATTTTGCGGATCCAAGCGCAGTGCCTCACGGAAACAACGCTCGGCCTCGGGCACAAGGCCGACCCGCAGCGCCACCACGCCGGTGAAGAAGTGGGTGACGGCGTCGTTCGGCTCCAGCCCCTGGGCCGCGTGTAGCTGGTTGAGCGCATCCTCGGGCCGATTGTTAGAGAAAAGCGCCAGCGCATAGTTGTATCGCACCAGGGCCTTCTGCGGCCGCCGCTTGGCTGCACGACTCAAGAACCACTGCGCTTCTTTGGGCTGGTCCCGCCGCAGGGCAATCACGCCCAGATTGCCGTAGGCCTCGCCCAGCATGCCTGGGTACTTCGACGCCTCGGTGAACCACCGCTCGGCTGCGTTCAGGTTTCCCGCATCGTAAAAGGCGGTTCCCAGCAAGAACGCCGGCCTGGGGTCATTGGGCGCAATCCAGCGCAGCTTGCCGTAGAGCGAAGACGCCTTCCTCAAATCGCCGCGCGCGCGCGCCAGATCGCCGCACAACTTCAAAGCGGCCGCGGCGCGCGGACGGCGGCGCAGAACCTCGTCGTAGACTGCCTCTGCCTCGCTGCGCTTGCCCACGCCCAGGTAGGCCGCGCCCAGGTCCATTCGCGCGTCGACGCTGTCGGGCTGCAGGCGCACCAGTTCCTCCAGATCCGCCACCAGCTCCGGGCCAGCCCGCCGCGAGGCCAGCACCAGGGCCAGTGCCCGGCGCGCCCGCAGGTCGTCGGGTGAAGCCTCCAGAACCTTGTTCAACTCTGCTTGGGCTTGCGCAAGCTGCCCGGCCTCGGCCAATACCTCACCGTAGGCCCGACGCATGTCCAGATCCGCGGGATCCAGTTCCACCAGGCGCGCATAGCGATCGCGCGCGGCTGCCGAGCCCTCGTTGCGGTCCAAGGCAGCCAGCCCTGCCAGGGCGGGCAGGTAGTCGGGGCGTGCCTCGATGGCCACTGACCACATGGCGCGCGCATGGCCGGGCCGCCCGTTCTCTAGATGAATGGCGCCAAGAAAGCGGCGGGTTTCAGGAACCTTGGGATCGATGACCAGCGAGCGGCCAAGGATCTTGATGGCCTCTTCCTGGCTGCGGTGGCGGCCGCCCAGCCCCAGGTAGCTTGCCACGCCCCGACCGTAGAGCACGAAGGCGTAGGGATCGCGGCCGAACCGCTGACTGACCGCGGGCTTGGCAGCCGGCGCCCGATCGCCAAGCGCCTTGCGAAAGGCCGCCAGCGCCGCTTCGACCGCGACCGCGGCGGCGCCGTCCTTGCCCCCGATGCGGGTCGCTTCCACGGCGTCAGATGCGCCGCCCGATCCATTGATCCGAACCGTGACCGCGATCTTCCAGTCGGGTCGCCGCACGAATTCGCCGCTCACTGTCCAGCGCGGCGTGACTGCCGGCGCACGACCGAACAGGGTCTCGCTGCCCGCGAACTTGAGAGGCGCCAGGTGACCAAGACGCTCGGCCACCAGCGCGGGTAGTCCGGTTTCCAAGTAGTCGAGGGCGCGATAGCCATTGGCGTTCTTGAACAGCTCGACCACGAAGGTCTCGCGCTGAACGGTAGGCTCCGCGCGGCTGTCACCCCGCGCCTCGGCCTCGGGCGGGCCTGCGTGGCCATCGGGACGAGGATCCGGACGCATGTCTCGCGTAGCCGCCGCCACGCCCGGCGCCCAGAGGGAAAAAGTGACAGTTGCCGCGTACCACATGGGTGTGCGGCCGGAGAACCAGCCCATGATCCAATACTCGGAGCTTCCCGTCGGAGTGCAAGTTTTTCACGTGGCTGAAATATTGACGACTTCCCCGCACCGCCTCATATGAACCAAAGGAAAAGAAGCGAATGTCTCGCCCTCGCATGGTCCTACGTTCCAGTCTACGTATTGTCGGCGGCCTGGGCTTGGGCTTGGTGTGTTTGGCCGCTGGCCTGGGCTATTGGGTGTATCGCCAGTTCGAATCCGACCTGCCCGCCAACCTGAGCGCGGTGACCGACTACCAACCCATCCGCGCCAGCCAGATCTGGAGCGCCGACGGCGAGCTCATCGGCGAGTTCTTCGTGGAGAAGCGGGTGCTTCTGCCCATCGAGCAGGTGCCGGACCTGGTTCGCAAGGCATTTGTCGCCGCCGAGGACGGCCGCTTCTACAAGCATGGCGGCGTCGACTATCTGGGCGTCCTGCGCGCGGCCTGGGCCAACCTGCGTGCACGCCAGGTGGTGCAAGGGGGGTCCAGCATCACGCAACAGGTGGCGAAGATCCTAATCGTCGGCCAGGAGCGCTCGCTGGCGCGCAAGGTGCGTGAGGCACTGCTCGCCTTTCGCATCGAGAAGCGCCTGAGCAAGAACCAGATTCTCGGCATCTACCTCAACCACGTGTACCTGGGCCATGGCGCCTATGGGCTGGCGTCAGCCGCCACGGCCTACTTTGGCAAGAGCGTGGCCGATCTCACCGTGGCCGAGGCTGCCATGCTGGCCGCTTTGCCCAAAGCGCCCGGCAACATCACGCCCCTGCGCGACTTCGCCCGCGCCCGCATCCGCCAGCAGTACGTGCTCGACCAGATGCGGGAATTGAGTTTCATCACCGCGGCGCAGGCCGAGACCGCGGCCAACGAGCCGTTGATGCTAGTCGCCCACACCCGTGCCATGACCAATGTGGCCGCCCCATACTTCGTCGAAGCGGTGCGCAAGCATGTGGCCGAACGCTTTGGCGACGAGGATCTTCTGCGCCGTGGCTTCCGCATCTACACCACCCTGGACATGCGCCGGCAGCGGGCCGCCGAGTCCGCCCTGCGCCGCGGTCTGGAGGACCTGCAGCGACGCCTCGGGTTCGACGGGCCCATCGCCCACCTGGACGTCGAACAACGCCGCCAGCTTGCCACCGGACAGCCGCGTCCCGTGGGACCTGGAGGCTTCGTCCTAGACGAGGAGCAGTCCCCCTTTCTCATGGCCATGCCCGACCCGCCCGCCGCGACGGTGGACGCGACCAAGCCGGGCGCGAACCTGCCCGACTCCGCGGCCAGGTTCGCCGCGGGCGAGGCCTGGGCGCAGCGCCGGCGCGCGGCGAAGAATCGCGATGCGCCTCTATTCGACACCGATCCAGACACCATCTATGCAGCCGTGTTGACCAGTTTGGGCAAGAAGGTCGTGGTCGCGTCCGGGGGCCTGGTCGTTCCCCTCGACCCGGCCAGCGAAGCGCAGGCCCTGGCCTGGGCAGGCCCGCGCGGCGAGCGTCTGGGGACCGGGGATGTGCTGCCCGTGTATCTTCGCACCCAGGGTGGCAGCGGGCACGGCCACCGCGAGGAGTTTCTCGCCCACCTGGCCAGCGCGCCCACTGTCCAGGGCGCTCTGGTCGCCCTCGATCCATCCAACGGCCACCTGGTTTCCATGGTGGGCGGCTACGACTACGGCAAGAGCCAATTCAACCGCGCCACCCAGGCGCACCGTCAGATCGGCTCGGCCATCAAGCCGTTTGTCTACGCGGCCGCCATCGACCACGGCTTCACCCCGCTCACCATCAAGTGGGACGCGCCCATCAAGTTCAAGACCGTCTCCGGAATGTGGTCGCCTCACAACTACAAGCCGGATTACCTGGGTCCGGTGACCCTGCGTACGGCGCTAGCCAAGAGCATCAACACCATCTCCGCCCAGCTTGTCGCCCAGATCGGGGTCGACGCCGTCATCGATGTCATGCGCCGCCTGGGTATCACCTCCAAGCTGCCCCACTCGCTTTCGCTCGCGCTCGGTACCCCTGACCTGACCCTGCAAGAGGTCGCGTACGGGCTCGCCGCTTTCCCGGCAGGCGGCAAGCTGGTCACGCCGCTGTTCATCGTCAAGATCGTGGACGCCGACGGCCGCGTCCTGGAGGATCACACCGCCCCCGCACCACGTGAAGACCGCTTGTCTCCCGAGACCGCCTACGTCGTGACTGATCTGATGAAGGGTGTGGTCGAGGTCGGCACGGGCAAGAAAGCGCGCGAGTTGGGCAGGCCAGCCGCAGGCAAAACCGGGACTTCAACCAACTATCGGGACGCCTGGTTCTTCGGTTTCGTGCCCGAGTTGCTGTGCGGCGTCTGGGTCGGCCGCGACGACTTCAAGCCCATCGGCCACGACGCGACAGGCGGTCAGGTGGCCCTGCCGATCTGGCTTTCCTACATGCAGGAGGCCCTGCGCTCGGTCCCGGTGCGCGACTTCGAACCGCCACCTGGGGTCATCTTTGTGCGGGCTGACCCCGAAAAGGGCGTGCCAGCCACGCCGGAAAAGCCGGGCAGCCGGCTCATGCCTCTGAAACGGGGCACGCTGCCGCCTCTCTTCCGCGCTGGAAGCTCGGGGCGATTCTCCGATGAACGATTCTGATGGGAACCCTCAAAGGGTTCGCTCCGCCCTTCGGCCCCCCACCCACCGCCTCCTCCCCGCTCGCTTCGCTCGGCCTCGCCAACCCCTCCCGCGCTCTGGCTCCGGCGGGCAACGAGGGCGCGCGCGTAGCGCGCGGGGTGGGCAGGGTGGGCTGTCCGTCCCGAAGCCCCCGAAGGGGGAGCCCGCCTTCGCCAACGCGACTCTAGCGCACAGGAAGAATCGCCAACTAGCGCCTCGCGTCTCTTGACACTGGAGGGCCGACCGATAAGATAGCGGCCGCGATAGAGGAGTTTCCCTAAGAAGAACGTGGCTCTTGGTTGCGAGCCCGCCCCGTGCGGACTCGCGCAGGCGGGCTGATGGGCTCGCGGAGGATGAGATGCAAGGACTAGCGCAGTTCCTGGAACAGGGCGGAACGCTCATGTACGTGAACCTGGCGGTTTCGGTGATCGTGCTCGCCATGATCATCGACCGTCTGATTTTCTTCCTCCTCAAAAGCAGCGTGAATGCGCGGGCTTTTCTTGAGCAGATACGCAAGCTGGTGCTGGCCAACAACGTGGACCGGGCGGTCAAGCTGTGCTCGGCTACCTCCGCGCCGGTGGCTCAGGTCGCCAAGGCTGGGCTGCAGCGGGTGCATCGCGGCGAGATCGCGGTGGCGCAAGCTATCGAGGAATCGCTGGTAGATGTGACGCCAATGCTCAAGAAGCGCGTCCAGGTGCTCTGGTCGTTGGCCAATATCGCCACCCTGGTCGGCCTTCTCGGTACGGTCGTCGGCCTAATCCGCGCGTTCGGTGCGGTGTCAGCCGCCAAGCCCGAAGAGCGGAGCAGCCTTCTGGCCAGGGGTATTTCCGAGGCGCTCAACAACACGGCCATGGGTCTGGGCATCGCCGTCACCTGCATCATTGCGCACGCGATCCTGGGTTCCATGTCCAAGCGCCAGGCCGCTGACCTCGAAGCCTTCTCGCTCAAGCTGGAGAACCTCTTGGCGGAGTCGGCCCACAGCGGCAGCGGTGGGGCAATGGCGTCCAAGTAGAGAACCCCCAAACCCAACCAGCGGATACAGCAACCAGGCGGACATGCGATGACCAGACGTCAAGTTCGGGCCCGCATGCGGCGGATGAAGGAGAAGCACGACGAGGCGGAGGAAGAGACTGGCGAGATCAACCTCGTCCCGTACATGGATATCGTCACCAACATCATCATCTTCCTGCTCGCTTCGGTGGTGAATCAGGTACCGCTTGGAACGGTGAACGCTTCTTCGCCGACTTTCGGGGGCGGTGGTGGCGGGGGCGCAGAGGAGAAACCGGCCCTCAACCTCACCGTGACCGTGGGTAACTCGGGCTTCACTCTCGCGGGCTCGGGCGGCGTCATGCCACCCATCCCCAAGCTGCCTGCCGGCGACTACGACTACGTGGCCCTGACCGCAAAGCTGGACGATGTGAAGAAAGAGTTCTACGGGAAAAGCACATGTGACTGCAACCCGATCCCGAAGTCCCTGACGCCGCCTGAGTGCTGCAAGGCGACCTTCAACGCTGACGCCGACACCTCCTACGAAACCGTCATAAAGACTCTTGATGCCATGCGCGAGAACAAGGAAGGCCATATGCTCTTCCCTGACATTGTGTTCGCAGCGGGGATTCTGTGATGAGCGCGCAGGCTGTGGCTTCTTCGCCCGAACTGGATGCCCGTCTGAAGGGCAAGAAGGCGATCCGCAGCTTCGCGCGCAAACTGGCCGAGCCCGAAGAGATCACGAGCCTGAACATCACCCCGATGATGGACATGATGACCATCATCCTGGTGTTCTTGCTCAAGACCTTCACTTCGTCGGCCTTGCTGGTCAACCAGGACCAGAACATGATGCTGCCTTCGTCCACCAGCTCACTCCCCGCCAAACAGGCGATCGCTGTCACCGTCACCAAGCGCGTCGTGTTGGTCGATGGCGAGCCGGTGGCGCCCATCAACAGTGGGAAGATCGATCCTGCCCTCAAGCGCGACGGCGACAATGGCTACTACATCACGCCCCTGGTAGAGATCCTGAACCGGGTGGCGCGCAAAGAAAAGAAGGTGGCAGAAATGACCGGGCAGAAGTTCGACGGCGAGCTGACCATCGTCGCGGACCGCTTCACGCCCTACCGCCTCTTGACCGAGATCCTGTACTCCTGCGGCCAGGCCGAGTACGCGAACTACCGCCTGCTCATCCTGAAGAGCCGCGAGTAGCCGCGATAGCATTCCTTCTGGCCGGTGGCCGATAGCCGGTAGCCGATAGCCGGTAGCCGGTGGCGGTGGCCGTAGCCGGTAGCCGGTGGCCGGTGGCCGTGGCCGGAAGCCGGTAGCCGGTGGCCGTGGCCGAAACAAGAATTGCCCGGCCAGGGCCACCCGCGCATGAGGCGACCGCAGGTCGCCCCTACGGCCAGCCGTGCGCGCAGCACCAGCTTCACATCCGATCGACGAGTCTCTACTGCGTGACTACGACTTCGACCCGGCGGTTCTTCATCCTGCCAGCCTTGCCCAGGTTGGGTATACGCGGCTTGCTTGAGCCCATGCCTTCGGCCACCACCTGGTCCTTGGGCACGCCCTGCTGGCTGATGTAGTCGCCAATCGCCTGGGCTTGCTGGTTGGTGAGTTCCTGCGCCTTGGCAGGCGGCAGGCTGTTGTCCGTGTGTGTCTCGACGCGAATCTGCCGGATCTCAGGATGGTTGATCAGAAGATCAATCACCTCGTCGAGAACACGGGTTGCGCCGGCCGCGAACTCGGCCGTGGCTTTGCTGCCACGCGCCTTGAAGGCGATGGGCTGGCGCAACGTGATCTTCCCATCCTTGAAGACCACGCCCGCGATAGCGGGCCGCGCGTGCATAGTGACGTTGAGCGGGTTCTCCACCCCTTCCGCCACGCTAGTCGTCATCTCTCGGCTCAAGTACTGGTCAGCCTCAACGCGGAGCATGTATTGACCCGGCTGAACCGCGACCGACAAGCTGCCAGCATCGTCGGTCTTGGCCTCGGCGATCTGCGGGCCAGCCAGCTTAACAGTGGCGACCACAGGTTTGCCCGAATCCTCGGTCACGCGGCCGGTGACCTTGGCCGACGGGGCTCGTGGCGTCATCGTGATGACCACATTGACGGTCTGACCTGCCACCACATCGACCCTGGCTGTCCCATTTTCGTAGTTGGGGGCCACCACCAACAACTCCGCCAAGCCGGGGGCAAGCGGCACGCTCTGGAAGCTCCCGTCCGCCTCCGCGACGACACGTGAGTGCGGCCGCCCGGTGACACCAACCGCCGCGCCCTCCACCGGCGTTCCAAAGCTGCTGACCACCCTGCCTGCCACGAGGCCATCTCTTGCCGGCGCGGTAACTACCTTCTCGACCGGGATCTTGCGCGTCACGACCCGCGGCACAACGTCCAGCGGGTAGCCGATGCCAAACATGAGATTCCACGGCGCCATGGGCGGGCCGTAGGGATAGCCCACCGCCTGCAACTCCAGGTCGACGCCCACCATGAGGGTCAAGCTGTGCAGAATCTGAGCCTGCAGGCCCATGGTCAGCCACATCTGACTCTTGTTGTTGCGGCAGTTTATCGTGGACGACGGCACACACTTCGAACCGTAGGTGTCGAAACTGGAGTCCCCCGAGGCCGTGATGTACTCGAAATGAAACTCTGCCATGGGCCGCAACGACAGCCCATCGATCAGGTCCGCCACCGGGGCATCAAGACCAAGGGCGAGCCGAACCCGATCTTTGCCCAGGCCGTAGGCGAAGGAAGAAACGTAGCGCGAGTAGAGAGTGGTGCTCGCGAGATACGGAGGAGCCTTGTAGGAGTTGTCGAAGTACATGCCCGCGTTCAGGTGAGCACGCAAGGGCAGCTTGGGCTCCAACGCCTGGAAGTTCCAGCTCGCCAGGGCGTTGAACCACACCGAGGTCGAATCGCCACTAAAGGTCAACCCGCTCACCGAAGACATGAAACGCACGCCGAGCTCGCCGCCGATGCTGAATCCCTTGGGCAATGCATAGGCCAGCTTGGTGCCGAGGACCAGGTCGCCGAACGCTTTGATGATTTCGGGGTCGGTTCGGTTTGCTTCACTGACGCATATATCCGTTCGATCCGAACGACAGCGCGTGTTCTTGTTGCCCGAGGCCAACACCGCACCGAAGACCTCCATGAATTCAAACGGCGTAAGCCCGAAGGTCAGCGCGCCCTGGAAACGGGTGTTCGTGTCCCCGCCATTCCTCAGATCGCTGTTCTCGATCAGCATCTTGGTGGTTTTGAAGTACTCACCGTGGAGACCCAGCCGCAGCTGCCACAAACGCCCTGCCTCGGCCGAACCCATGCGCAGAAGGCCCACTGACCCAGCCAGGGAATTCTGCGGGACGAAGCCACGTGGCTGCTCATCCGCTTCACCGTCGGCAGCAGCCGGCGCGCTGGCGGCGGCACTCGGCGCTGCGATCGGTGCAGCAGCCGGAACAGGCTCAAGCGCTGGGGTGGGTGCAACAGCCGGCACCGGTGCGGGCGCTGGAATCGGCGCTAGCGCAGCAGCGGGCAGTGCCTCGGGCGCGGGGAGTGGGGCGGGAGGAGGCGCAATCTGCGCGCTCGCTGTCGAGGAAAGAGAAGCAACAAGACCAAGGACGACGATTCGCGCGGTTCGCATGGTTGATAGCTCCAGTAGGAGGAAAAGCGAACCGCATGTTAGACGGCCTTGGGCATCGACGCAATCAACCTTTAGGGCAACTTAGTCAGTTGTTTTCCAGTCGGGTCCATGGGAGAGACTCACCAGGAAAGAAAATGAGTTCAGCTCTGGACAACCTGGCCGAGGAAATACGAGAAGTCGCCCTGCTGGTTCACTCGGCCCAGGAGCGCACTGAGGAACGCGAAGTGGTGACCTCCGCCCACTTGGCGGTCGAGCGTCTGTCGCAGAACTACCGGGGTCTCTGCGCCGCTGTCTCGGAAAACGAGCGTGTGCAGATCGAGCGGAAGCTCGGACGGCGGGTCACCGACCTNNTGCGATGGGCTGACCACCCACAACATTGTGGCCATGGTCGGGGCGACGCCCAAACAGGTCGTCTGCCAAGCCTGCGGCAACCGGCACAACTTCCGCACCACGCCCGCGCGCAAGTTGTCTGCGACTGAGAGTTCTGCGCCCGCGGCTTCGCCTCAGGAAACCGACGTCGCGCGCCGGGCGGAGCAGAAGGCAGAAGAGCTGCGCGCCCTGGGCCGCGAGCTGGCTGACGTTGCTGACGTGCGCACCTTCAATCCGCGCGAGCGCTACAAGGTTGGCGAGGTCATCTGGCATCCCGAGTTTGGCCGCGGCAAGGTGGAAACCGTCCTGCGCTCAAGCATGCTGGTGCGTTTTGCGAGCGGGGGGATGAAGTCGGTGATGCTGAGCTAGTTCCACCTAACTTTCGTCGACCTGCCTCAAGAACTGTTGCAGCAACCCGTCCACCATGAGGTTGCGGCCCGCCTGGTCGTAGCGACCGGCACGATAGCCGCCCTGGATTTCCTCAAAGCGGGTCCGCGTCTCACTGACCAGGGTGCGATAGGGCTGAATCTTGCCGGTGACTTCTTTCTGATGCTTGCCCAAGTATGCAACCGCCGAGCCGAGGGCAGCCACGCCCACGATCAAGCCCAGCGGGCCAGCCAAGAAATAGCGCCAGGCGAAGCGCAAGGCCACCACGCTGGCCGCGCCGATGGCCGCCTTCTTCAACCCAGAGCCGTCCGTCACGGAGTCCTTGGCCATAGATGCCATTTGCCCCGAAGCGATCACCAGCGCGATGAAGTTACCCTTGCGGCTTTTCCAGCCACGGTCGTAGTAGTGGCGAATCGCCTGCTTCAGAAAGGCGTCGTAGTCGTCGTGTGCGTCTTCGCGGACTTCGTCTGCTCGGCTGGGTTCGTCATCGCTGGCCATGGCCCTATCGTACCACGACACTGCCAGTCCCGGCGGCAGGCGCTGGAGCGCGGTTCGTCTCGGCAGGGCCGGACAGGCTGCCCGGTGGGGCGAGCGCTCCCCGCGTGGCGGGCGGCAGCAAGATGGCGAATGTGGTTCCGCCCGACGGAGGCAGATCCACCTCGATGCGGCCGCCGTGGTCGCTCACGATCTGTTGCACCAGCGCGAGTCCCAGGCCGGTGCCCTTGTCCTTGGTGGAGAAAAAGGGATCAAAGATCTTGCCCAGGTTCTCCGGGCTGATGCCCGGACCGCTGTCCCCCACCGCCAGTCGGACCCATCCTGAGTCGACGGTGCCAACCTCCACGTGGATGCGGCCACCTTCCGGCATGGCCTCCTTGGCGTTGCGGACCAAGTTCAGCAGGGCCTGCCGGATCTGACTCTCGTCGACCGCGACCTCGGGCAGGCCAGAAGCGATGGCCAGATCTAGATCGATGCGGGCCAAAGCCAGCTCGCCGCGCGAAAACTCCATCACCGCGCTGGCCAGCGCACCCAGATCCTCGCGATCGAGCTTGGGCTTGGGCAGCCGCACGAAGCGGAGGTAGGTTTCCGTGATCTCGCTTAGCCGGTCGACCTCGTTGGAAAGCGACCTGACCAGCTGGCGCGCCTCAGGGTTGTCCACCCCAATCTCGTCGGACAGCAGCTCCAGATACAACCCCACCGAAGCCAACGGATTGCGAATCTCGTGCGTGATATGCGCGGCCATACGACCCACCGTGGCCAAACGCTCAGAGCGAATCAGCTTGTGCTCACGTTCCTCGATGGCGTGGGCCATGGCGTTGAACTCGCGAGCCAGGTCGCCGATCTCGTCGCGCGACCTCACACCCGTGCGGCGCGCGTAGTCGCCACCCGCGATCTGGCGCGCGTGCTCGCGCAGCACGCGCAAGGGCCACAAAGTCCGTAGGACCAGCAGAGCAGCCGCCACCGCGAGAACCAGGCCGAGACCCGTCAGCAGCATGGCGGCATCCACCGCGCGGCGCTCATTGTTGGATAGCTCCGCGGCAATCTGGTTTCCGCGCCCGCGCAGCTCGCTCTTGAGCCGATGGAAGGTGGACAACAGATTGGCGAGGCTGCGTTCGGCCTGATGGCCGGCATCCTCTCCAGCAGTCGGATCGCTGGCGCCAAGATCGGCAGCCACCGCCACGACGCGCACCTCCATCCCCACGATTTCCCGGCGATAGTCCTCGAACTCGTTCCGCCGCCTGGGATTTGGTTCGTCGCTCAGGTACTGGTCGACGGCGCCAAGCGCGTCACGCAGATTCTGCCGCGCAGAGGCTATGCCATTCTGCGCTGCCACACGGCTGGTCAGACCCCGCGGGACTCCCGTGCTGTCGTTGGCGCGGGAACGCGAGAAGTCCTCCAGCGAGCGCAGCGCGGCGTCCACGGCAACCTGAACCTCCAGCCGACGCTGGTTGGCGGCCAGCTCTTGGCGCCCGCGGTGCAGATACAACAAGGTGAAAAGGCTGTTTGCACCGAATACGCTTAGAAGGACGGCGTACGCGAGAAATATCTTGGCCGATACGCCGATCCGCATGGTTGTTTCCGCCGGCGGATACGCTAACACGGTCGGGCCCCGCCAGCGAGCCGGCACCGGTCAGGCTTCCCTAGTCATTGACAAGGGACGGCCCCTGGGAAAACATCGTGTCGGAATGAAGAACTTACGTTCTCGGGCTTACTTCCTGTTTTCCCTCGCGGCTGGCACTGGCGCGGCAGCCACATTTGTTTTCGGTGGCCATGCCCTTGCCGGAGACACCCCCACCGTAGCTGTCCTTGGCCTTGAGGCCGGCGATGGCGTACCTGACTCAGTGACGGTTGGGATCACCGATGCACTCCGCCAGCGTATGTCGATGCTGCCCGGCTATCACCTGGTTCAAGGCCGCGATCTCGTCGAGGTCAAGCTCGTGTTTTCCTGTCCCGACGAGGCGCCTGCCTGCATGAGCCAGGCGGCCAAGAGCCTGGGCACCTCGCGCCTGCTCTTCGGTACGGTGAAGAAGGCCGGTTCCGACGCCTACAACGTGACACTCAAGCTGTTCGATGCCGACAAGGAAGTCGTCGAATCATGGACCGCGGATCAGCTCAGCCACGCCCAATCGACTGGCCCAGCCCTGCGCGCACCAGTGCAGAAGTGGATCGCGACTCTGACCGGCCAGTCCCTGCCGGGGACGCTGCACATGCAGGGCGGCGTGATGGGCGCCACGGTGGCGGTCGACGGGGTCTCCGCCGGGGTCATGGGCGCGAGCGGGCTCACCATCACAAACGTGGCCGCGGGCAAGCACGAGATCACGGTGACCAAGGCGGGCTATGCGCCGGCCAAGAAGAGTGTCATCTTGGCTTCGGGCGACACCAGAGAGGTCGCCATCGAATTGGCGGCAGAGGGATCCGCCGCAGTGCCGATGCCCGCGGAAACGCCATCGGCTGAGACGCCCGCAGTGGAACCGGCTGCCACAGCCGCCACCCAGCCAGCCGAAACCGCCAGAGAGGGATTGACCAGTAGCGTGTCAGATGGACACCGGGTCGGCTACAAGGTGGCGGCCTGGCTTTCGTTGGCCGGCGGCCTGGCTGGGGTCGGGGTCGGAATCTACTACAGCTATCTCGTCATTGATGCCAACAGCAGGCTCGATCCGTATCGAACCTTCCCTTGTCCCTCCGGGACGGGCATCTGCGACAAGAACGGAAACCCACCTCGCCCAAGGGACCAGTCCACCTCCGACTGGATCACGAAAACCAGGAGCCTTGGCGATGACTATCAAATATACCAGTGGATCGGGTACGGGGTTGGCGCCGCGTTCTTGGCGACATCAGCCGTGTTTTTCTACTATGGCTACATGTCGCATCCTTCTGGTGCAACCGCTGACGCCCGCCGCTCTTCTTTCCAGCTCGCCCCGGTGGTCTCGCCAGATGGCGTCGGCGCGATGGCCTTCATGACTTTCTAGCCGTTCATCTGCGCAGCAACCAGCGCACGCCAAGCTCATATAGCCAGTCGGGTACCAGGCGTCGCAGATTGGTGGCCACGATCGCTGTCGGGCCCACCGCCCAACGCAAGCGCGGCCGCCGCGATGTGGCTGCGCGGTAGATCACCTCGGCAACTCGGCTGGCATCCCCGCGTGGCAGACGCGCCGACGATTCGATGTAGCGATCGACCATCCAACCGTATGGCGAATCGGGACGCTGCAGCTCGGCGGTGCGAACCAGGTTGGTGCGAATCTCGGTCGCAAAAGGCCCAGGCTCTACGCAAACCACGCGGATCCCAAATGGCCTGACCTCATAGCGCAGGGTCTCGGTCAGCGCTTCCAGTGCCCACTTCGACGCCTGATAGGGCCCATTGACCGGGATGACAACCCTTCCCAGCACGGAGCTGAGGTTGACCACGCTGCCACTGCGACGAGCGCGCATGGCAGGCAGCACGGCCCGGGTCACACGCAGGACACCGATCACGTTAGTTTCGAGTTGCGCGCGCAGTTCATCTGGGGATGTTTCTTCCACGGGTCCAAGACAAAAATAGCCGGCGTTGTTCACCAGCACGTCGATGCGCCCACCTGTCTGCGCGAGCAGGTCGGACACGGCCTGCGCCACCGACTGGTCGCTGGTGACGTCGAGCGCGGGCGTGCGCAGCCACCAGCCCTCGGCTAGCGCCTGCTCGCGCAAGGCCGCACCCCGCGCGGGATCGCGCATGCTGGCGAAGACACGAAATCCGGCTCGCGCGAAACGCTGGGCAGCGAGAAGGCCGATGCCGCTGGAGCAACCTGTGATCAGGACCGCCGAGCCCGCGCCGCTGGCCGAAGTACTTGTCGTCGTCATCGCTACCTCGCAAGCAGAATGCGCAACAGGCCGGTGGCCAACAGACCCCAAAGAATCGCGGCGACAAGCCAGAAGCGCCTGCCCCGGCGCCTCACCCGCGAGAACGTGCGCAACCCCAGTCCCACGTTGAGAGTCGATAGCACCACGAGTAGTGCCATCCACAGCCGGCTGGAGGGCAGATGCCGATCCGGCCCGAGAGCATAGGCCAAGGCGCCAATCAGAAAAATCGTCCCGAAGGCGGACTTGCCGATGGCCCAACGGGTCGCCCGCGCTCGGAGCTGAGCAGCACGCACCTGGCGCAGAGAATGCGCCGACGGTCCTGCCCCTTTCGAAGCTGGCGCTTCATCCGGGTCCGATGTCGCCATGGGTGTCCACAGTAGCCGGTTGGAATACGGCGTGCACGATCAATAGCCAAGGCCGGTGTGGACTAGCTTCGGTACAATGTGGCTTGCCATGTCAGCTCTGACGCATCTCATACTCGACATCGAAACCATTCCCGACAGCGATCTCTACACTCCCCCCCAACCCACGCCGGGCATGGAACGTCCCTTCCCGCCGCTCTACGCCTGCAGGCCCGTGGTCATCGGGGTCATGTGGCTCGACGAAAACATGGCATGCAAGAAGATGGGTACTATCGGCGAGGCCAAGGACGAGGCGGGCATGCTGGCCGATTTCGCCGACTTCATGGCCAAGTGGAAACCGCGCGTCGTCACATGGAACGGCCGCGGATTCGACCTGCCCGTGCTGATTCTGCGCAGCCTCCGCCACGGCATCAGCCTGCCCTGGTACTACCACGAGAAGGGGTTCCGCTATCGCTTCAGCACCGAGGGGCATTGGGACCTGGGCGACTTTCTCGCCGATTTTGGCGCGGCCCGCATGAGCTCCCTGCACGGGGCTGCCCGTCTCATCGGGCTGCCTGGCAAAGAGGAGGGTCTTGACGGCAGCCAGGTCGAGGGCCTGTTTCGCACCGGTCAGATCGAGATCCTGCGCCAGTACTGCCTGTCCGACGTGGCGCAGACGGCGTTCGTGTTTCTGCGCACCCGGCTGCTGGTGGGCGAGAT
>PMCR01000388.1 GCA_003155465.1 Myxococcales bacterium | reverse complement strand
GCGCCGATCTGTTCTGCCGATCTTCGCCGCATCGCAAGCGCCGGACAACACAGGAGAATCCGCCGATGGCCGGCTCGTCGTGCGCCGATCCGTCTTGACGGAAAGAGGTGTTCTACGGCGGGCAGTCGTCACCCTTGGTCGGGCCCAGGTCGGCCCACTGGATGGGGCCGTCGGGCACGCCGAATCGGGCGGCGGTAAAGCTCTCGATGTCGATGAGTTCGCTTGCCTTTCCCCGGTTCTGCGTGCAGCAGCCGCTGCAATCCGAATCTGCGCATGTGTCGATGGCAAGCACCACCATGGTCTTTGACCCTGATTTCAGGCACAAGTCGTGGTGCTTCAGCATGGCGAAGTCGGGAAACACAGAGACGATGTTGTGCGACTGAACCCAACTCAGCGGCATGGTGGGGCCGCAGCCCGCGAACATGCCTTCGTACTCGCAGCCGCTGTACTTGATGCACTCCTCGCTGCCTGGGGCCGGATAGGACGTGAACTCCGTCTTGTTGGCGGTCTTCCAAACCAAACCCGGCGCCTCACAGGCCGTGCTGGTGGCGGTTCCTGAGCCGCCCGTGCCGCTATCAGTTGTCGTTTTCGACGCCGTGCCGGTCCCGGTCGCCGACCCGGTGTCCGCGGTACTCGTCGCCGTTTTCGACGCCGTGCCGGTCCCGGTCGCCGAGCCGGTATCCGCGGTACTCGTCGCCGTTTTCGATGCCGTACCGGTCCCGGTCGCCGAGCCGGTGTCCAGAACCGTATTCGATGCGCTGCCGGTTGCCGTCACCAAGGCGGTGCTGGTCCCAGAACTGTAGATGCTGGCGTCCTTGGCGGCATCGGCCGCAGGCAAGCCATCGACCGCACCCGAATCCGCGGCCAGCGACGCCGCGTCGGCCGCGAGGGGCTGCTTGCTCCCGCCGCAGCACGGGGTCAGCGGAAGAATGAAAGTGAGGATCACATATCTGCTGGCCAAGCGCCTCTTCCACATGGGGATTGCCAACCCTGACGGCTACTGCGGCTCGGTCATTGGGACGCCGGTCTTGTCGCAGGAATAGAACGAATTGTAGAGGCCCTGGGCCTTGAGTCCCCGACCCGTGACATTGTCCTGGAAGGCACAACTGGGCATGCAGCAGTCCTGCATGGTCGAGGTCCACAGGCGCGTCCCGCTGCCGGACTTTGATCGGAACGAGGAATTCGCCGATGCCTGGGCCGCGGTCGTCACGTTCGGGTTGACCGCGGGAAGTCCCTGGGCAGCCAGCTTGCATCCCGTGAGATCAGTCAAGTGCGCCGGACACTCGACCTTCATCGCCCACACGTTCCAGTTGAGGTGGTAGTAGGTTTGCGGGTTGTTCGATTGGATGCAGGAGCGAATCGAATCGGCGGTGGTGGTCGCTGAGGGCGCCGCGATCATGTTGCACTCGGTTTGAATCTTGCTTTGACAGGCTGGAGTCGACAGAGTCGCAGTGGTCACCCAGCTCACCGGGGTCTTGCACTCGCTGTACTTGGTGGCGCCCTTCACCCCGCCGTTGTCCGCACCGTCGGGTGGAAAGCCGGTGTATATGTACTGGCCGGAATTGGCCTTTGGGTTGCCGTTTGGATCGCACGCGTTGTTCGCCCCGAAACCTCCTGCGGCCATGAACACGTCGAAGCTGTCAGTCGTGGCACCCATGTTGAAGCTTTGCACGACAAGTGGTGGCGGTAAGGCGACCCCGGACTGGGTGCTGCTGGAGTCGTCGGGATTGGCCAAGGCTTGCCGATCATTTTGCGACGGACCGTCGTACACGAGTTGATAGCATTGACAGCAGGCGCTTGTGGCCGTGCCATCGATGCCACCCATATCGGCGTCGTGGCCAACGATCGCGTAATTGAAGGCTGAATTGCCATCGGCAGTGGCGGCCTGTTTCATTGCATCGCTGAACAACATCCATTGCGGGCAGATAAAGGCGACCGGCATGTTCGGCTTGCTTGCCAGCGTATCTTGGCAGGCATTCACGAAAGACGTGCAATTGCCACCACAGGTGCTGCTGGCCTTTCCCGTCTGGCATCCCTGTGATTGGGACGCGAACTGATTTCCGCATTGCCTGGGCGGCGGTAGAGTGGTCAAGGCCGCGCTGGTGCTTCCACCGCTGGCTGTACCACCACCCGTGGCAACGCCGCCGGTTCCGGTCGCTCCAGCTTTCGAGCTGCTGCTGTCGCCTGAACTGGATCCGCCTGAACTGGATCCGCCGGTGGAACTGTTGCCGCCAGACGATCCCGATGTGGTGCTGCCCCCGACCGCCGTGGTTCCCCCGTTGGGCTTGGCTCCGCCCGTGGAACCACTGCCACCAGACGAACCCGCGGTGCCGCCCAGGACCGTGGTTCCTCCATTGGCCGATGTTGATCCGCCAGCCGAGCTGCTGCTGGCGCCTCCGCTGCTGCTTGGCTGGCCCCCACCGCTCTGATTTTTGGTTGTCCCGCCCACTGCTCCAGCGCCGCCCGTTGTGCCGCCGGCTGGCCCGCTGCCTCCGGCCCCCTCGGTGGTAGCCCCTCCGGGACAACCAGCCGCCGCGGCGACACAACAAGCCAACCCAAGTAAGCCAACGATGGGAAAACTGCGAGACTGCATGCCGCTACTTTAACCCGATGTCGTGCCTGCGCCTGCAAAGATCTGTGTGCGTCATCGTAACCTTCAGCGCCTTCACGCATTCGAGTCGGAGCAATACCTCCAACCTCGGCACGGTGGTCCAAACTTCGGTCTCTGCCCAATGCGCCAACATGTCCACGTGTGGGCTGACCTTCGGGGGGCCCGAAGCGCCGCAGCGCCGAACCACCGGCCGGTTCCGGCAGGGTCGCACTTTCCCCCAATAGATCCGACACATAGCCGTTGGAAATGGGTTCGACGATCACCTTTTCTGTTTTCTGACGAGAAGCAGCCGTATACTTTTGGGTTCTGGGATAGCCGGTGGCAGTTGGCCGGATGAAGGGAGAGCGAGGCCGATGGTGGCACTGCGAGGCAAACGGATCATTGTGGTCGACGATACGGAGATGGTGAGGAAGGTCGTCGTCCACTACATCGAGCGGCTCGGGTTCACCGCGCTTGAGGCTGCCGATGGCCAGTTGGGCCTCGACTTGATTCGAGCGAGCAAGCCCGACTTGGTGCTGTGCGATCTGCGCATGCCCAACCTCGACGGACTGGGCGTGCTGAAGGTGCTCAAGCGGGAATCCCCCGATCTACCGATTGTGGTGATGTCGGGCGAGGGCCTTCTCCAAGACGCCATCGGCGCGCTTCAGTTGGGTGCGTGGGACTATGTGGCCAAGCCCATTGAGCTGCCGGTACTTGAGCACGCGGTCAACAAGGCGCTGGAAAAGGCCGCGCTGGTCGAAGAGAACCGTCGCTATCGAAGCCACCTCGAACTTCTCAACCGCGAGCTTGCGGCCAGTCTGCGGCTCTTGGCTGAAGATGAAAACGCTGGACGGCAAATCCAGTTTCGCATGCTGCCGCGCAACCACCAGCGTTTCGGTGACTATCTGTTCACTCGCGACGTCGTGCCATCCAGGTTCCTGAGCGGCGACTTCATCGATGCCTTCAGCATCGACCCCGGACATTGGGGCTTCTACCTGGCGGACGTATCCGGCCATGGTGTCTCATCGGCCCTGGTCACGGTTCTGCTGCGCACCTTCGTGCAGCGCCATGTGGCCAGTTCCATCCAGTCGGGTGACGACCTGGTCCTGTCGCCGGCGCGTCTGCTCATGCGCCTGAACGACGAGATGGCCCGCGATGATTTGGACAAACATCTCACCATCTTCTACGGAGTGATCGATCTGCAGGAAAACACGCTTCTGTACGCCAACGCCGGGCATTTCCCCTGGCCCGTCCTGTGCGATGCGGGTTCGGTCAGAGTTCTTGAGCTACCGGGGGTTCCGGTCGGGATGATGCCGCACAGTCGGTACCAGCAACACCACGTACCGCTGGCCGCATCCATGAGCCTGTCGGTTTTCTCGGACGGTGTGCTTGAGGTACTTGACCAATCAACCCTGGATGCAAAACTCGACTATCTGCGGGATCTCTTCGGAAGGCCGGATGTCACCGTCGAACAGGCGAGAAAGGAGTTGCATCTCGACAGCGCCTCGGCCCTGCCCGACGACGTGGCGATTCTTATAATTCAGCGTGGGGGTAGCGATGACAACCGTACCAGCGCCTAGAGCCTACTGCGGCCACTTCGACCAGTCGCCCATCTTGGTGCTGAAGGGCCAGGTTCGGTACCTGACCGCGCGCGCCGTGCGCGCGTTCATCGACGACCTGCTGGTTCAGCGGGGCGACACCATCATCATCGACCTGCGCGAACTCGAAAGCATCGACAGCACCGGTATGGGCCTGCTGGCCCATCTGGGTCGTGCCACCCTGGAGCATGGCCGCCGCGCAGTGATTGTGTGCGGGGTGCACGACGTGATGACCTGCCTCAGGTCGGCGGCCTTCGACACCCTGTTCGTCATCGTCGAGCGCTGGCCCTTCGCGGAAGAAGCCATGGTCTCGGAAGTACCTCTCGACGATGGGGACCTGCTGCCCGACATCATGGGAAGCCTCATGCTCGATGCCCATCGCGACTTGGCCTCGCTGAGCGAGGAGAATCGCCAGGCCTACGCCGGGGTCATTTCCGCCCTGGAAGCTGACCAGCACTAGGGCACCGAACGGTTTGCCTCCCGTCGTGAAATCGCACATTTACGTCGCATCCCTTCGTTGCTCGTCGGTCAAATACGTCGAGTATTCTCCCTCCTCGCGCCTCGGGCNNTCAAACCGTTCGGTGCTCTAGTCCCCTTCGTACGACGCGCGCACGGCGTTCAGGGTCGCGTCGTCGTTTGCCTCGGTTCCATCCCCGTAGAAAACCTTGCACTCCATGGCCGGGTAGCTGCGCTCGAACCGGAGCGTCTTCCAGTCCGCGACGGTCGCCGCGCCCCTGAGTCTCTTCTCAAAGCCGTACGCCGGAAAGCCATCCACGCATTCGTCGACGCACTCGCCGTACCTCACGACCTGCAGCTCGAAGCCCTCAAGGTTCGCGATCTCTCTCACCCGGGTGCGAAGCGTCGCCATTCCAGTCTCCTTTGTTGGTCGCGTGGGAAGCCCGCCCGATTCGCGCTGCGTGGCATTGCAGCCAGTCTACCTCAGTTTGGCGGGACCACGCGGAGCGTGTTCGAAGCGACAAACGCCGGTGGACGGCAAGGCCGCTGTGACCTGCCGATCTCGACTGCTGCCGGCTCAACTGACGGCTGGCCTGGCGAGGCCGCGAAGGGGTAGAGTGTCCCCTGTGCTCGCACCGGCGTTCTCAGCAGACCGACACGGCGCCGAGGTCCGTGGCGAGGGACCGTCAGGCCACGCTGCAAACCGCGCCGGGCTTGGCGGCAAAGGATCCACGATGGCAGCGAGGTCGAGATGAAGAATGACGGCATGCGGTTTTCTCAGGCAGGGACGGCCACCTCGGTCGAGCCGCGCCTCGCACTGCTGTGTCTTCTGATTCTGGCCCTTGCGCTCACCGCTCTCAGAATACCGGTGGCTGTCTCCAACCCCTGCTTCAGCGGCGATGAGGCCCACAGGATGCACATGGCCGCATTCCCCGCCATTCGTCTGGACAATCGCGTCTGGTTGCCTGTGCTGCAGGTTCACATCTGGCTGCTCTACCGATTTCACGCGCCGGCCTACGCATTCAGGCTGGTTCCCTGCTTCTACTATTTTCTCTCCCTTGTTCTCTTGGGCGCGCTGTCTCTCAAGCATCTGGGGCGCGGCCGCTTGGGCCTGGCGCTCTCACTTGCTCTCGTCGCCATCTGCGCCAGCCAAGGCATGGTCACCAGCCTGGGCGCGAGCCTCATGCAGGAGATCATCGAATTGCCCCTGCTCCTCCTGCTTCTGCTGGGCGGTGCCCTCGAATTGAAAAAGAAGTGGTGGTTGCTTCCCGCGTCTGCCTTTGCCCTGCTGACGCGGGATACGTTCTGGATCTGCCTGTTCGTCGTAACCCTGCTCAACTGGCGGAAGATACTTTCGGATCGAACCTACATCTACTCGTTCCTGGTCCTGTGGTCAGTGCCGGTGTGCTGGCTGCTCATGACGCCCGTGGGTCACTTCCTTGCCGATGGCCGTTGGCCCGCCTTTCCCACAAGATGGCCTTTGGGCATAAACAAGAGTGGCAACCACGCTGTCTCCGATCTGTCCCGGTCACTGCCCAGCGTCTGGACAGCCCTGACGACCACAAGGGTTGTGCATTTCGCTGCCATCCTCTTCCTCGTCGGGATTGGACTGCAGTTTTGTCGACGCAAGAGTGGCGACACGTCGCGCGCTTCCGATGATTTCGCTTCCCGATTCGCGCCCTTCAGTCTCTTGTCTCTTTTCCTCACCTACAGTCTATTCATCCTTCTCGATCCGTGGCAAGCCACCTTCGGCGATTCCCGGATGTCCACGCCCCTGCTCTTCCACGGCCTTATCTGGGCTGTCGTCCTGATCCGACAGTCCTTGGTGTGCCCAGGGGCAATGAAGTATGTCGCCGTGGCGGTCATTCTGGCCGGGATGGTGACCTCAACCACAATCGCCAAAGAGGCCTGGTTTCCCAAGGACTACACTCAAGTGAACCGGGTCTATGGGGAGATAGAGCGTGATCTGAGCAGAGTGGCTCAGATCGGGGAGCTCCGCGTCTGTATCGTCGATGCAGACTACTTCTCCGCCCTGCACGCGCTGGTCAAGCCAACCCTCTACGCCAAACGGCGAGTCGTTCTCCGATCAGCGAAAACCCAACCCCAGAATTGTGATGTCGTGTTTGCGCGCATGGGCTCGGAATATCTCCCCGGCGAGGGTTTCGACAAGTACAAGGACTATGTCATTGACGGTCGCGCCTATGCGCTTTTCGTGTCGCAAAGGAGGCGTGGGTCCTAGAGCGCCGATCGCCATGAACGCGCTCCTCTGCCTCGCCTTCTTCGCCTCGGGCTGCGCCTCGCTGCTCTTCGAGACGCTGTGGTTTCGCCAGACCGGCCTGCTTCTCGGCAACTCGGTCTGGGCGAGCAGCCTGGTCACGGCCAGTTTCATGGGCGGCTTGGCCATGGGCAGCGCCCTGGCGGCGCGCATGGGCGGCCGGGTACGGCGCCCGGTGGCCGCCTACGGCTTCTTGGAGCTCGCCGTCGGCGCTGCAGGGATCACGCTCGTCTTGCTCCTGCCCCTGCTGCCTCCGCTGATGGCGCCATTTCTCAGCCGGTTCGTCTTCGCGCCCGGTTCGCTCAATTTCCTGCGCGTCCTGCTCGCGCTGGCGCTGTTGCTGGTGCCCGCCACAGCCATGGGCGCCACCCTTCCGATCCTGGTGCGCGCGCTGACCCGAAGCCAGGGGCGCTTCGGGACTGCGCTGGGCCGGCTCTACGGCTGGAACGCATTGGGCGCGGTGATGGGCGCGATCCTCGGCGAGTCGGTGCTCATCGACAGCGTCGGTGTGACGGGCACCGGCTGGGTGGCGGCGGGACTCGACGCGCTGGCCGCGGTGGCGGCCCTTGCTATCGCCCGGCGCGCGCAGCCGGGCGAAACCGCGGAACCGCAAAATCCACGCGAGCGGCTGGACTGGTCAGCCCGCCGACTGCTGGCGGCTGCGTTCCTCTGCGGCGCCATCGTCCTCGCGCTCGAGGTGGTCTGGTTCCGCTTCATGCAGTTGTTCGTCTTCGCCAGCAACCTGACCTTCGCCCTGATGCTGGCGGTGGTGCTGCTTGGAATCGGTCTCGGCAGCCTGACCGCTTCGTGGTGGCTGCGCGTCCGCCCGTCCTATTTCAGTGAACCGGTCCGCGCCCTGCCCGGCCTGAGCCTGCTCGCCGGCGTTGCCATCGTTGTCACATACCGAGCGCTCGACTGGGGGCTGGGGGACGTTCCGCGCTTCGTGATCACTTCCGACACGCAAATCGCTGGGCTGGCGCTGCGTTTGATGCTGCCCGTGTCCCTGCTGTCAGGGGCGCTGTTCACCCTGATAGGCGCGGCCCTGCGCACGGGCTTGGGCGAAGACTCACGCGCTGCCGGATTGCTGACGTTGTGGAACACCGTCGGCGCTGCGGCCGGCGCCTTGGCCGCCGGATTCGTGCTGCTGCCTCGTCTTGGTATGGAGCAGTCCTTCTTCGCGCTCGCGCTCGGCTATGCCGGTGTCGCCTTGCTCTGCGCCTGGCCCCTGCCGGACGCGGCCCGCGGCGCCGCTCGTTGGGCACTGGCCGCAGCGGTAGCGGTCTACCTCCTGGTGATGGCGGCCTTCCCGTTCGGGCTCATGGTCAAGCGCTATCTGGCGCACGCGGCGGCCCCGTGGGCGGGCGATGGCAGTCGGGTGGTCAGCATGCACGAGGGCCTCACCGAGACTATCCTGTGGCTGCGCCGGGATCTGTGGGGCGAGCCGGTCTACCATCGCCTGCTCACCAACGGGATCTCGATGTCTTCATCGGATGCGCTCAACACGCGCTACATGAAACTGTTCGCCTATCTGCTGCAGGCGCTGCGGCCCGAGGCACACGACGCCCTGCTGATCAGCTACGGCGTGGGCATGACCGCCCAGGCCCTGACTGACTCGCCCACCCTGACGTCGATCGACGTGGTGGACATCTCGCGCGAAATCCTGACCAAGGGCCGCATCGTCTTCCCCGAGCCGCAGCCCTATCCGCTCGACGACCCGCGCGTGCGGGTCCACATCGAGGACGGCCGCTTCTTCCTGCTGGCGGCCCCGCGGCAGTACGACATCATCACCGGCGAGCCGCCGCCGCCCAAGAACGCCGGCATCGTCAGTCTGTACACCCGCGAGTACTTCGCACTGATGCGCAACCGGTTGAAGCCAGAGGGCATCGCCACCTACTGGCTGCCGGTCGTGCAACTGGCGCCGAGCGACGCCTGGGCCATCACGCGCGCCTTCTGCGACGTGTTCGACGACTGCTCCCTGTGGACAGGCAGTGGCCTACAGTGGATGCTGATGGGTACGCGCGAACTGCGCACGCGCGTCTCCGAGGAAGCCTTCGCGCGCCTGTGGAGCGATCCCAAGACGGCCCGCTCGCTCGCTGCCCTGGCGGTCGAGACCCCCGAGCAGATGGGCGCCCTCTTTCTCGGCGATGCGCGCGATCTCGCCCAGGTGACACGCGGCTTTGCCGCGGTCGACGACGATCACCCCCTTCGTCTATCGCGCCGGATCCCCGCGCAGATGGACGCCGAGTTCGCCGGTCTGCTGGATCCAGAGCGCACACGCCAGGCCTTTGCCTACAGTCCATGGATATCCGCCCTGTGGCCGCCCGGACTGCGCGAGCGCACGCAGTCCGCCTTCGCCGCACAGATCGCGCTCAACCGGGTCACTGTGCTCAAGGGCAAGTTGCGCCTCAGTGGATTGCCGGAACTGAAATGGGCGCTGACCCAGACCACGCTGCACACCCTGGCGCTGTGGCTGATGGCCAGCGGCGTTGCCGAACAGGAGATCGCCGCGCGCCAGGCGGCAGCGGGCCGAATCGATCCGCTGCTGGACGAGTATCTCGGGATTGCGGCCATGGTCGCGCGCGACTTCCGCACCGCCGCCACACGCTTCGCCGAATCCGAGCGGCACGGCGCCGAGGTGCCCCAGCTCCGTCTCTGGCAGGCCCTGGCGCTGTGCCTGGCGGGGGCCAGCGACGAGGCCCTCACTGTCATACAGCGCTCCCGCTCCTCCGACGACGCATCCACCTGGAACTGGATCGAGCGCACCTGCGGCGAGAGTCAAACCACTCTTTGACATCGGGTCTAGCTCCTTCTGAATGCGACACACAAGACGCCACCTGAGCGAGCACCACTGCCGCAACGTTCGACCACGTCCCCCGGTTTGCCACAAGTGTTCAACCAGTGGACGGCGTCGTCGCTTTCACTGGAGGTCACATGATAGGGTAAACTCTTGCCCCGACGGGCTATCGAACTGGATATGAGAACGACTCTGATCATCCCCACCCTGAACGAGGTCGATGGCGTGAAAGCCATCATGCCCAGGATCGACAGGGCGTGGTGCGACGAGATCGTGGTCGTGGATGGCGGTTCGACGGACGGCACGGTCGAGTGGTTGCGCGAGAACGGCTGGCAAGTCGTCATCCAGAAACAAAGGGGCCTCGGGAATGCCTATCGCCAGGTCCACGCCACAACCACGGGCGATGTGATCGTCACCTTCAGTCCCGACGGGAATTCCATACCGGAACTGATCCCCGCCCTGATCGAGGAGATGCAGAAGGGCTACGACATGGTGATCGTGTCCCGCTACCTGCACGGTGCCAAGAGCGATGACGACGACCATCTCACTTCGTGGGGCAATCGCCTGTTCACTTTCCTTATCAACCGCTGTTTTGGCGGGGAATACACCGATTCACTGGTGATTTTCCGCGGCTACCGCCGCGACCTTCTGTCGCGTTGCCATATTGATGCGCACCACATGACATACGAGGCGCAGATCAGTATTCGGGCTGCGCGGTATGGACTCAAGATCGGAGAGATTCCCGGCGATGAGCCCAAGCGCATTGGTGGCACGCGCAAGATGAGCCCCTTTGGCACAGGTTTCGCAATTCTGCAGGAAATCGGCAAGAATCTCGTCCTGTCGCGTCCGCGAGGAATCTGAGCCGATGGACCCATCTTCCCACGCCACCCTGAACGCCATCCGGCGCACCGTTCTCCAGATGGTGTTCAACGGCAACGAGGGGCACATTCCCAGCGCCTTCTCGGTGCTCGATATTCTCTACGTACTTTACCGGGACTGTTTGCACTTCGATCCCCATGATCCCCGGTCCCCTGATCGCGATCGCTTCGTGTTGAGCAAGGGACACGCGAGCGCAGGGCTCTACGCGGTTCTTTCGCATTTCGGCTTCTTCCCCCAGGAGATGCTGCTTGGGTACTGCCAGCCGGGTTCGATTCTCGGCGGACATCCTGACGCGACCATGGTGCCGGGGATCGAAGCATCGACCGGCTCGTTGGGCCATGGTGTGGCGATGGCGGTGGGGATGGCGCTCGGCCTTCGGCAGCAGGGCAGTGCGCGCAAGGTCGTGGTTCTGGTAGGCGATGGCGAGATGGATGAGGGCAGTTTCTGGGAAGCGATGATGATGATTCAGAACACCGAGCTGAAGAACATCGTCGTCATCGCCGATTGCAACGCTTCCCAGCGCTACTCGCACAAGTACGCCTATGACCGCATTCTGAAGGAATTCGACTTCGGGGTATCGGTGGTGGAAGGCCACGACTTGGACCGGCTTTCGGCGACGCTGCAGCCGCTGGTCTGCATGCCGCTTTCCAGGCCTGCCTTCGTGATGGCGCAAACCACGAAGGGACAGGGAGTTGCGCGCTTCATTGGTGATCACGGCTGGCATCGGCGCACGCCAACCGATGCCGAGATGGCCCATCTGCTTGAGGAACTGAGGTGAGAGGCCAGTTCGCCAAGACCATGTTGGAGGTGGGACAGATCGATCCCAGTCTCTTCGTTCTGGTGGGCGACATCGGCGCCTTTGGTTTGCGCGAGTTCGCGGCAAGGTGTCCGGGACGCTTCCTGAACGCCGGCATCCGTGAGCAGGCCATGGCCAGCGCCGCGGCGGGGCTGGCCTTGACCGGCTTCACCCCGGTTATTCACAGCATCACTCCATTTGTGGTCGAGCGCTGTTTCGAGCAGATCAAGGATGATTTCTGCTACCAACGCCTGCCGGGCAACGTGGTCAGTGTCGGTGGGGGCCTCGACTACTCCGCGCTGGGCTGCACACATCACTCGTACTCGGATATCGCATTGATGAAGAGCTTGCCCGGAACCCAGGTGTTCACTCCCGGGACACAGTGCGAGTTCGACCGGCTCTTCCGCGAGGTCTATCGGTCCGGCAAGGTGAATTACTTCCGGTTGGGCGGGCGAAATCACTCCGCGTGCTTCTCCGATGAACTGATTCAGGCAGGCAAGGGCATTGTCGCCAGGCCCGGCGATGACATCACAATTGTCACGCTCGGCTCATTGCTGGATTTTGCAATGCAAGCTTCCAGTGATCTTGGACAGGCCGAGGTGCTCTATTTCCACACGATCAAGCCTTTCGATGCGGAGTTGGTGCGGGCCCGGGTGGCGCGTACCCGTCGAGTCCTCGTTGTCGAGGATCACAGCGTGATGGGAGGGTTGGCCGACGAAGTTCGCCGCGCTCTCGACGGGGCGGCCCATACCTATTCGATGGCCTCATTGGGCCTCGGGGACGAGTTCGTTCGGGAGTATGGGCCGTTTGACCACGTCGCAGGACTGATGGGCATCAGTCCACCCCAGATCGTCGCGGCCGCCAGGAGACTGCTACGCTCATGAACGGTCACTACCAGATCATCTCCGATCGGGTGCTCGACCAGGTGTCGCTCGAACCTTTGCGCGGCAAGAGGGTGCTGATCACAGGTTCGAATGGCCTGCTCGGCAGTCATCTTGCCTCCGTGATCGCCCGCTCCAACCAGCGGCAGGCGCTCGCAGCCCGGGTGCTTTGCCTAAGTCGCAGCAAGCCCGTCTCATGGCTGGTGCCGGTTCTCGCAAGTCCCGGCTTCAGTTTCTCCCAGCTCGACTTGGTTTCTGGCTTGCCACCGCGCCTGTCGCCGCCTGACTTCGTCGTTCACGCGGCCACCTATGGCCAGCCCAAGAAGTTTCTGGAGAATCCATCCAGCACGATGATTCTCAACACCCAGACGACCCATGAGCTGCTCGAACTCGTATCCGCGGTCGGCGGAAGCTTCCTCTTCATGAGCTCCTCAGAAATTTATGGTAGTCCGCCGGCCGAGTTCACTCCCACGCGCGAGGACTACCCTGGAAATGTCGCTCCACTCGACCAGAGGTCGCCCTACACCTCGTCCAAGCGGATGGGGGAGACCTGGTGCAAGGTATATCAAGAGAGGCGCGGGATTCGGGCGCGCATCGCGCGGGTGTCGTCTGCCTATGGCCCCGGGGCAAATCTGACCGATGATCGCGTGCTGAACGTCTTCATTCGCCGCGCCCTCGAAATGAATGAGATCAGGCTCATGGACCAGGGGCGTCAACGTCGTCGCTGGCTCTATATCTCAGACGCGTTGGTCATGCTTCTCCACATCTTGTTGCGTGGGCGTGAGCTGGTCTACAATGTTGCTGGCGATGATCTGCGTTCGGTCGCTGAGTTGGGGTCCTACATTGGCGAACTGGTCGGAGTGCCGGTCATCCTGCCCCCCGACGAACAGCACGCCGAGCACACAGCGGGAGCTCCCGCCCTGATTGATATTGATATCTCTCGGATTCGCGCCGAGGCCGGTCTGGGCCCCCTCATCCCACTGCGCGAAGGACTCGCGCCTTGCATACAATGGACGCGCGACCTGATGGAAGGAGCTGTCTAGCCACATGAGGACCACGGATCGAATCTTTGTGGCGGGAGGCAGGGGCCTTGTGGGTTCAGCACTGATACGCCTCCTCAAGGCCAACCGGTACACCGACGTTCACGCGCCGACCTCGGCCGAGCTGGATCTGACTGACCAGGCTGCCACGCGTGCTTTCTTCGCGCGCGTTCGTCCCGATTTCGTCTTTCTGGCGGCAGCCAGGGTGGGAGGCATCTGGGCCAACGACAACTACCCGGCCGATTTCTGCTACACCAACCTCGCCATAGAGACCAACATCATTCATACCTCCTACGAGACAGGGGTGCGGAAGCTGCTGTTTCTCGGGAGTTCGTGCATCTATCCCCGAGATGCCGACATCCCCATCAGGGAAAGCTCACTTCTCCAGGGTCTGCTCGAACCTACCAACGAGGCCTACGCCCTGGCCAAGATCGCCGGCGTGAAGCTTTGCGACTACTACCGCAAGCAGTACGGCTGTGACTTCATCACAGCCATGCCGACAAACACCTTCGGCCCCTTCGACAACTATGACCTGCGGATGGCGCACATGGTGTCCTCGCTCATTCACAAGTTCCACGTCGCCAAGATCAAGGGTGACAAGACCGTCACCGTCTGGGGAACCGGGAAACCTCGGCGCGAACTACTCTATGTCGACGACGTCGCCGACGCCTGCCTGCTTCTGATGAATCAATACTCCGAGCCCGGTCCCATCAATGTCGGCAGCGGCGTGGACTATTCGATCGCCGAAATAGCTGAGATGATCAAACAGGTGGTCGGGTTTGGTGGCAATTCGGTCTACGACAGTTCAAAGCCGGACGGGGTTTTTCGCAAAGTCATGGACGTCTCGAGGATCCTGAGCATGGGCTGGCGCCCGAAAGTCGATCTTGTTGTGGGACTCACGCGGGCCTACGAATGGTTTGTCGAGCATTACGGTGACTTGGCGGTTCACCCGAGCTTCAAGAAGAAGCCGCTGGTCTTCAAGACCGAGAGCATCGCGCGGCCGATCAAGCAGATGCTGATCAACCCGCTGCTCGCCAACAAGTCCTTGGATGACCCCGACGTCACGAAAATTCACCGCGAGATCATTCTATCCAAGCCATTCCTGAAAAGCGTATATCTCGATCACTACCGGGATTTTGTGGAACAGGAGAAGCAGCTCCAGGACACGCCGGGAATATCCCTCGAGCTCGGTTCGGGCGGCGGATTTCTCAAGTCGCTGCTGCCTGGCATCGTGACTTCTGATCTCCATACCCATCCTGGCGTCGATCGCGTCGAGACCGCCTACAAGCTGTCATTCAAGGACGGCGAGCTGCGTGCGATCTACATGACCGGGGTTTTCCACCATCTAGGCAGACCGCGGGAATTCCTGCGCGAAGCCTCACGCTGCCTGCGTCGGAACGGCATCATCATGATGATGGAGCCACACATGTCGCTGTTCGGGAAGTTCTTCTTCCGGGTTCTTCACCACGAGGGGAATGACCTCCACACCCTGCGCTGGGAGTTTCCGCAGATCGGCGCGCTGAGCGACGCCAACACAGCCCTTCCCGACCTGGTGTTCGATCGGGACCGTGAGGTTTTCAGTCGTGAATTTCCCGAATTCGAGATCATCAAGCGGAGGTACCACACCTTCCTGATGTACGGGCTTTCCGGTGGAGTCGGCTTCCGCTTTTCCGCCCCCGGCTGGAGTTTCGAGCCCATATCGCTCTTGGAGAAATCGCTCCGGCCCTTCATGCAGAAGTACCTCGGCACAATGCAGACCATCGTTCTGAAGAAGACTGGCTAGCGCCCCAAGGGCAACGACCCGATTCCGTTCCGATTCCGGTATCCAGCAAAGGGCATCGCAAAGACTGTGAATACGTTCTACTTCGTCGCCGCGTGGGGATTCCTTGTCCTGCTGTCCTGGGCTGGATGGGGCTCTTTGCTCGACACACTTCACCGATCCGAGTCTCGGCATGCGTGTGACCTCGGCTTGCGGATTAGCTGGGGCATGGGATTCAGCATCTTTGCGGGGGGGGTGCTGAACCTTCTCCATTGGTCGCGCCCATTCGCTGTCTCGGCGCTGGTTTTGGGCGGCTGCGCCATCCAGCTTTTCCTGACGGTCAGGACGTGGGAGCGCCCCTGCTGGAAACATCACTACCTCTGGTATTTTCTGCTGGCCCTTCCCCTGCTCTTGCAATACGCGGCGGCGGTCATTTGGCCGGGACCCTTCAATCTCTGTGACGACTACCTGGCGTACATGGCCTTCCCCCGACGGATGCTCGAGACCGGCACCTTCCTCGACCCGTTTAGCGTTCGGCGGATCGCGGCCTACGGCGGCAATTCCTTCCTTCAGGCCCAGATCCAGATTGTCGGCGCGGAGGGAAACTCGCACCTGCTCGACATCGGGTTGTGCCCGCTGATTATCGCGGCACTCGTTCTCGGGCATCTCAGGCCGCGCCGCCATCGAGACTTTGCCGTGGCCATGCTCCTAGTCTGGGGCATCCTGTCGATCGAGATTCCCCGGACCAATACCATGTCCGCGCTTACCGGCGCCACGCTCTTCTTGGCTCTGTTCCGCACCATGGCAGCCGCAGACGACGACCGCTCCTCCGGAAAGTGGGAGATTGTCACCGCAATCACCGCAGCGGCGGTCTCCACCATCCGCGCGACCTACTGGCCGGCAGCGCTCGGCGCCTTGGTCCTTGCCGAACTTGCCAAAGCCCTGGAGACAAAGGGCCATTGGGGCTGGCATGTCAGGCGCCTGGCGCGCGTTCTCGGATACTTCATCCTCTGCCTCGCGCCATGGATGATTCTTCATTTCCTTTCCTCCCACTCATTCCTCTATCCCCTCATGCTCGGCAACCATCAACCCAACTACACTATCTTCTCAAGGGGCCTCACCTTCTCCCAAACCCTCGCTTGGATATCCTCTATCTTCGGCCGGTACCCCATTACAATCCTGCTGGTTTTGCCGGGACTTCTGGGCTTGTGGTGGAAGCGGTCTTTCTGGAGAAACGCTCTCCCCTTTTGTGCCACCCTCTTCTCCGTTTGTCTGGTGATTATCGGGAAGTTCAATTGGATCCCCGAGCATGAGCTGCTCCGTCATATCATCCCGTTCATCCTCCCGGTCTTCATTGTCGCGCTCCTGGCGATTCTGGGAGATCCAGCCGGGGGCGTGCCCAACCCTGTGCGTATGGGGGCGGCTATTCTTGCCCTCTGGATATTGGCCATGAACCTGCCCCGGGACCTGCAATTCCGCGGGCGAATGGTCACCTATCTCCGTGAACCACGGGCGCTTGTATTCCAGCAAGCACTTCGGGACTATTACCGTCGGATTCAAGAGTCGGTGCCTCCTGGCAAGGCAGTATTCTCCGTGGTCGACCACCCGTTTCTTTTTGACTTGGGACGCAATCCGGTCTCGCCGGTTGACGTGGTGGGGGCCTGCAGTCCCCCTCCCGGAATGCCCTTCTTCAAAGGGCCGGCGGCGCTGAAAGCCTACCTCAGGAGTCTTGCCCTGGACTATGTCGCGGTGGTGGATTTCAAGCAAAGCATTGGCCTCTACAGCCGCAAGGCGTGGATCGGACATTCCCACGGCGACGATCATCCTATCTACCAGTTCGAATCGCCGTACTTCTTTGACTTCATGGACAACATGGAGGCTCTTCAAAGGACCGAACGGCTCGTCTTCGCCGAGGGTCCGGTCAAGGTCCTGCAGCTACGCTAGAGCGGGTTCGACCGGCGTTGGTCGCACCGTGGACATGGCCGCGGCCGTGGCCGACGGTGATCACTTCCGTTGCATTCGGTCCCCCGATTCCGCGATACTCTGGCGCGTCTTGCGACCAGCCCAGCGACACAACCGGTCCCGCCCTCCCTCCTGCGCCAAGCCGGCGGCCTCGATGGACGCGATTGCGAAGATCGCGTTCGTGGCGTTGCTTGTCTTCGCAGCCGCTTTGCGAATCTGGTTGTGTTTCTCCGACGACGGTATCTTCTGGCCTGATGAGATCTACCAGAGTCTTGAGCCTGCGCATCACCTGGTGTTTGGCTACGGGCTGCTTCCTTGGGAGTTTGTCCGGGGAGCCCGCAGCTGGGCCTTCCCCGGTCTCGTGGCTGGCCTGCTAAGGACGGCGGCCTGGTTGACAGGCGATCATCCGCGGCACTACTTGGTTGCGGTACGTCTTGCGTTCTCTGCGATCAGTATGCTGACGGCATGGGGTACCTACCAGCTTGCGCGAGCCTGCGGTGCGCGGGCGGTGGGGGCGTCACTGGCTGCGCTTTGTTTCGCGCTGTCGCCCGCGACAATCTACTTTGCGCCAAGAGCGATGACTGAGACTGCTTCTGCGCTGGCTGTTGCGTTTGGGCTGGCTCTGACCTTGCGGTCGCAGGCCTCACGCCGGCAGGAGGTGATCGGGGCGTTGCTGCTCGGCCTGTCCGTGCTCTTTCGCCTGCAGAATGCCCTGTTCTGTCTAGGCCTGCTCGGGATCCTACTTGCACGCAAGCAATGGCGCCGTCTTGGCTGGTGCACGGTTCTCTTGCTTGTCGCCGCGGTAGCCTACGGGGCGCTCGACCGGGTCACCTGGGGCAGTTGGTATCATTCAGTAGGCGAGTACCTGCGCTTCAATGTGGTTGAGGGCAAGTCAGCACAGTGGGGCGTTTCCGAACCCACCCTCTACCTGCGGGTGCTTTGGACATCCATGCCTCTGGTCATGGTTTGGGTGGCTCTTCTGGCATTGCCTGGCGGACGTCGATCAATTGGCCTCTTGCTGACGGCCGTTGCATATGTTGTCGTTCACTCAGTCGTTGGTCACAAGGAATTCCGTTTCCTCATTCCCGTGTTGCCTGTGCTGTTCGCACTGACCGGCGCCGGGTTCTGTATGGTTGTCGCCTGGCGGCCTTCCTTGCTGAAGGTGTCTGCCTTTGTGGTTGCCGCCACTTTGACCTTGGCCGCTTGCAGATTCCATGGGCTGACATTCGGGGACTTCGGCCAGTATGGGCCAGATCGAGCCCGCGACTCCGCATTCGATGACTCTGGCCCGATCAATCGCTTGTTGCTGGTCGCGCACGATCAGCCTGACCTGTGCGGAATTGCCGTACTGGCGGCGCCCTTGTCGTGGACGGGCGGTGCCACGTACCTGCACCGCAATGTGCCCATGTACGGGCCCGGTGCTTGGCCGGGCGTCAGAAATTTCAACTACGCCGTGGTTCGCGGGGCCTCGCAGGGCCGCGTCGTTGCCGCTGAAGGATCCTATGCCTTGGTATCATTGGGGCACCCTTCGTGCTTGGCTGATCCGAAGTTCCAGTGGCGATTGTAGCGCAGAGGCGCGGCGCTCTCAGGGGAACGTCTGATCTCGGTCCAGTTCAATCGATAGCTTGCGCGCTCGACCACACATGCGCGGCGCGATGTCCACGCCCACGGCATCAAGGCCCAGGGCATTGGCCACCGCCAGGACCGTTCCCCAACCGCAGAAGGGATCGACCACTGTGCGCGTGGAAGTCTCGGATTCGACGAACCGGCAGGCATCCAGGCATGCGTGCACGCCCATCGACTTCGGGCCTGGCTGAAAGCCCCCGTCGGGCAGCACGTCGACGCGCGCCCGCTTCTGTCCAGGCTGTCGCCCGCGGCCAAAGCCCAGCATGTGCGCGTAGGTGGCCCGGCCAAAGCTGGAAGTGCCGGGCGGCTTGCGACAGACGATCTTGTGAAACAGCAGGTCCATGCCGACGCGCTCGGCGGCGCGGCTGACCAGCGCGCCCTTGTCGACCCAGAGACCGCCGCGCTTGATGTCGCTCTGGAAGAAAATGGCCACGCCTTCGTCGGCGGTGCACGCCATCACCAGGGCAGCCGCGTTCTCAAACCAGCGGCGCCAGCCGTCGAACCCAAGCCGCGGCAACTCTGAAGCATCTGGCAACGACGTGATGATGCTGGCGCCAACCAGCTTGCCCTGCGCCTGCAGCCAAGTGATGGCGTCAGCGTTGTGTACGATGCGCGTGGTCGCTGCTGCCATGAAACCCGGTAGCTCAGCCCAACAATCGCGGCGTGAAGCTGAACGCCGCGGCTGGCATCGCCAATCCCGCCGCGCGCAGTTGCTGTGCGCGTGTCAGCACCGCCGCGCCTTCCAGGAGATTGAACGCGATCTGCACCGCGCCGCGGTTCCCCTGCGCCTCAAGAAATGATCCGCGCACCCAATCGTTGAAAGCACCCATGGCCGGGCCGCACCAGATCTGATAGTCGAGCCGCCGGCGCGACTGGCCCTCCACCGGCCACTTGCTGGCCATGCCCAGATACCAGCGAAACACCAGGGCCATGCGGTGCTTGGGCTCGCGCAGAGCGCGTTCCAGCTCGCGTGGGTCGCGTGCCTCGAAGAAGCGACGCACCTCGGACCACACCTCGTCGCAGGTTGCACCCAGAATCTCGCTCTCCAGGCGTTGGCGCGCTTCGGCCGGAAGCGCCTCTAGGCTGTCAAAGGAGCGATAGAGATCGTACAGACGCTGGGCGCGCACCCCGTACATGGTTCCGCGGCGGAGCACCTGCACCCTGACCCCCAGCTCGAACATGTCCGCACAAGGGGCCATCATCACGTCGGCCAGCCCCGCTTCCGCCAGCATGCGTTTGCCGTCTTCGGCCAGGCCCGACTCAATTGCAGCTTGGTTCACCGAACCGGTGACCACATAGGCTGCGCCGAGGGAGAAGGCCGCAGCCACTGCGGCGGGCGTGCCCAAGCCGCCCGCTGCGCCCACCCGAATGGGGTGCGAGTAGCAGTGCTGCTGCTGCACCCGGTCCCGTAGGGCAAGCAGCACGGGAAACAAAGCCTGAAGCGGCCGGTTGTCGGTGTGCCCACCTGAATCAGCCTCGGCAGTGATGTCTTCCGCCACCGGAACATGGGCGGCCAGGGCGGCCTCGTCGGCGCTGAGCTTGCCTTCGCGCACCAGCGGTTCCAGCAAGGCCGGGGTCGCCGGGCTCATGAACACCTCGGCCACCTCGGGCCGCGACAGCTTGGCAAAGATCTGGTGCCGGCGCCGGATGCGGCCCTCGGCATCGCGATGCAGCCCCTTGGCCGCGCAGCGGACCACCGCAGGTGTCAGCCCCATGAAGGCCGAGACGCAGATGCGCCTGACACGGCGGGAAAGGTAGAGATCGGCGATCCGATTCTCCAGTTCGGGACTGTGCGGCGAATGGATGAGGTTGGCGCCCCATGCCGGCCCGTCCTTGCCAAGGCCAGCCTCGATCTCGTCAAGCGCGGTGCCCACCTGGCTGGGGGAAAGCCCGCCCGCGCCGAAGAAACCCATCATTCCTGCACGCGCCATGGCGATCACCATACGCGCCGTGGTGATCCCGCGCGCCATCTCGCCCACGACGTAGGGGAAACGCACCCCATGGGCTTCGCAGAATGAACGATCCCCGAGCCACTCGGGATAGAGAGGCGGCAGCGTACCGAGCAGGGGATACCCTGAGCCTTCGCGCACCACCTGGCCGCCAAAGGCCACCCCCGGTCGGCCGCGCGGTCCCTCGCGCACGACATGCATGGGCTCGCGCAGACGCGCCACGGCAGTGGCAAGTGCGGCTGCCTCGAAACAGGCCGGCTCGGCGCCGGGATTCCAGGTACCAAGGGGGAAGAGATCTGTGCTCATGACTATCCGCCAGCGGAGCGGCGGATAGTACCCCGGAAAAGCGGCGTCGGCAGCCAGCGAATCGTATAATCTGCCGGCAGTTCATCCATTCACGCCCTAACGAGAAGGATCTGTTCATGCAGAAGCAGAGACGGGATTTTCTCAAGATGACGGCCGCGGGCGCGGCGGGATTGGCGCTTGCCAGGGCAGACAAGGCGTTTGCCGCGTGGCCCGGCACGGGAACGCTGGCGGTAAATCCCAACATCAGCAACATGCGGGTGGTGGGGTGTGTCGACACCAAGATGATGAAGAGCACGCCGCAGACGACCTTCGCTGCGGAAAATGCGGCCGTTGACGCCGCCCGGTTGCAGGCGAACATGGATGCCATGGCCATGCAACTGGCCAACCAGACCACGGCGGATGCGGCATGGAAGGCTATTTTCAGATCAGGCAAGGAATGGGCTGCCACGAAAGTCGCGATCAAGGTGAACAGCCTGGAACCGGCGAACGCTGCTCACATCGCGGTTGTGCAGAAGTTCTGCACCATTATTGCGGGCCTTGGCGTGCCGCCCGCTAACATAATCGTCTACGATGGGCAGTCTGCCTATGCCGGCAAGACCTCAAACTACGCTTCCTATTTCAGCCTGACCGACACCTCCAAGATTGCAGCAGTTCTCAGCAATCTGAATGGCTCATTGGGGGGCACGGTCAGCGCTCCCATTCCCGGCGGATCCTCTGCGACTTGCACCGCGGCGATCGCCAATGGCACGATCGACATTCTCATCAATATCGCGAACAACAAGGGACACGATTTGATGGGCAGGGCCACCCTGTGCATGAAGAACCACTTTGGCACATTTGCGCCCAAGCACGACATCAACTACTTGCTCAACATCAACAAGAGCGATGCCATTCTCGGGGGAACCCCCGTGCGGCAGCAGTTGTGTTTTGTCGATTCCTTGTTTGCAAACAAGACACAAAATATCGGAACGCCGGAGGTCATGCCCTGCTATCTGGTCATGGGCGTATTCGCTCCTGCGGTTGACTACCTGACGATCAAGAAAGTCCGCGAAGAGGTCATGGGTTGCACGCATGATGCGGCCACCATCAATTCCTACCTGACGAGCTTCGGCTACACCACCGCTGACCCGGTGTGGATTCTTGTGCCCCCCGCTGCAGCAGTTTCCGGTTCCGACGGCGGGACCAGCGCCGACGGGGCCGCGGGCAGCGGCGGGACCAGCGGGGCCGGGGGCGCGCGCAGCGGCGGGACCACCGGGTCTGGCGGCGCGGCCAGCGGTGGCACCAGCGGGGCCGGGGGCGCGCGCGGCGGTGGGACCAGTGCGTCTGGTGGGGCTTCCAACGTCGGGACCAGCGGGTCGGGCGGCGCGGCCAGCGGTGGCACCAGCGCGTCTGCGGGAGCGAGCAGCGGCGGCACCACCGGGTCTGGCGGCGCAGGCAGCAGCGGTGCAAGCGCCACGGGCGGTGTGACCGGCAGCGGTGGCACGACCTCGGGCGCCGGCGGTCCCGGGGGCACCGGCGGTGTGGCGACCAGCGCTGCATCGACATCGGGCGGCTCGTCCACTCCTGGCGGAACAAAGGCCGGAACCACCGGCGCCAACTCGACGGGCGGCAGCACCGGAACCACCGACACGACGGCTGGCGGCGGGAATTCAGCGGGCGGCTGTGACGTGGCCGGGGTCGACCGCAGGGCCACCCGCTGGGGCGCGATGTTGGCGTTCGGCGCGGTGGTGGCCGAGAAGCTTCGGCGCCTGGTCAGCGGTAGCGATCGGTCGTCGTAGGACGTGTCCAAAATATTCGCCTGAAGAGGGGGCGAAGGGAGGGCCTGCGGATGCCAGGGGGAGCAAGAACCGGGGAAAGGTCGGGCGGAAGCCGCAGGTGACTGTTTCTGAGGTGGAATTCTCGGTGGCCAATCAACGCGAGCGGGTCTCGCCGACCTGGTGTCCTGACTCATGCGTGATGTACCCGCCCACGATGTCCAGCTCGCGCCGAAAGGTTCTGCTCCCCAACGTATCCACCAGGCGCTCGACTCTCGGATCGGTCGCCAGGGTACGAGGGATCACGAGGTCGAAGCGCTCAACTGCGAGAGGGATGAATCCGAGTCCAAAGGCAACCGCAGCACCGCGAATAGCGATTCCCGCGTCGGCGGCGCCCATGGCGATCGCTTGAGCGACCTCCATGTGTCCAAGCGCCACGCCTCCACTGCGGCGCAGAGCCACAGGAGACACTCTCTTCGCTCTGAGCGCCTGTTCGAGCAACTTGTGGGCGCCCGCACCAGGCTCGCGCTGGATCAGACGGATCCTCGGATGCACGAGATCCTCCGCGCCTCGGATTCCCAGCGGATTGCCAGCCCGGACGACGATTCCTTCTTCCCAAGACGCAAAGTTGACGAACAGCATGGCGCGGCCTGGTAGTAGCCGTCGAACGAATGGGAGGTTGAACTCACGCGTCGCCTCGTCCCACAGGTGAAGACCGGCGACATGGACTTCCCCCCTCCCGAGAGCCTTCAGCGCTGCCATGCTTGACCCTTGCACCCACGAGATTTGGATTCCTGCAGACTCTTGCCCGAGCCTCGCGGCGAGCATCCCCAGCGCAGGCGCGCATCCCATGACCACCAGCCGCCGGCGAACAAGTTCCATGTCTCCTAGGGGCTCGATGCGGACCGTTCGCGTACGACGAACCCGCCGGGGCGAAGGAAGTACCAGTCCATCGGCGGGCCGGGACGAGGACTCGCTGCGCCGTGGATCGATGGGGTGCGCGACCCACCGCCCGTTGACTTCACCCAGCGACACACGGGGGTTGCTTGATTCCGGCGCCCAGGGCGCGCCCGCGATCCTGACTTCCAGGGGCGCTGGCGGAACATTCAGACAGAAGAGAGAATCGAGCCGACAGCCGAGAACCTGGGCGAGGCGGAGCGCCACGTCCGTCCCCGGAACCACGCGGCCGCTCTCCAGGGCACATAGGCTCTGTCGCGAGATGCCAACTCTCCTCGCAAGCTCAAGCTGGCTCAGCTCACGGGCCAGCCGAAACGCCCTCAGCGAGGTGCGAAGCGCGGGCGACTGGCCCACCTTCGTGTCGCGTTGACTTGACACACTGTCAAATATGCTTGCGCCCTCCCGCAACGTCAAATACTTTGGCTAGGATCAGTCCAACTTCATGCCTCCGGTTCGTCGAGTTGGGACGAGGAAATGAGCTACTTCCCTGGATTGCCGTCACTACAGGTAAAGAGACTGCCATCAGGAATCGGGCCCATGCCACGCCCAGTCACTACCAGCCTGAATCGACCGGATCACCTACCGCCAAGAAGTCGCGGCCGCCACCCAACCAGCCAGCGGCACGCGTCTAATCGCAGAAATACGTCAGTGGTTCTTCCATCTACTTCCTAGAAGAAGGAACTCTTCATGCAAAGGCAAAGACGGGACTTTCTCAAAATAACGGCCGCCGGCGCGGCGGGATTGGCGCTCACCAGAGCGGACAGGGCGTTTGCGGCATGGCCCGGCTCGGGAACCCTGGCGGTGAATCCCACCATCAGCAACATGCGTGTCGTGGCCTGCTACGACACAACCATGCTGAAGGGCAAGCTGGCGTCGACTGCTTTCGCTGCTGAAAATGCGGCGGTTGATTCCGCCCGCGTCCAGGCGAACATGGACGCCATGGCCATGCAACTGGCCAACCAGACCACGGCGGATGCGGCGTGGAAAGCCATCTTCAGGTCCAGCAAAGATTGGTCTGCCACGAGAGTCGCGATAAAGGTGAACACCATTGAACCCCAGGACATGGCCCGCATCGCGGTTGTGCAGAAGTTCTGCACCATTTTTGCGGGTCTTGGCGTCTTGCCCGCCAACATCATCATCTACGACGGAAACGCCACCTATGGGGCCGGAATCGCGCAATACAACACCTACTTCAGCCTGACTGATACGACCAAGATCCAGGCGGTTGTCAGCAATCTGAATTCCGCATTGGGGGGCACGACCAACGCCCCCATTCCCGGCGGGTCCTCTGCGGCTTGTACGGCCGACATCGCCAATGGCAAGATTGATATTCTCGTCAACATCGCGAACAACAAGGGCCACACATTGATGGGCAAGGCCACGCTGAGTATGAAGAACCACTTTGGCACATTCGCCCCCAAGCACGACAACGCCTACGTGTTCAACATCAACAAAAGCGATGCCATTCTCGGGGGAACTCCCGTACGGCAGCAGTTGTGCTTTATCGATTCCTTGATAGCAAACAAGAAGTCAAACCAAGGACCGCCGGAGGCTACGCCGTGCTATCTGATCATGGGGGTGTTCGGTCCCGCGGTTGACTACCTGACTGTCAAGAAGGTCCGCGAGGAAGTCATGGGATGTACCCACGATAGTGCCACGATCGACTCCTACCTTACGACTTTCGGCTACGCCACGTCCGACGCGGTTTGGGTTGTTGTGCCCCCGGCTGGCGGCGGGACCACCGCCGACGCAGGCGCGGGCGGCGCCGGCGGGAGCGGCGGAGCAGGAGGCGCGGGTGGCAGCGGCGGGACCAGCGGGTCCGCAGGCGCGCGCAGCGGCGGGACCACCGGGTCCGGCGGC
>PMCR01000344.1 GCA_003155465.1 Myxococcales bacterium | reverse complement strand
CCGCCGTTGGAGTTGGTGGTGCCGCCATTGGAGGCGGTGGTACCGCCGTTGGCGCTGGAGCTAGCCCCGCTGGTGCCACCCGACTGCCCTGTGTTGCCGCCGTTGCCACCGCCGCCCGAAGCGGGCGCGCATCCGACCACAAGCCCAACTGCCAAGGCCGGCATGAGGAGCAAGTGAAGAAGACTATTGCAATGTGCCGAACGGAAAGTCATTCGCGGACCTCCTTGAATCGAATTCAGAACAGTCGTGGCCCCAGAATCGGGAACCGCCGCCCCGCAGGACACCAGCGAATTAGTACCTCATCTAGCCACCGGTTACTCAAAAAAGGCAGCAACCGTGCCGCGCGGCGTCGTGTTCCCCGGCGGGCAGCGGCGCGCTTCAAAGGAAATCACGTCAGATGCGAGGTCGCGACGCCATCGGCTAGACGCCCTCATTGGCCCCCAAAGTCATGTTGCGCCCGAGGACTTTGGTGCCGGGGACAGCTCAGGGACGCTCGACAAGGCTGGCACAGCGGACACCTCCATGGGAAGCAGCGTTGGTCGAGGCAATTCGAGGCCGTTCCACCCTATTGGCGGGCGGAGATGCCAGGTTCCGTCGAGGACACAAGTCTTGGGCGTGGCCTCGGCGCACTCGTTGTCGGGGTCGGTTCCCGGCTTGACCGGGCGGCAAAGGCCGTTGCTGGCGCCGGTTCTTGCCGAGGAACACGCCTGACAGGTGCCCAAGCAGGTGCCCTCGCAGCAGACGCCATCCACGCAGTTGCCCGAAGCACAGACTGCCGTGGGGCTGCAGGCAGCGCCGGGGCCGAGCTTTGCCGAGCACATGCCGGTGTTGGCGTTGCAGTAGCTTTGCGAATTGCAGTCCGTGCTGTTGGCACAGCTTTGTCTGCAGGTGGCCCCATCCGCGGCGCAGACTAAGGAACCTGGGCAGGACGAGCCAGTGCCGGTGGTGCAGGCGCCGAGCCCGTTGCAGGTCTTGGGCGAAAGGGTGGACCCGTTGCAACTGGATCCGCAGGGCGTGCCACTGGCGCCATAGCGGCAACCGCCGCTTCCGTCGCACATCCCATCCAGGCCGCAGGTCGTCCCCGAGGCGGTGCACGCGTTGTGGGCGACCTTGCCCGCGGATACCGGCAAACACTGCCCCGAGGGCTGTCCGGTCAGATCGCTCGAGCAGGCGTAGCAGCCAGTGCAGGTGCTGTGGCAGCAGACCCCCATCCACACAGACAGGCCACGCGGCACACGATGCCCACCAGAGATCAGCGTGTCAAGGGCGCAGGATCGCTACGCCGTCTCCACTATCAAAACTCCACCCTTGCCAGTGCGCCGGTCATTTCGCCAACCACCGGCACCACGCGCACGGGGCGGCCCTCGAAGTAGAACAGCAACCCGGTAGTCACGGCGGCGGCAGCGGCTAGTGCCCCTAGCACTTCGGCTGTCACCATACGCGCATTGATCGCGTCGGCGTCGCTTGTGCTGTAGCAATACTTGTCCGGCCCGCAGGGAGATGATTTCGAGCTGTTGATCTTCGAGTACATGGCCAGGTCAGCAGCGAGGGCTCCCCCACCCAGCAGCACCGTAGCGCCGGCCGCGATCCATGTCCATGTCCTGCCCAGCCACCAGCCCTGCTTCGCGTCGCTAGGCTGCGGTGCGGGTTGGCCGCCGAAGTCTGGGCCAGACTTCGGCGCCGGGGCAGGGACTGCCGTGGGTTCCTTCTCCTCAGCAGCCTTCGGGGAGGGAATCTGCTCGTGCGCAATCTCAGGTTCCGAGGCCTTGGGGACTGTCAAGGCAGGGACTGCCGGGGCAGGCGGTTCCTGAGCAGCTTCCTGGGCGACCTTCTCTTTTTGAAGGCTGATTGTCCGTTCAAGTTGACGAATCCACGCCTCGACTCGTTCTCGGTTTGGCGCGTCTTCGGAGGCGGTTCGCAGGTACGAACGGTAGGCCGTCAGGGCCTTGTCGAGCTTGTTTGCCTGCCGATACGACTGGCCGACGTCATAGAGAAGGATCGGATCGGGTACGAGTTTGTAGGCCGCCTCGTAGAGGGATACTGCCTCGTCGTAGTGACCAAGGTTGTAGGCAGCCGTTGCCTGCTTGGTGGCAACTCGGGCAGCCTCACGCTCGTGAGTTTCAGTTGATCCGGCCCATGCCACGCGGTCGGCCAGCAGCGCCATCAACAGCCCCGTCAGAAGTGTAGTGGCTCTCAGCATCGCAATCCTTCCTGGGCGCCCACAGCGTAGACCCCGGGCTGATTTGCGTCAAAGGGTTCTCGCCGTAGTGAGACTGCCCCGCAGGTGTCCTCATGCTATCGTCGCGGTGAGGTGCTTCTCCATGCCGTTGGGCAGCCGTTATTTCGCCGGCCGGCGGCCTTCGGGCCGTGGCTTCGTCGCTTGCGTCCTTGCCGTCGCTGCTTATCTCGTCGACGGGCGAGCCTCGGCCGATGACTTGCGGTGTGGGGCGGACGCGGACTGCGTGTTGAACAGCTTCGATTGCTCGGCGTGCGGCCCCTGCCCGGATACCCCGCCGCTCGCCATGCCACCCCGGGCGTTCAAGCGCCTCGAAGAGGAATGCAAGAAGCACCCGCCCGCGCGGCTGGCTCGCCGTCCCGGAGATGCCAGGGGGCCGATGCCGGCATGCTCGCCGTGCAGGTCCAGCCTGCCTCGGACCGCCAGGCCCATCTACCGAGCCGCCTGCGTCGAAAGTCGCTGCCAGGCTGTGGTCGATTTCTATCAGGTCATCCCCCCGCCCGGCGACTTCTTGTTGCGAGGGAACACTGCGACCGCGCCGGGCGACGCCCGAACCTGTTCGAACCCAGACGACTGTGCCCTGACGAACTTCGATTGCACGACGTGTGGCCGCTGCCCAGGCAGTCCGCCGGTGGCCCTCAACGGGCAGGCGCTGGTCGATCTGGAGGCGAAGTGTCGCAAGCATCCGCCGGCCCGTCTGGACCCCAAGCCAAGGCAGGCGACCCCGCGGCCCAAGTGCGCCAAGTGCCCACCGGTTGACCCCAAACGCCCGGTTCCATGGTTCCGCGTCGACTGCATAGATGGGCACTGCCAGGTCATCCCGGAGCCTCCGCGCGAACAGAAGGACCCGGAAAACTGAGTGCCAGTCATCGAAAAGACAGAAGGGCAGACCCCCGTGCGCTTGGGCGCGTTGGCGGTGGGGTTCTTGGTGGTCTTGCTGTACCTGCCGGCGCTGGGGAACGGCTTCGTCAACTGGGACGACGACGTCTACGTCACCAGCAATCCGCAGGTCAGGAGTATCGCCCCTTCTTCACTGTTGCGGGCGTTCACCCATATCCATGCTGCCAGCGGCAACTGGCACCCGCTGACTATGGTCTCGCATGCCGCGGACTATGCAATCTGGGGCCTGCGCCCGTTTGGACATCATCTGACCAGCATCCTGCTGCACGGGTTCAATGCGGCGTTGGTTGTCCTTCTGGCCGTGCGCCTGCTGCGGGCGCGCGGCCGCGCGCGGTCGCGGCAAGGGATGCTCGTGGCGGGACTGGTGGCGGGGCTGCTCTTCGGCCTGCATCCCCTGCACGTCGAGTCCGTGGCTTGGGTATCGGAGCGCAAAGATCTGCTGGCAGCGCTCTTCTATCTCTTGGGCGTGCTCAGCTACATGCGCTACGCGGAGCACGCGGCGGGCGTGGTCGGGCTGGGGAAGGACCAGCGCTATCTGACGACACTCTTGTGTTTCGTCCTGGCGCTGTTGAGCAAACCCATGGCGCTCAGCTTTCCTTTTGTTCTGCTGATCATCGACTGGTACCCACTGGATCGGCTGAAGAGTGCGGGTGTGCGCCGGATTCTGGTGGAGAAGATCCCCTTCTTGCTGCTGGATCTGGGGCTGGCCGCGGTGACCGTGCTGGCACAGAGGGCGAGCGGTGCGTTCCGGCCGCTGGCCGAGGCGACCCTGGGAACCAGGGCGCTGGTGGCGACCAGGGCGGCAGCCTTCTACCTCGCCAAGACGGTGCTGCCCACAGGCCTGCTGCCCTTCTATTCGTATCCCGCGCATGCGTCGTTCTGGTCTTGGGAGTTCGGCGTTCCGGTTGCGGTGATGACAGCGGCGGTCTTGGGATGCCTGGCGACGGCGAAGAAGCACCCGGTGTCGGCGGCCGTACTGGCCTGCTACGGAGTCGTGCTCTTGCCGGTCTTGGGCATCGTTCAGATTGGGCCCCAGGCGATGGCCGACCGTTACACCTACCTGCCCAGCGTGTCGCTGGTTGCTTTGGTCGGCGCCGGCGCGGGCTTCCTGTGGGACAGGCACGCGGTCGACTCCCATCGGTGGAAGAGGGTCATCGCCGCAACGGCTGCGCTGCTCTTGCTCGGCCTGCTGTCGTGGCAGTCAGTGCGACAGATGGGCGTTTGGCGAAACAGCGAGACCCTCTGGAGCCGGGTTCTTCGATACGAGCCATGGAACACCGAGGCCCACAACAATCGCGCGTCCTACTACTACGATCGGGGCGAATACGAAAAGGCCTTGGCGGACTACGACGCGGCCCTTAGCGTGCAGCCCTTGTTGGGCAGTGCGCACGCCACCAAACGCAGGTCCGCCTACTTCAACGACCGCGCCATCACCTATGTGCGCCTTGGCCGATACGCCGAGGCCCTCGCCGACGAAAGCGAAGCGATAGGGCTGAGGCCCACGGACGCGAGCTACTACTTCAACCGCGGGAACATCCACTTTCTGACCGGCCACTACCCGGAAGCCCGCGACGATCTTGATCGCGCCATCGCGGCGTCGCCGGTGCTCAATCCGGTCTACTTCCAGAGACGCGGGCTGGTGTATCGGCGTCTTGGGATGGAGGACAGGGCGCTGGAAGACATGAAGCGTGCCCAGCTTCTGCGATCCGCGCCGCAGCCGCCGTGAGGAAGAGCCCGCGCTAATGCGGCTCGGGGCCGCCTGGTTCGCGCAA
>PMCR01000457.1 GCA_003155465.1 Myxococcales bacterium | reverse complement strand
CGCCAAGACCGGCACGCTCAATGGCGTGTCCTGCCTGTCGGGCTACGTCGGCGACAAGTCCGACGTGGTGGCCTTTTCTATCATGGTCGAGGGCCACCGTCACCGCGCGGTCACCAGCGTGCGCAGCGCCCAGGTAAACGCGGTGAACGCGATGATGCGCTATGCGCGCGGCACCCTCGGCCCCGCGCCCGCCGAAGAGGCCATGCCGACCCAGGACCTCGAAACCGGCGGCGAGTCCGCCGAGCTAGAAGGCGAAGCCGATTTGCCCGAAAGCGCGCCGACCGAGAAGTCCGGCAAAGACATGGACCAGATGCTGAAAGACTTCGGCACGCCTGGTAACGAGCCGTAGAACACTACTCCGGGTAGACGACCCACAGGCAACAAGGTCAGCCGCTTGCCGACAATCCTCCTATGGAAGGCAGCGGCATGCGCAAGACCGCAAGAGCTGCCCCCGGCGCACCGCACAGACGCGCTCCAGGTCGCGCCGGCGCGGGTCGGGAGGGGGCCCGGACGGCTCAAAACCCCTCAAAAAGACCCTTCGTTTTGCCTATGGCCAGTGAAAAGATTGAAGGCACTGTACTTACCCTCGAAGGAGCCTGGGACTCGCCGGGGACAGTGGCACCATCAAGGTGTCTCGTTGTTTGTCATCGGCCGCACTCGGGTCGAGCCATACCGGCTGGCCTGGGCACGTCCTCCTCTCTTCGCTGTCCATCATGGAGAGCCGGGTGCATAACGAAAGGTGCATGCCCGGTTCGGGAAGGGGGCTCCCGGAAACCTACCGGCGGAAGCCGGCAAGGCGCCGGGCGCCCACCTCACCAGAACGATCTGGACCTGCACGAGAGAGCCACCAGAAGATGCTCGTGGCAGTCTTCGCATTCCAAGTGTGCGAACTTCGGCCTGCGCCCCGATGCCCTCAAGCACATCGACAAGGCGCTGGAGTAGTTACAGGGACTGGCGAATCTCGAGCAGCACGGTCCTGCCCGGCAGCGGAATATCGAATCCGACGAAGCCGGGATCCGAAACCAGCGTGCCGAGAAGATTGCGCAGCGAGAGCGTGAACCTGGTCTCCCGCTTTGCACCCAACAGGTGCAGACCAGCGCTCGACAGCACGGCGTCGATCATCACGTAGGGGGCCAGCTCATATCTACTGTTGCTGTTGAGCAAGATGTTGCTTTGCGAGGCAGTGCGCGCGCCGACCACTCTCACTTGCGCGTTGCCTCGCAGAAAATACTTCGACAAGTCCAGGTTCATTCCCCCAGTCCCGCTCACCGCCGGGTAGAGCGCCGGTGGCGTCAACGACAGGTGCCCCTGATTCGGAGCTGTCGGATCATCGAGTGTCGTCCAGCTCAGCGCGCCCTGCAGGTAGGGCGAGGCAATGCCAAGGTGCGAGCGGAAGCTCGCTTCCAGGCCAATTCCCCGCTGCTGGCCCCGGTTGATGGGCACGAAGTTCCCGCTGAGCTGAACGAACTCGACCTTGTTATCCACTTGTTGCACAAAGACCGCCAGCTCGATCGCCGCTCGCTTGGCAAGGCCGTAGCTCGTGACCAATTCCGCGCTCTGGATGGTCTGCGGCACCAGCGGCGCCACGTTGCTCATTCTCTGGCTCCCAACAATATTCGCGGCCGCTCCGAAGCCCGGAATCGCAAACATCAGCACCGCTGACGGCGCCTGAAACGCCCGACCGACAATCAGCTTGCTCACCAGGCTAGAGGTCCAGCGATAAGCTGCGGCAGCGCGCCAGCTATACTGCGTGGCGAAGAAAGTGGGGAAATCCAGACGGAAATTGCCCGACAGCTTGAGCCTCTCGGGATCCGAAAGTGGATTGGCGGTGACCTGGACGCGGGCGCCCAGGTTTCGCAGATCGACCTGGGTCCGGTCCCCCGGTTGCGTCTGGTCCAGGGTGGTTCCGGCCTGAATTGCGCCGACATTGGCTAGGTAAGTCTGACTGTAAGACAGCACGTGATCGTGCTCGTAGTTGAAGTCGCCCCCTGCGGTAATCATAACCCTCTTGCCCAGCCTGGCATTGAGCGAAATTGCGGCGTCGCCGGCAAGATAGGAAAACTTCCTGGTGTAGTAGCTATCATTCGCGCCGGTGAGAAAGAGTTGCTCATTGTTGGTCGGTGCGCCGCTGGACAGGCCTGCATGCAGGGAGGAGTCGATCGCCGAGTTCCAGGAGTGGTCGAAGCGGCCGGCCCACCAGTAGTTGCGCAGCTGGTATCGGCTGCGGCCAGTGAACACCGAGTTCGGCTGGAACTCGCCGTAGGCATCGCTCTGTTGCAGGCCAGCCTCGGTGAAAAGCGTGCCCAGCGAAGGGGCCGTGTAGGAATACCTGGCGAAAACCCCGATGGGACGCGCAAGATCGTTGCTGCTCTCGCGGCCAAACAGCACCGAGTAGCGGGGCAGCGACGGGTCCTGGCTGAAGGTCCGCCGGATGGAAAGCCCGGATCGGTCTATTCGGTCCGCGCTCACCGCGACCAGGGCGCTATGACGCTGATTGGAATAGCTGACCATGCCGGAAAAGCCGCCTCCCAGCGCCTCCTGCTGAACTACGCCCTGCAAAGCTGCAGTGGCCGAGATCCCGCGCGGGGCGTCGCGCGTGATGACGTTGACAGTTGCCAGGAACGCATTGGCGCCGTACAGCGCGGACAATGGTCCTTTCGCCACCTCAATGTGGTCGACTGCCTCCATGGGGATGTACTCGGGACCAATGGCCGCCGACAAGCTGGGGCGGAAGGTCACCTCGGTCCCGTCGATCATGATCTTGAGGATGCGGGTTCCCGCAGCGTAGCCGCCCGTCACCCCGCGCACGCCGATCGATGGCTGGACCAAGTCGTCGATGACGTACAGGCCGAGGACGTTGGACAGCACCTCGGAAAGCGAGCGCCATCCGTGCAAAGCGATTTCGTCCGCACTGATCGACTGCACGTTGGCCGGAGCCATCGTGCTGCTCTCCTTGACTCCGGCGCTGGCGGTCACCACCACGACGTTGAACAAGTCCTCCAGACTCAGATTCTCGAGATCCTCCGGCGACGAGTTTGCGGCCGGCGGGCCCTCCTGAGCAAGCGCGGACACGGGAAGAAAGCAACAGATCGAAGCCATCGCGATCCAGCGTGTCCTGTGGCTATTCATGCTCTGCTCCCGCTAGCGTCTCCTGCAGTAGGGTGGAGGCCAGGCCGTTGCGAAAAAGCTGTCCGCTATGGCAAAGCCAGGCAACTAGGGCTGCTGACACAATCGAACTTCTGAACATCGACGAAGGCACCGCCCTGCCCCTGGTATAGGCTGAGCTTCTGGAAGATGCTGCCGTTGGCATCGAAATCGACCGGGCCGGAAGCTCCGTCGTAGTTGATGGCGGCGCCCGCCGAGATCAGTGGGATGGCCTGCTTGAATGCCTCGGTACCGGTGCGCACTATCGTTCCGTTCGGGTCGTTGATTTGGCTAAGCGCCTGTTGAACTTGCGCGCCGGTCACCGTGCTCGGGTCGCTCAGGCCCACCGACGCCTTGAGCGCGGCCAGTGCAAGCGCGACGGTGGCGTCATACATCGAGGCGTCGAGCAACGAGGGTCCCATGCCCGATGCGGCGGTCAGGTCCGTCGCGAACTGCTGTCCCGAGGCATTTGTTTCGAAGAGCACGGGAGAGACGCCCTCCTGCCCGTTGATTTCCGCGCCCAGCGTTTCGGAAACCTGATTCGCGCGGAAGGCATGGGCGTGGAAGAAGGTGATGCTGTTGTTGGCCCGGGCCAAAGCCTGCGACAGCGCGATATTGTAGCCTGGGTTGAGGTTCTCCATCAGAGCATCAGGGACAACGTCAGTGGCCTCGCCGGTTCCTAGGCAGGCGGTTGAGGTATTGGGGTCCTGCTGGCATTCGGTCTTGTTGTCGATGAGCAGCGCAGCCTGCGTGTCCCAGAATGTGGTGTCGTTGAGATCGTGGTTAGAGGTGGAAATGGTGATCTTCTCGACCAAGATATTGGGATTCACCGCGGCGAACTTGTCGAGGATGCTCTGAGCGTAGGGGTGCCCCGAGCTGTCGTCG
>PMCR01000393.1 GCA_003155465.1 Myxococcales bacterium | reverse complement strand
TTTTCCGCGGGCATCATCCTGTGGGAACTGCTCACCGGGCGGCAGCTCTTCCCGGCCACTCAGTCGCGCCAGCCCAACCACAAGATTCCGCCGCCTTCCAGTTTGAACGACGCCCTCTCCGCCAAGTTGGATGAAGTGGTGGGCAAGGCCCTGGCCTGGAGTCCGGCCGATCGCTTCGCCACCGGCGAGGAAATGAGCGCGGCGCTGTTCGCCGAAATGCCGCGCGACGGAGGCGGCAAGCTGGCCGCCGCGGCCTTCTTGGCCCAGCTCTTCGACGCCGAGATGCGGGCCGAGACGGCCGAGCAGCGCGACCTTGTCCAGCGCGCCGCCGTGTTGGGCGAACATGTCCCGCCGCTGGAGGTGAGCGACAGCGCGCCCTCCGACAACGATCCCCTGGTTGGCAAAGTGCTGGGCGACCGCTACCACGTGCGCCGGCGTATCGGCGAAGGTGCCATGGGGCGGGTGTATGAAGGCCATCACACCGGCATCGGCAAGCGGGTGGCGATCAAGATTCCTCGTCGCGTGGAACGGCGGAAGACTGAATTGGCCCGCCGCTTTCAGCTCGAAGCCCTGGCGCCGTCGCAGATTGGCCACCCCAACGTAGTGGACGTCACTGACTGCGGGACGACGGAGGACGGCGATTTCTTCTTCGTCATGGAGTTCGTCGACGGCGTCGACCTGGAGGCGCTGGTGAGGCGCGACGGTGCGATGGCCGTGGAGCGCACGCTGCTGGTCGCCGTCCAGGTATGCCGAGCGCTGGAGGCGGCGCACCGGGCGGGCATCATTCACCGCGATCTCAAGCCCTCCAACGTCATGCTGGTGCGTCCGTCGGACGAGCAGGGCGATCTGGTCAAGGTCTTGGACTTCGGCGTCGCCAAGTTCCTGCGCGACGAAGCCGGCCCCAACCTGACCGTGCCCGATGCGGCGGTGGGCACGCCCCGCTTCATGGCGCCCGAACAGATCGGCGGGGGCGGCGTGGTCGACTTCCGCGCCGACATCTACGCAGTGGGTGGACTGCTTTACTTCATGTTGAGCGGCGGGCACTGCCCCATCGAGGGCAGCAACGTGCAGAACGTGTGGCAGCGCAAGCTGACCGAGGACCCCACCCCTCTGCACCACTATCGATCCGATCTGCCCGACGACCTCGAAGCCCTCATCATGCAGTGCCTGGCTCGCGACACCGCCCGGCGGCCCGCCTCGGCCGACGACCTCAGGAAGCTCATCCTCGCGGCCCTGGAAGAAGCGCGCACCATCTCGAGCAGCCTGGCGGATCTGCGGGCCCCTTCCTCCACCGCCCTGGTCCCCAGCCCCGGCCTGCACGACGGCAGTCTCTGGTGGAAGACCATCGCGGTGGTCACCGCCACGGCCGTGGTGGGCTGGATCGCCGCACGCCCATTCTTCGTGCATCGCCCTTCGCGCTCCCACGCGGCGATCACCCAGCCGGCCCCGAATGCCCCAACCCCGGTTTCTGGCGACGCGGGGGGCGCGCGATAGGTGTAGTTGTCGCTGGTCAGGGTGTGAGCTCCAACCGCGCTCCGGTCCAATGTCCGCCCTCGCCGGTTCTGTGAGAGTGCGTGTGGTTTCCACAGGTGTCCCGCTCGCTGTTTCAGTGGCTCGCTTCCGACGTCGTGCAAGCGTCCCGAGGCCGGGCCGTTTGCGCGCGAGGCGAGTACAATCCCGCCCGTCCATGTCCGCCCGCCTGCTTGCTCTCACCCTCCTCGCCTGCTCCTGCGCCACCACCATCGCGCAGCGGCCGATCGAGTGTACCTACGTCTACGGGGGCGAGGAGAAGGTGGTACGAATCTCTGCGACCGCGGATCCCTACAGCGTGCCGGCGATCGAGCTGGGCGATCGGCTGGCCTGGAAGGCGGTCTACGTCGCCGCGCCCGAGGATCTGGCCGTGGTCAGCATCTATACCTATTCCCTTTCCGAGCAGGGCCCGGTGCTGATTCATCAAGCCAAGTACCGGCCGCCCTTCCCGCAGGCCGGGTCCAAAGGCTTCACCGGCGTACACGCGATCTACGAACCACGCAACAGCAGCGAGTTGCAGTATTGGTGCGGGTGGGCCCGATGAGGACAGCGCGGCTCCTGCCGGCAATCGTCCTGCTGTGGGCCGCGCCGCGCGCCCTGGCCCAGCCGGCGGACGAGGTCACCCTGGTCTTTGCCGGCGACATCATGCTCGACGAGCTGCCCGGCGAAGCGGTAGCCCGGGGAGAGGATCCGTTTGCCGCCTTTGCCTCGCTCCTCGATGGCGCCGACCTAGCCATCGGATCCCTCGAATGCGCCGTCGCAGAGGGTGGCAACGCGGTGGAAAAGCCGTTCACCTTTCGCGCCCACCCTCGGGTTCTCGACGTGGTGGCCCGCCACTTCGGCGCAATCTCGCTGGCTAACAACCACAGCGCGGATTTTGGTGCGGCCGGACTCCTGCAAACCATGGATGGCCTGCGCGCCGCACGGATCCCGTTCTTCGGCGCGGGCAAGAACCTCGGCGAGGCGCACCAGCCGCTGATCGTGGAGCGCAAGGGCGTGCGCGTGGCGCTGCTTGGCTACAACGAATTTCAGCCGCGCTGGTTCGAAGCCGGGCAGTCCACGCCGGGCGTAGCATGGAGCGAGGACGAACAGATCCTGCGCGACATGCGGGCCGCGCGCGCGGCCGGCGCCCACATCGTCATCCCGTTCATGCACTGGGGCTGGGAACACGAGCCCCTGCCCTGTCCGCGCCAGCGCAGACTGGCCCGCGCCCTCATCGATGCCGGCGCGGACGCGGTGGTGGGTGGCCATCCTCACGTCACCCAGGGCGCTGATATCTACCGGGGCAAGCTCATCCTCTACAGCCTGGGCAATTTCGTGTTCAACGGCTTTGAAAGCCAGGCGGCCAACACCGGCTGGCTGCTTCGCCTGACGCTGGACCGGCGGGGGATCCGCCGCTGGCACACGGTGGTCATCCGACTGGACGAGCGCGGGCTGCCGCGGGTCGACCAGGCGGCAGCGAGCCCCTGTGGAGACGCCCACCTCACCCAGGTTCGCACCTGCCGGGCCGGGCAACCGGGACCGCAATAGGGACGTTTGGCCGGCGCCGCGAAACCGAGTGCGAGTCGAGTGGTGCTCGCGCTGCTCACGCCGCGCTGGAAAGAGTCGCAGTACACCCAGTACGAGCCCCCCAGCGCCGAGGTGGTTTTTGGCACGCTCTCTGCTTTCAAAATCCGATCATGTCCCGGCCGGTCCCACCAGTCTCGCCCAGCTATGTGAAAAGACTATGAAGATGGCCATTCGACCATTGGGATCGGAGGGGTCTGACCCTCGGTTTTCTGAGGGAGGCGCCGGGAATTCATGCGCTTGGTGTCCGGCTGCGACCGGATCCCTCGACGCAGAGCCAACGGAGGTCAGGATGAGCGCGGCCGCAAAGATCACGTTCGTCTTGGTCCTGGTTGCACTGGGTTGCGGAGGCCGATCCGTCTCTTTCCGCCTCACCGCGGACGCCGGCCCTGACTGCTCGACCGCGAGTTGCGCGCCTGCGCTTTGCGGCGAGAGCTGCACCTCGCCCTGTGGTTGCTGTTCATGCATCCCGGGTGAACGCGGGGAAGACCTAATCTGCACTGATCGCGGCTGCTACGCTCCGGCGGCGGCTCCCGATGCGGGAATGTTGGCGGCATGCGGCAGCCAGGGCGATCCAGCGTGCGGCCAGGGCAGTTCGTGCGTCGTTGGCTGTCCCTTCCAGGGCGGGGGTGGCTTGTGCAGGATTGCGGGTCGAGAGATGTGCGGGTGCGGCGCCGCTGACCAGCCCTGCACGACCCCCGGTTTCGAATGCCTGTACCCGAGCTGTTGCGATTATGAGGGCCTCTGTCTCACGCCCGACGAACGCCAAACGGTGTGCTCCGGGCCCTTGGCGGCGAAGTTCGATTGCGCCCGCCAGATTGGCAGCACCGATGCAGGCAGCGACGTCTTCTTCGCAGCCGCTTGCGCGCTTCCGTTTGACCCCGGGCCATGCGAGGCGGTCGTCGCCGCGTATGCGTTCGTAGGCGGCTCGTGCGTTGCCCGAACCTGGGGAGGCTGCGCCGGGAACGCCAATCGCTTCTCGACCCTGGAGGAATGCATGGCGACCTGCGAAGGCCGTCCGGTTCCCTTGGGCTGTCCGCCGGGCAGGACGGCCCAGAGAATCTGCGTGAGCAGCGACGCAACCAGTGGGTGCCGGTCCATCATGGCCTGCGCCACGCCTTGCGACCCAGCCTCACCCACCTGCGCCTTCCCGCTCTCAGACTGTTTCAACGGTGTGTGCCAGGCCTTCCCCCCCGACTGAAAAGCGGATCAGTTCGAGTCGCGTTCTCGTGACTGAATGGAACCGTCAGCTAGTAGTTGAACCGGACCCGGTGGGGCCGGTTGAGCTGGACCTCACGGTCAAAGGTCCAGATGCGGTTCTGCGGGATCACGAAAACCCCGATGGAATGCCCCCCCGGCTCGATCCTCAAATCGCTCGCAGGACACAGCTCGCCCGAATCCTTCCCATCCACGAACACCGGGTACACCGCCTCTGTGTTGCAAGTCACGTCGAGCGGCACGCGTCCGCTGTCGAGGCGAGGCGCAACAAACATCTCTCGCTCCCACAGAGCACCCTTGCTGGTTTCGACCACGTCTCGCAACATGCGATATCCCGCCAACGTCACAACCAGGCGATGTGAGCCGGGCGTGGCGGTGAGCGTGGCAGGGGTCTTCCCCTTCTGCACACCGTCGAGCCAGATCGTCGCGCCGCTCGGCGTGGTCTTCACCACCAGTTGGCCCGCCGGCAGGGACGGAGATTCGGGCGGCTTGGGTGGCCGCAACTCGGCCGCGCGTCGGGCGGCCTCGGCCTGCAGAAGCGCATTCCGTCGCTCACTCGCGGCCCGGGTCGTGGCCCACTCCCGATAGAAAAAGACACCCGCAGCCGCCGCCAAAAGCAGCAACCCGGCCAGGGGAACAAGCGCCAGCCGTGACATCTTGCGGGCCAGCGCGCTCCGATACCAGACCGGGATCCGCAGGCGTCGGCGGCGGCGCCGCCTGACCTTTCCATCTGCCCCGACCTCGACGTGCTCCTCCACATCATCGTCGTCGTCGTACACCACGCCGACGTCCGGATCATCGGCCGAAATCTCCGACAGCCCGCCTTGCTGGCCATTCTGTCCTGCTGCGTCGCCTGCGCCGGCATCCGCAGACGGTGAGGCTTCGAGAGAAAACGGTACGACCGGCTCGCCGGCCGCTTGCGGGACCGCCACCGCGCGAACCGCAGCAGAAGGACGCTCATCCTCGGTTATGCCCTCGTCGAGGGCGAATGGAACCACGGATTCGGCGTCCGCGGACAATGAGGAACCCGACGCATGGGCCGCTGCCGGGCCCAGTACGAGACCCGGCGGTGGCGCAGGCACTGACGGGCTGGCGCCCGCGGCAAGCGAAGCCGACGAATCGACACCGGGAACGCGCGTCACCGCGTCCACGGGACCGGCCTCGGCACCCAACATGGCCGCCGAGATCTGGCGCGCCACATCGGCCGCGGACCGTGGCCGCAGGCCCGGGTCTGGCGACAACAGCCTGGCCATCACGGCATGGAGCCAGGGCGGCATCTGCGGCAACCTGGCCACGCCCGCCGCAATCTTGTCCCGAAGCGCATCGCCGGTTTGCGCGGCAAAGGGCGGCCTTCCGGTGAAGAGGAAAAAGATCAGCGCACCTACCGAATACAGGTCCGACGCGGGCACGGCTGCGGTCCATGAAAGCTGCTCGGGCGCGGCGAAGAACCACCGGCTGATGAAGGCGTCGCTCCGTGGCCGCACCGCCTCGGCCAAACCGCAAGCGAGGAGGAACACCTCGCCTTCGGGCGACACCAGGACGTTGCCGGGGGTCAACCCGCCGTGTGTGCGCGGGGCCTGGGCGCGCGCGTGCAGGGGAGCCAGACGTTCGGCCATCTTCCGCGCGAGCAGGCCCACCAGACGCGGATCCATGAATCCGCGCGGCGCCGCCTGGCTGCGCAACTGCGCCAGGTCCACGCCGACCTTGAACTCGCATGCCGCATAGATCTGGCCAGGACCCTCGCACAGTTCGACCACGCGCACGAACCCGGACTGGTCGAGCCCCGCCAGCCGGCGCGCCGCCTCGACAAAGCGGGCCGCCAACTGGGCATCAGCCCGCCCGCGCTCGCCCCGCAGCAAGGTCACCACGAACCGGCGCTCGTCGGCGCCTGGCTTCGCGTCGGCCAGGCGCGCGCGATAGGTTATCGTGGTCCCGCCCTCCCCAAGCAGGGCCTCTGTCTGGAAGCGTCCAAGGCGCAGCACCTTGGTGGTCATCGGCCCAGGCCCTTGATGATAGCCAATCCTGCGACCCGTGCCGCCATCACCTTGACTCCCGCCTGCGCCACTGCCTCACGACTTCGTAAACGACAACAGCCGCAGCGGTGGAGATGTTCAGTGAACGCAGTCCCGGGTCCACCATGGGGATGCGGGCCGTTCGGTCCGCATAGCGGGCCAGAATGTCGGGCGACAGGCCCACGCTCTCGCGGCCGAAAACCACTACCGCCTCTTGTGGAAACTCGACGTCCCACAGCGAGCGCTCGGCCGATGCGGTGAAGAAGAGCGGCTCGCCCAAGCGCGGCAACTCGGCCTCGATGGCCGACCAGGTGGGCCACACGCGCAGCCGCACCCTGCGCCAGTAGTCCAGACCCGCCCGCTTGAGATGGCGATCCTCGAGCGTGAAGCCCAGCGGCTCTACCAGGTGCAAGGTCGCTCCCACAGCCAGCGAGGTGCGACCGATGTTGCCGGTGTTCCAGTGGATCTCCGGCTCGACGAGCACGATGTGGAGGGAAGGCACGGATGCCAGAGTCTAGCCTGTGCAGCGAGCGGAAGGTGCCCGGAATGACGGTGAAGGGGAACCGGGGCCAGGGCCGGGGGCCGGTGGCCGAGGCCGGCTCCGTGTGCCGGGTTCGGCTCCGGTTCCCCCTTCGGAGGCTTCGGGACGAACTGCACACCCTGCCCACCCGGCGCGCTTCGCGCGCGCCCTCGCCCCCTACGGGGACTTCGGGACGGACAACCCACCCCGCCTCCCCCGCGCGCTTCGCGCGCGCCCTCGCCGGCTCCGGTTCTCCCAGCCACGATCTATGTGGCGGTCGGTGCCGCGGGCGTGGCGGCACTGGAGTACTTGGCCACCATTCGGCTCACGCGAGGGACGGCCGCCTCGGTGTGCTTCTTGGCCATTGGCCGCAACCTCTCGTAGGCGCTCCTGACGATCTGGTTCTTCGCCCGCTGCGCGCGTTGGTCGGTAATGCCCAACAGCGCCTCGGCGACCTCGCTGGCGCGCGCGTTCATGTACGCAAGCACCGGCTCATTCTTGGCCACAGCGGCCTGGTATAGCGGGTCCAGACGATCGGCGAAATCGTCGAGTAGACCGTCTATGACTTCCGGGATGAACCCCGGCTTGACGGTCTTGACCACCGCGTAGGCGGCCTTGATGGGGATGCCCATCAGGCCTTTCGAGGCGACCTCATCCTCGATGATCCGTTCGCAGTCAACCACCACCTGCTTGCGCGTTGCAGGTGTACCTAGAATCTCCTTGAGAGTACTCATGCGTGGGACTTTACCCTGATACCGCCTTTCGTGGTACCCATGCAGGTCGTGACCACGGGATCCGGCACCAGCCTCCCGCAGCGTCCGGCCAGCACCCTGGCCGTGCTGACCGGGGTGAATGCGTTCAACTACCTGGACCGATTCATCACGGCCCCGGTTCTGCCCCTCATCATCACCAGCCTTCACCTCTCGGACGCGCAGGCCGGATCGCTGCAGACCATGTTCATCCTAGTGTACGCGCTGGCTTGCCCTGCGTCTGGTTGGCTGGGGGATCGCGCCAAGCGCCTGCATATTGCTGCCGCAGGCGTGGCAGTGTGGAGTCTTGCCACCTTTGCCTCGGGCCTGGCCGCCAGCTTCGCATGGCTGGCCCTGGCGCGCGCCGTGGTCGGCATCGGCGAAGCCAGCTACACGGTGGTGACCCCGTCGCTGCTGTCCGACCACTACCCGCCCGCCCGCCGCGGCCGCGCGCTGGCGATCTTCTACGCGGCCATGCCGGTGGGGATCGCACTCGGGTATGTGCTGGGCAGCCAGATTGGGGCGCGTTTCGGCTGGCGGCCCGCCTTCTTCGTCGCCGGCGGGCCCGGCCTGGCGCTCGCGTTCGCCCTGCTTCTTCTGCGTGAACCGCCGCGCGGACGTTTCGACGCGAAGTCAAAGCCGGCGACCTCGCTGCGCGAGACGTTCGAAGCGCTTCGCGCGCGGCCCAGCTTCTTCTTCAACATGGCGGGACAGACCATCTTCACCTTTGCCATGGGCGGGCTGGGCACCTGGATGCCCACCTACTTCGTGCGCGAGCGCGGACTGGGCGTGGGCGCAGCGGGGACCGTCTTCGGCGCACTGCTGCTGGTGGCGGGATTCCTTGGCACCATCGTTGGTGGTCAATTGGGCGACCGCCTGGCGCGCCGTTTTCCCGGCGCCCATTTCAGTTTCTCGGGCTGGGCGCTGATCGCCTCGCTTCCCTTCACCGGGGCAGCTGTGCTGTCGCCCGATCCCGCCCTCTTCTGGCCGGCCATGTTCGTCACGCTACTGCTGTCCTTCGTCAACATGGGACCGCTCAACGCCGCCATGGTGAACGTGCTGCCGACTGACCTGCGTGCGCGAGGGGTCGGCCTGCACACCACGACCATTCACCTTCTTGGCGACGCCCTGTCGCCCTTTCTTATCGGCGTCGTCTCCGACTCCGTCGGGTTGCGCATTCCCGTGCTGCTCACCGGCCTACTTCTACCCTTGGCTGGCCTGGTGCTGCTCATCGGCCGACGATACCTGGTGGCCGACCTCGCAGCGACGCGCCCCCTGCCATCGTAGCAACAGGCCGCCGGTCGCCCCTACGGGCCATCATTGGCGTCGTCCGGTGCGGCACCCGCATCGTCCGTGCTGGAGGTGTCCGAAGGCGGCGTGATTTGGCCGTGGGCATTTTCGCCCCAGCAGACGATGGTGCCGTCGCTTCTCACCCCGCAGGTGTGAAAACCACCCGTGCTGACCGACTTGAAAGTGTCGGCGGGAGGTGTGGTCTGGCCATAGGTGTCGTCGCCCCAACAGGCAATGCTGCCGACGGTCTCCACGCCACAGGTGTTTTTCCCACCTGCACTGACTGAAAGGAATGTGCCCGCGGGCGGTGCGGCCTGCCCCCCGCTGTTGTCGCCCCAGCAGGCGACCGTCCCGTCGGTCCTTACCCCGCAGGTATGGCCCCCGCCCGCGCTAACCGAAATGAAAGTCCCCGTGGGCGGCGTGGCTTGCCCCCCGTTGTTGTCGCCCCAGCAGGCGACCGTCCCGTCGGCCCTTACCCCGCAGGTGTAGCCCACACCTGCGCTGACCGAGGTGAAGCTGCCTGCCGGCGGGGTGGCCGGGCCGCCGACATTGTTGCCCCAGCAAGCAACGACGGCGTCGCTCCGAACGCCACAGGTGTGAAACGCACCGGCGCTGACGGAAGCGAAGGTGTCCGCTGGCGGCTCGGCCTGGCCGAAGAAGTCTTCGCCCCAGCAGACGATGGTGCCGTCGCTCTTCACCCCACATGTGTGGGACTGGCCCGCGCTGACCGAGGTGAAGGTGCCCTCGGGCGGTGTGGCCTGGCCGTCGGCGTCGTAGCCCCAACAGGCGACGGTGCCATCGCTTCGCACCCCGCAAGTGTGGAATCCGCCCGCGCTGACCGATGCCCAGACGCCGGGCGTGACCGTGGCGGTCGCTGAGTCTGCTCCGGCACCAGGACCCGAGCCATCCGCGCCTGTCGAGCTGCCATCACCCGAACCACTCCCGCGGCTACCGCAGCCGACGACAGCCGCGAAGACAACGAACATGGATAGCACGGCCAGCTTCACGTGAACGCAACTCACACGATTTAACATGGGACCTCCGGTTGCATCGCTCGGCTCGCAGATTGTGTCACAGATTGGCCCCAAGCGCGGGACTCCGACATTCCGACGAGGCCGCGCTCCATCATCCCCACAGGCTCATCTGTCGCTCGCCTGGTTTGCCGTCGAGAAGCACGAAGGGCGATGCCACTCTCCATGACGCACCGGCTGCGCGCAAGGCGGCGACATCGTGCAGACGCTGTTCGCGGCGCATCCGTTCCAACCGCTCCGCCGCGCGTGGCCCGATGCCAGGGACGCGCAGCAACTCACCCCGGGACGCGGTGTTGATCTCGACGGGAAACCGCTCCGGGTGGCGCCGCGCCCAGGCGGTCTTGGGATCCACATCGAGAGGCAGGGCCCCACCCGGGTCGAACTCGATTTCTTCCACGGAAAAGCCGTAGCTCCGCAGCAAGAAATCTACTTGGTACAGACGGTGTTCGCGGCCAAAGGCAACCGGCGGCCGATTCGCGACCGGCGTCCCGGGCACGGGTTGCATCGCCGAATAGTAGACCCGCGCCAGCCCCATCTCGCGGTAGGCCCAGGCTGCAGCGTGCGCCACTTCGCGATCGGCCTCCCCGGCTGCGCCCACCACCAGCTGCGTGGTCTGCCCGGCGCGCGCAAAGCGTCCGTCAGCGATGGCACGGCTGACCTGCCGCATGGGCCCCAGGATCTCGCTGTCGAAATTCTTGCCGGGCGCGATGCGCGCCAAGTGCGCGGCGGTGGGCGCCTCCATGTTTACCGACAGCCGCGTGGCCAGCTGCATGGCGCGGTCGATCTGGTCGGGCCGACACCCTGGAATCATCTTCAAGTGGATGTAGCCGCGAAATCTGTGCCGCCGTCGCAGAAGCTCGGCCGTGCCCAGCATGCGGTCCATGGTCGCGGCGGCGGTTCCCTGAATCGCCGAGGAGAGGAACAGCCCGAACACGCGGCCCTGGCCGTACAGGTCCATGAATGCGCTGGCCAGTTGCTCAGGCCGCAGTGCCAGGGATCGCCCCTGGCCCCCGCATCGTTCCACGCAATAGATGCAAGAGCGTTCACAGCCCGAGGCCTGCAGCACCTTCAGCATGGGCACGCGCTGGCCAGAGGGAAGCACCGCCGGGTAGATCCACAGCCCGTCGCGGCCCCGCTGCCGTGGCTGCGAAGGGCCGCAGGCACAGGAGAGATCGTGGCGGGCAGCCTGCGTGAGGACGTCGAGCGCGGTCTCGACGGAAGGGGCGACCCGGAGAAGCAGCACGACCGCAGTCTACTGAACATCTGGCCAGGAGAGCAAGTAATGCGAGAAAGATGCGGGATTCATGAAGCCGTGTCCGGCGCCGTGAAAGGTCACGTCTTGTGCGTAGGCACCCGCAGGTCTTATGCCTGGGCGACCGCAGGTTGCCCCTACGGCCGGCCGTGCGTGTGCCACCAGCCTCATGTCTTGGGTAGGGGCGCCCTGCGTTCGCCCCACGGGATTGCGCACGCCCCGCTACTTGGTCGTAGCTTCCATCGGGGGCGTGGTCAGGCTGCCGATGATTGCCGCCGGATCCCCCTGCCCTGCCCGCGCCACGGCGGCACGAATGGCACTCTCCAGGGTCGTCCGTGGCACATTGAGCCGCGCCCACAACCGAAGCACGACTATGTCACCACGCCGCACCCGAGCCCAGCCGTGCAGCAGCGGCCCGGTCTGGGTGAGCGCACCGCTTGCGGCTTCGACGGTCTCCACCACCACGGAACGCCGAGCGGGATTGCTGCTCTCCACCGAGGTAACCACGCCGGATACGCGCACCTCGATGGCCTTGAGCAATTCGGATCGCGTAATGGCGTCCACCCCGGCCAGCGCCATCTGCATGCGCGAGCCGTCCGGCACTTCGGTCATGCCCCACACCACCACTCTGTCCGCCGTGACCGATACCGTGGCTCGCGCGGCGTCGGCGTCGGCCAGTTCTCCTCCCCGCTCCAGCACCTCTTCCTGCGACGGCCCCGGTGCAGCGGCGCCTGGGCCGGCATGGCCGCAACCAAGCAGAAAGGCCACCGCACAAAGAGCAGCGCAGGACTTCGTCACGAGCCGATGCTCCCGGACTAGCGTGGAAGGCTCGCTCTCTTCTTGGCCGTCATGTCGGCCGCAAACACCGGATAGCCCTGTTCTCGGATGAGCGAAATGCAAGCCGCGCGGTTGGAACGGAAGATCAGGCCGAACAGCCGGGCTATCCAGTTGTTGTACTTCTTGCAGTCCTTCACGTTGGAAAATTCGGTGCAGTCGGCGCAGCTCTGGTAGCCGCGCTGCAGGCAGCAGCTTCTGACCGAGCACCACTTGGCCCTATCGTTGGCACGGCAGCCCGGACAACGCTCCTGCAGGTACTTGCTGCAAGCGCCGCAGTACAAGCCGCAAGCGGCAATCAGATTCTGGTCAGCGACGATCTCACGCATGGGACACCACCCGGGAACATAGCCGCTTCCGCGCGCTTGGGGAAGACTGATGCACCCGCGCCAGCAGGGGTGGACGACGACGCCCGGAGATCCTATAGCTAGGGGTATGGCCGAATATCGCAGTCGCACCACCACCCACGGACGCAACATGGCAGGCGCGCGCGCCCTCTGGCGCGCCAACGGCATGAGCGAGGCTGATTTCGAAAAGCCCATCATCGCCATCGTCAACAGCTTCACCCAATTCGTGCCCGGGCATGTCCACTTGCACGACATTGGCCAGCGAGTGAAGAAGGTGATCGACGCCGCGGGCGGTTGGGGCGCCGAGTTCAACACCATCGCCATCGACGACGGCATCGCGATGGGCCACACCGGCATGCTCTACTCCCTGCCCAGCCGCGACCTCATCGCCGACAGCGTGGAGTACATNNCGCCCGGCATGATGATGGCCGCCGTGAGGATGAACATTCCAGCCATTTTCGTTTCGGGTGGGCCGATGGAGGCGGGCACGGTTGCCGGCCCTCCCGGTCGGGATGGCAAGCCGACCGTGCGCAAGCTGGACCTCATCGACTCCATGACCGCCGCCAGCGACGACAAGGTCAGCGACGCTGAATTGGCCGTCCTGGAACGCTCGGCCTGCCCGACCTGCGGTTCGTGTTCGGGCATGTTCACCGCCAANNACAGCATGAACTGCCTGGCCGAGGCCCTGGGGCTGGCGCTGCCGGGAAATGGCACCCTCCTGGCCACCCACGCACGCCGCTGGGATCTGTTCGAAACCGCGGGCCGCCGCATCGTCGAGATGGCGAAGCAGCACTACCAGCAAGGCAACCGCGACGTGCTTCCGCGTAGCATCGCGACCCTGCAAGCCTTCGAGAACGCCATGGCGCTCGATATCGCTATGGGTGGCTCGACCAACACCGTGCTGCACATCCTGGCGCTGGCGCAAGAAGCGGGCGTGAACTTCACCATGGCCGACATCGATCGGCTGTCACGCAGGGTGCCCAACATCTGCAAGGTCGCACCGTCGTCGCACCACCATGTCGAGGACGTGCACCGGGCGGGCGGCATCTTCACCATCCTGGGCGAGCTGGACCGCGCCGGCCTGGTCCACCGCGAGGCCAAGACTGTGCATGCGGCGACCATGGGCCAGGCCATCGACGAGAACGACATCCATCGCAAGACGGCCAGCGAAGCGGCCCGAAAGCGCGCCCTCGCGGCGCCCGGTGGCGTGCCAACGCAAACGGCGTTCTCGCAGGAGAAGTACTTCGTAGCGGCGGACACCGATGTGGAAAAGGGCTGTATCCGCGACCTGACCCACGCCTACAGCAAGGATGGCGGCTTGGCCGTCCTCTATGGCAACCTGGCCAAAGACGGCTGCATCGTGAAGACTGCCGGGGTGGACACCTCCATCCTGCGCTTCGAAGGCCCGGCGCGCGTCTTCCATTCGCAGGAGATCGCGTGCGAGGCCATTCTGGCCAACCGGATCAAGCCCGGNNGGCCCCGGCATGCAGGAAATGCTGTATCCGACGTCCTTCCTCAAGGGCAAGGGCCTGGGCAAGGCCTGCGCCCTCCTGACCGACGGCCGCTTCTCGGGCGGAACCTCTGGGCTCAGCATCGGCCATGTCTCGCCCGAGGCTGCCGAGGGCGGCACCATCGGTCTGGTCGAGGAAGGGGACCGCATCCGCATCGATATCCCCAATCGCCAGATCGATCTGCTGGTCGACGAGGCCATCATGGCCAAGCGGCGCCAGGCCATGGAATCGAAGGGCGCCAGGGCTTTCCAGCCCGCCCGCGACCGAACCGTGTCGCAGGCCCTGCAGGCCTACGCCCTCATGACTACCAGTGCGGCGCGCGGCGCAGTCCGGGATATCTCACAGCTACTTCGCAAAGAATAGGAAGGCCCCTATTTCGGCCTAGCAACAATGGGTCGCGCCATCGTGACTGTCATAGCGATGCGCCAGCACCTCGGTGAGGGCCTGGCCGGCGGGCAGGTTGGTGCGCGCGGCCGCGGCTTCGCCTGATAGCTCCCTGGCCAGGGTGCCAAGAACCACGACCGCAGTACCGAGGCGCCACCAAGGACGCGGCACATCGGCCGGTGCAACCGGCGCCGGCAGCCAGACCGGCTCGCTCTCATGCAAGACCGCGGCCTTGCGCCCCGACAGAATGAGAACCCACTCGCGAATCGAAACCGCCAGGATCGCGATCACCAGTGCCAAGAAGACGCCCGCCGCGACGGCGTCTAGGTAGTTGTTGAAGATCAGAGCCTCGGTGGCCACACGCTTGACAGCGGGCACCTTGCCGGTTGCCAGGTCGGCCGACAGTTTCTCTGCCATGGCCACAAACCCCACGCGCGGAGAGGGATGAAAGATCTTCTGCAAGGCAGCGGTGAAGGTCACGCTGCCCAGCCAGCCGAGCGGTAGCAACGTCACCCAAATATGCCGGGCCTTGCCCATCTTGATGACGATGGTGGTAGCCAGGCACAGCGCCACGCACGCGAGCAACTGATTGGCGATGCCAAAGAGCGGCCAGAGCGAATTCACTCCCCCCAAGGGATCCTTCACGCCGGCATAGAGGAAGTAGCCCCACGCCCCGGCAAACAGCAGGCTGGCCGTGATATTGGCCGGATAGGACTTGGTATCGGCAAACGGCTTCCAGAAACGGCCGCCCAGTTCCTGCAGCAAGAAACGGCCGATGCGCGTGGCCACGTCCAGGGTGGTCAGGATGAACANNGCCAGGGTGGGCGCGCCGCCGGTGCGTGCCAGCACTGACTTCTCGCCGATGGCACTGGCCAGGGCCGTGATCTGATGCGCGGTCACCGGGAAATTCCATGATGAAACCGCCGCCGCAACCGCATCAGGTGTGCTGCCCACCAAACCGGCCGGCGCATTCACTGCGAAATACAGTCCTGGATCCAGCACGCAAGCCGCGATCATGGCCATGATACCCACGAAGCTCTCCAGGCACATGGCCCCGTAGCCGATGCTGCGAACATAGCGCTCGCGCGTGATCATCTTCGGCGTGGTGCCGCTTGAGACCAGGGCGTGGAATCCGCTCACCGCGCCGCAGGCGATGGTGATGAAACAGAAGGGGAACAGGCCCCCCGCCACCACCGGCCGCATGCCGCCGGTGAAGCGCGCCGGATCGGTCAGCCAGGGCATCTGGATGGGTGGCAGCACCAGCAAGATGCCAACCGCCAGCAGCACCACCACGCCGATCTTGAGGAAGGTCACCAGGTAGTCGCGCGGAGCGAGGAGCAGCCACACCGGTAGTACGCTGGCAGAAAGACCGTACCCGATCAGGCAGAGCGCCAGGGTGGTCTTGCTCCAGGTGAAGGTCAGCGCGAAGGTCGCGTGCTGGTTCACCCAGAAACCGGCCAACAGCGACGCCAGCAGAAACACCGTTCCGATCACCGTCATCTCCAGCACCTTGCCCACGCGCAAGAAGCGCACGTAGACGCCCATGATCATGGCAAAAGGAATGGTCATGGCTGTGGTCACCACCCCCCATGGGCTCTCGGCCAGAGCATTGGTCACCACCAGGCCAAGGCTTGCCACAATGATGATCAGAATTCCCAGCACGGCCAGCATGGCGATCACCCCGGCCAAGCCGCTGACCTCGTCGCGCACCATCTCGACCAGCGACTTGCCGTTGCGCCGAACCGACCCGAACAGGATGACATAGTCCTGTACCGCCCCGCCCAGGAGAACGCCTATGAGGATCCACAAGGTGCCCGGCAGGTAGCCAAACTGCGCCGCCAGCACCGGCCCGACCAGCGGCCCGGGCCCGCTGATGGATGCGAAGTGATGGCCGAAAAGCACGTACTTGTTGGTGCGGACGAAGTCGCGCCCGTCGTCGTGAACCTCGGCGGGGGTGGCCCGCCGGTCGTCGAGCATCAGCACCTTGGCCGCGATCCACTTGGAGTAGAAGCGGATCCCGATGGCGTAGGTGCACAATGCCGCCACCACCATCCACGCCGCGTTCAAAGGCTCGCCGCGCCGGCTCGCCACCACGGCGTAGGCCAACGCGCCCAGCAAGGACACCAGGGTCCAGAGAACGATCTTGAAGAATCTCTTCATGGCTTTCGGGTGACGTCAACCGACGACAGCCAGGACGCTAGCACTGCCTGCCCGAACGTCACAAGCGCGCACGGCGGCCGGGCTTGTGCCGGGGCTCAAGTCCAGGGTTGAGATCAAGCCGGCGGCGTAGCAGATTTTGTGAAATGCGCATCACTACCAGACCGGCAATAGTTGTTTTGGCCCTGGCCACGATCTTGGGCCTGCACGGAGCGATCGCTGCTGACAAGCAAGACATGGCCAAGAACCCCGTGAAGCGTGAACTCTCCATCGACCGGGGACGAACGGCGGTCCTGATCATGGACTACGAGAACCAGATCCTGGGCATGCTGCCCGAGAAGACACAGGCGGCCGTGCTGGACAACGCGAGCGCGATCCTGAAACAGGCACGGCAAGCCCACTTGCCGATCATCTACGTGGTCGTGCGTTTTCGCGACGGCTACCCCGAGGTCAGCCGGCAGAACAAGCGCTTTGCCGGTCTGAAGGAATCGGGGCGTTTGCGCGAGGGCACGCCAGGGGCTGAGATCCACGCCCGCGTGGCGCCTCAGCCTGGCGATATCGTGGTCACCAAACGCAGGGTGGGCGCATTCTCGACCACGGATCTGGAATCGATTCTGCGCGCCAACAACATCAGCACACTGGCGATGTTCGGCATTTCCACCAGCGGCGTGGTCCTGTCAACCGTGCGCTGGGCCGCTGACATGGACTACCAGCTGGTCGTCGTTTCCGACGCCTGCGCCGACATGGACGACGAAGTCCACCGCGTGCTGACCGAAAAAGTGCTCTCAGCGCAGGCCACAGTTGTCTCCACGCAAGAGTTCACGAAGGCGCTTGCAGTCAAGTCGGAACGGGGTGGAAAGTAACCGAATGACGTCAGCGATGCCGACATCAAGCTGCCGAGGAGCGGTACGTGGCTGACAAGAGCTTGACTCCTCTGGATCGGGTGGAGCGCACGATCCTGATTCTGCGCGGGCACAGGGTCATCCTCGATTCGGATCTGGCAGCCCTGTACGGCGTGCCGGTCAAGCGGCTGAGCGAACAGGTGAAGCGGAACTCAGACCGCTTTCCAGCCGACTTCGCCTTCGTCCTGACCAAGGCGGAGTACAAATCTTTAAGGTCGCAAATTGCGACCTTAAAGACCGGTCGCGGCGAGCACAGAAAATACCTGCCCCGTGTCTTCACCGAGCATGGCGCGCTCATGGCTGCATCCGTGCTGAACTCGCCCAAGGCCGTCGAGATGAGTATTCTGGTGGTGAGGGCATTCGTGAGGCTCCGGCAGTTCCTGGCCACCCATCGCCAAGTCTCCGCCAAGCTGGACGAACTGGAGCGAACTGTCGCCGCCCACGACAAACACATCGTGACCCTCTTCGACGCTGTCCGCAGCCTGATGGCCACGCCCGAGAAGCCCAAGCGGCGGATCGGGTTCAGAAGCTAGCGCGCGGCCGGGCTGAGGAAGTAGTGTAGAAGGCGTTGAACCCCTGGGGCAGGCCCAGGGGTGACATCGGAGGGATCGGGCAATGGCCAAGAGAGAACCATCCGCCGCCAATGAAGAAGCCAGCGGGCAGGACGCGGCGCCGCCGCTACCACCTGGGGTGAAGTTGGTGCGCACGTTGCGGGGGCATACCGGCTGGATCGGACGGATCGCGTGGTCGCCGGACGGGCGGATGCTGGCATCGCCGTCGGAGGACCAGTCGATCCGGCTGTGGGACACGGAGACAGGCGAGAGCCGGTGCCTCCCGCAAAGTCATCGCGACAACATCAACGCCGTGACCTTCGATCGGACGGGACACATGTTGGCCAGCGCGAGCAAGGACGGTAGAGCGACAGTTTGGGATGTTGCTTCAGGTTCCCAGACTCAGTCCTTCGAGCACTGCCGCTGGGTCGATGGAATCACGTTTCATACAGCAGGTCGGCAACTCGCCACCGCGTCCGGAGATGCGACAGTGAGACTCTGGGAGCTTGACTCAGGACGCTGCACGACCGTAGTCGGCGGACAGCAGCTAGTCGGCAACAGCATAGTATTCGATCCCTCTGGGAGTGCGGTGCTCAGCGTGAGCCAGGACGGCTCCGCAGGTCTGTGGGATGCCGATTTTGGGGAGCTCTTGCAGTCATTCAAAGGTCACACGGGTAGCATTTACGGGGTTTGCTTTGACCGTTTGGGGCGAGTTCTGGCAACCGCTAGCGGCGATTGCACGATTCGACTCTGGGATGTCTCTTCCGGAAGACTACTGCGTTCGCTTGAGTCCCACACCGGCGCGGTACAGTGCGTGGCCTGGTCGCCCGACGGACTTATTCTGGCCTCGAAATCAGTTGACCAGTCCATCCGTCTCTGGTGCGCCACCACGGGCGTCTGTATTTCCACTATCACCGAACCCACTTCGTCCGTTTGGCCTCCGGGCATATCCTTTCACCCGCGCCTACCGTTGCTCGCCTCCGTCGGATCGGACCCGTGCACGCCGATCCACGAGCGCAGCAGCGTCATCCACCTCTGGGAGCTGGATTTCGACTTCTTGCTCGGCCAAGCTGCCACACCGGCAGTTGCCTACAAGAGCGCCAAGATCGTGCTGGTGGGCGACTCGGGGGTGGGCAAGACGGAACTCGGCTGGCGGCTCGCGCATGGCGAATTCAAGGAACACGCCTCGACCCACGGCCAGCAGTTCTGGGTGCTCGACCAACTGGGCATCCACCGTGCGGACGGCGCACAGTGCGAGGCGGTGCTCTGGGACCTGGCCGGCCAGCCAGACTATCGATTGATCCACGCCCTGTTCCTGGACGACGCCGATCTGGCGCTAGTCCTGTTCGATCCCACTGACAGCCGCGATCCCTTGCACGGGGTCGAGTTCTGGCTCAAGCAGCTCAAGGTAGACCTCTCACGGAGCGCGCCACCGACTCTGCTGGTTGCTGCCCGCTCCGATCGTGGCACAGCCACCCTGACCCGCGAAGAATTGGATGCCTTCTGCCAGCAGCGCGGGATCCGCGCCTACCTGAGCACCAGCGCCAGGCAGGGCGAAGGCGTGTCCGAGCTGATCGATCAGATGAAGGCGCTGATTCCGTGGCAGGACAAACCCGCCACAGTCACCACCACGACCTTCAAGCGGATCAAGGACTATGTGCTTGAATTGAAGGAAAGTCGGCAGGGCAAAGAGATTGCCCTCAGTCCTCCGGAATTGCGAAAGCGGTTGCAGGCGCAGGATACGAAGTGGCAGTTCACCGACGCTGAGATGCTGACCGCGGTTGGCCACCTGGAGACCCACGGCTACGTCAAGCGGCTGCGCACATCCCGAGGCGAGATGCGCATTCTGCTTGCGCCGGAACTGCTCAACAATCTCGCCGCATCGTTTGTCCTGGAAGCCCGGCGAAACCCGAAGGGACTCGGTTCGCTGGAGGAAAGGCGGTTGCTCGGTGGTGAGTACTCGTTCGCTGAGTTGCAGGGCCTTTCCCCGGCCGAGCGGGCTATCCTGCTGGATTCAGCGGCGCTGCTGTTCCTGGAGCACAACGTCTGTTTCCGGGAGACCAGCCCGCTGACATCGACCTCGTACCTGGTCTTCCCGGATCTGATCAACCCGAAGAGGCCGCTCATCGCAGACGAGAAGCCCACCGAGGACGGGGTGTCCTACACCGTCAGCGGCGCGGTGGAGAATGTCCATGCCTCGCTGGTCGTGCTCTTGGGCTATACCCAGACCTTCACCCGCACCGACCAGTGGCGCAACCACGCCCGCTACGAGGTCGGCGACGGCCTGGTGTGCGGTTTCCGCCAGGATGCGGAACGCGCCGGCGAGCTGGACTTTGTCTTGTACTTCTGCACGAACGTCGGTCAGCCGATCCGGACCTTGTTCCAAGGTCTGTTCGAAAGCTTCCTCGCCCGCCGCAATCTGACCGTGTTCCGTTACGAACCGGTGGCCTGCGCCAATGGGCACGCGCTGAATCGCAACGTCGTGCGCGAGCGACTGAGCGGCGGCGCCAATTTCGCCTTCTGCCCAACCTGCGGTGAGAGGACTTCGCTGCCCAGGGCCGACCAGCCCATCCAGTTGACCCACGAGCAGCAGGCCGAGATGGAAACCCAGCGCCGGATCGCCAACCTGCGTTCCCGTTTCGAGCAAGCCCTGTTCCGCGTGCAGACCTCCGTGAAGCAGCAGGGCATCAAGCCGCCAACCTGCTTCATCAGCTATGCCTGGGGCGAGCCGCAACACGAACGCTGGGTCGAGCGGGAACTGGCCACCGATCTGCACAAGGCTGGCATCGACGTGGTGCTGGACCGCTGGGAAAACGCGAGGATCGGAGCGAGTATCCCTCGCTTTGTCGAGCGAGTCGCAACTTCGGATCGGGTCGTGGTCGTGGGAACGCCGTCCTATCGGCAGAAATACGACAACAAAGACCCCAAGCTAGGTTTCGTTGTGGCTGCCGAGGGTGACCTGATCGGCAAACGGATGCTCGGAACCGAGGCGAAGAAGCAATCGGTGCTGCCCGTGCTGTTGGCAGGCACCGAGGAGTCGTCGTTGCCGCCATTGCTTCAGGGCCGTGTGTGTGTGCCGACTTCCGCGATCAGCAAGCCTACTTCACCATCGCCTTCGACCTGATCCTGAGCCTGTACGACATTCCGCCAAGCAATCTCTCGGTGGCCGACCTGCGCGAGTCACTCTGCGAAGGCGACTTAATGCGCTCACCGTAGAGCCCGCAGGGTGACCAGGGTGGCGCCCCATCCGCCCGCGCTTTCGTCCGCCAGTCGGAACGAAACCACATCGGGCAGGCGGCCGAGGATGGCGTGGACCTGACGGCGAAGGGCGCCGACGCCTTTGCCATGGATGATGCGCACGTCGAGAATCCCACGCTCGCGGCATACGGCCAGGTACTCGGGCACGAGTTCCTTCACCTCCCGGGGCAAGAATGTGTGCAGGTCCAAGACCCCGTCGACAGGGAGTTCCGTCGTCACGCAGGAGTGCCTACCAGAAGCTGGTGGGGCGGCACAAGCGAAGTGGACATCTCCCCTGCGCATGCGCCATAACGGTTGCACCGTGAGTGGAAACGTCGATGTCGTGGTTCTCGGGGCCGGCATCAGCGGCCTTTGCCTTGCCCACCGTGTGGCGCGGGCTGGGCGCCAGGTGCTGGTTCTCGAAGCGGCGGCTGAGGCCGGGGGATGCGTCCGATCCGAGCGACAGCCAGCAGGGTTCTGGTTCGAGATGGGAACGCATACGCTCTACAACTCCTACGGCTCACTCCTGTCGATCATCGACGAATTGGGCCTGCGCGACCGCATGCTCGCGCGACGAAAGGCGCCCTTTCGACTGCTGGTCGACGGCAAGCTGCGCAGCATTCCCTCGCAACTGAGCCTGACTGAGCTGTTCGCCTCGGCCTGGCACGCCTTCAGCGAGCGCAAGCAGGGTCAAACAGTGGCCAACTACTACGGCAAGCTGGTGGGCCAGCGAAACTGGAAGCACGTGTTTGCGCCCCTGTTTGCTGCCGTGCTTTCGGAACCGGCCGACAACTTTCCCGCCGAGATTCTCTTCAAAAAGCGCACGCGCCGCAAGGACATCCAGCGCAGCTTCACCTTTGCCGGAGGAATCCAGGCCCTGACCGACCGAATCGCGGCACAGCCCGGGGTAACCCTGCGAACCAATGCCGCGGCCCGAACCATCGCCCGCGCCGGGGGCAACTTCGTCGTCGAGATCGCCGGCGGCGATCGGGTCTTTGCCCGCCGCCTGGCTTTGGCCCTGCCCGCGCCCGAGGCCGCGCGCCTGCTCGCGCCCATCACGCCAGAAATCGCAACCGCCCTGGCCCGCATCCAGACCGCGCCCATCGAGTCGGTCGGCGTGGTGGCCGAGGCGCGCCACCTTCGCCTGCCGCGCCTGGCCGGCATCGTGCCGGTCAACGACACCTTCTTCTCGGTGGTCACGCGCGACGTGGTGCCGGACGATCGCCTGCGCGCCTTCACCTTCCACTTCCGCGCCGGCTTGACCCTCGACGAACGCATCGACCGAGTCTGCGCTGTCACCGGCCTTGCCCGCGACCAGCTCGTCTGCGTTGCCACCCACGCCACATCTCTGCCCTCGCTTGCACTGGGACACAAAGAGATCGCGCAGGAGATCGACCGTCACCTGCCGGGAAGCGGCCTCTACATCACAGGTAACTACTTCGGCGGCCTGGCTATTGAAGACTGCTCGTTGCGCTCGGCGAAAGAGGCTGAGCGGCTGCTGGCCGAGGCGGGCTCCTAACCAGCGGTTCCGGAGCCGGAACTGATAGCCGGATCCGGTTGCGAATCCGGTTCCGGCCGTCGGATCCGGTCCCGACCCACCGGCCACCGGCTTCCGGCCCCGCCGCCACAGGCGGCACTACCGCGCGTAGATCACAATCTCCCGCCCGCCATCCTCGGCCTTGCGCAGCACCGCGATCTTGTTTCCGCCCGCGGACCACGGGCAGGCACGCTTGTCGGGCAGCGGAATCTCACCCAGCACGGTCACCTTGCCACTTTCCGGTTCAAGGTTGAAGAACGCCTGCGAGTATCGGCCCGCCTCCTCCATATTGCCCCTCTCCGGGCGGTCGGCCACCAGCGAGAACACGACCCGGCTTCCCACCTGGACCTGAACCAGCGACAGAACATCGTAGTCCCGGTGAGCCAGGTTCAAGGGCCGCACCTTCTCGCCCGGCCCTACCAACTCGAACCCGGCCTGTCCCGCGGCGAGTACGATCACGGCGTCCAGTTCGGGCTTCTCCGCTCGCTTGCGAATGTAGTCGAGGAAACTGTCCAGCTTGGGCGGCATTCTTCCCGGGCCGGTCTTGCCGGTCATCACGTCGTACAGTGCGAACTGCGGGGGTTCACGTGCATCGCTGCGACGGTTGTACGCCCCCGGCTTCTGCACCATGGCCTGCAGATGGCTCTTCGTGAAACCCAGGAATGTGGCCGAGGCGTCGCCGTCGATGGTCCCGCCCGGGGTCACGACCAGCGCGCGCACCGCGATGGTGCTGCCGTCCGGCCGATAGGTCTGAATGCTGTAGCGATCTCCGGTTGGCAGCCGCTTCTGACTGTAGGTCACGAAGGCATTGGGCGCGTGTGCCAGCTCACAGTCGTCGAACGAGCCGGTCTGGTGCTTGAGTCGCCCAGCGGGGTCGATAATCGCGGCCCGCCGTGACCCTTCGTTGGACACCACGAACCAGTATCCTGCCAAGGCAAGGATCTTCTCGGGAGCACCCGAGAACTCAGCCAGATCCGTCACCCGGGTCTTGCCCCCCGGTGGTCCCACGTGTAGTTGCACCGCCCCCTTCCCGGTGAAGACAATGTGAGCCAGCTTGCCGCCCTCTTGGTCCAGGGCGAAGGCATCGTGGATGGTGGCCTCCCCGGGGCTGACCCGGCCCACCACCTTGAGCAGGTTGGGCGCAGCCACTGCGTGGCCGCTGGGCGCCGCCATTGCGCCAAGAACAAGTGCCATCACCGTCGGTACGGACAAGACCGAGATCAGGCGCTTCACGATTGTGCGTTTCACGGCTACCGATGATACATCCACTCACATGGCAGGGGAATCTCCGACTTTGCCGAAACGCGGCGCGAAGAATCCTTCGTTTCGGTGCCAAAAAATCGTGAACCGGCTTATAATCGCCCCGCGATTAGTTCGAGCAAGGGGCAGCAGCGGCGTTAGCTCTGTGGGGCACCTCGGGCGGTCGCGCGTAGGCATGACAAGGCTCGTTTCACCCAGAGCAAAGCGTGCACAGGCCCAACCGGGCTCGGAAAGGCACCCGACCCCTGTCCCGCATTCAGGGCGCGACTCGAATACCCCTAAGCCCGCGCGGGGGCAACGCACACCCCCGCCGGTCACCGAATCGCTCAGCCGGGCGCAGAAGCAGGAACTTGGCTGGCTCCGCAGTTCTCTCTTCCAGATCGAAACGGTGATGGACTCCATGGCGGAGGACATCTACTTCAAGGATCGCAGCGGCCGCTTCACCCGTGTCAACCGCGCCATGGCCACTCACCTGGGACTTTCTAACCCGGCGCAGGCCATCGGTCGCAACGAAATGGATTTCTTGTGCCGTGATGAGGCCGAGCACCGCTGCCGGGACGACGAGGAGATTGTGCGCCGGGGACGCATTCTGGTCGACGTGGAGGAAAAGTGGCACCTGCCCGGCCGCAGCGAGCGCTGGCTCTCCACGACCAAGATTCCCCTGCGCGATTCGTCCGGCGTGATCGTCGGCACCTTCGGAATCTCACGCGACATCACCGAGAAGAAGCGTTTCGATGCCGAGCTGGAACAGAAGGGGTTCTATGATCCCCTCACCCAGCTTCCCAATCGCGCCATGTTTGACAAGCGGGTAGAGCGTCTGGTCACGCGGACCCGCCACCTGGGTCAGTCGAGTCCGTTGTTTGCCGTGGCTTGGCTGGATCTCGATCGCTTCAAGTGCATCAACGAGAGTCTCGGGCACGGCGCCGGCGACGAGTTGCTGGTGCGGACCGCCCGACGCATGGAGGCCTGCTTGCGTCCGGGCGATGTACTGGCGCGGGTGTTGGGTGATCAGTTCACCATTCTGCTCGACGATCTGCACAGCGAGAGCGACGCGGTTCGCGTGGCTGAGCGCATCCAGAACGCCATGACGGTACCGCTGGCAGTGGGGGCGACGGAAGTCTTCACCTCGGTCAGTATCGGCATCGCGCTGTCCAGTTCGGGCTACTCCTCCCACGATGACATGCTCCGCGACGCCTACACCGCGCTCTACCGTGCCAAGGCCGCCGGGCGCGCCCGCCATGAAGTTTTCGACGCGGACATGCACCGGCGCGCGGTCGACCAATTGCAGCTCGAGACCGATCTTCGCCGTGCCATCGAACGACAGGAGTGGGTCGTTCACTATCAACCGATCGTGGACCTCAAGACGCGGCGTTTGGCCGGCTTCGAGGCGCTGGCGCGCTGGCGTCACCCGGGCCGTGGTCTGGTGATGCCCGACCTTTTCATCCCGACCGCTGAGGAGACCGGACTCATCCGGCCGCTCGGCATGTGGGTGCTGCGCGAATCCTGCCGCCAGATGCGGTACTGGCACGACACGTACCAGAACCAGCCGCCGCTCGGCATAGCGGTGAATCTCTCCACGCGCCAGCTTGCCGATACTGATCTGCCCGGACAGGTGCGCCGCGTGCTCGACGAGACCGGGCTCTCCCCGAGCAGCTTGACCCTGGAGATCACCGAGAGCGCGCTGATGCAAAGCCTGCAAGCCGGTGCAGCGGTGCTGCAGGAGTTGCACGAAATGTCCGTCCACCTGGACGTGGACGACTTCGGCACCGGCTATTCTTCGCTGGCCTATCTGCAATCATTCCCGGTGCAAACCTTGAAGGTCGACCGGTCATTCGTNNAACCTGGGCATGGACGTGACCGCCGAGGGGGTCGAAACGCCGCAGCAGCTCGCGTCGCTGAGCGCGCTCAATTGCCAGCACGCCCAGGGCTACTTTTTCTCCCGCCCCGTGCCGGCAGAGGAAGCCGAGCGCCTCATCATGAATGGCCCGCCCGCCTTCTGGGATGACCGCCCGGCAAGCGGAAGCGTGGCCGCGGAATAGCCGCTGCGTCCCTACCAAACCTCGATCACGCCCGCGTCGGGAATTGACGAGGTGAGCGGCACGGTGTCGATACCGCGCGCACCCAACTGGGCCAGATCGAAGCGCACCCGAGCGAGCGGCAGCTTGGCGCTGGCCGTGTCCACCTCGATGCTGTACTCGGTGTAGCCTTGGCCGCTGATACGGCTGGGCTCGTCGGCATACAGGTTGTTGTCCGCCAGATACTTCTCCACCACGGCCGCGCGTGAAACCGGCACATTGAAGAGCAGCAGGACCTTGTTCTCTGCGTTGGTGGCGCCGTAAAGGTTCAGCAGGAACATGCGGAGAAGCTCGTACTTCTCCGGCTGCTCACGGATCCGCGGATTGGCCCAGATCGAGGTCCCCGATTCCATCACCTCGTCGATGACACGCAGGCCGTAGTTCTTGATCGCGCTGCCGCTCTGGGTGATCTCCAGACCCAGATCGGCCCCACCGTTGCGCACCTTGGCCTCGGTCTTNNATGAGCACGCCGCTGTCGATCTTGGACGGGGTACTGTACTTCTGCACCGAGAAGCGCCGGAAGCGATCGAGAAGGCCCAATTCCGTGAGCCGCCCCTGGATCCAGTCGAGCGCCAAATAGGGCATCTCGGCCACTGCCGTGATGAGTGGCTTGCGGTCGGCCAGCTCAGTGAGAAAGCCGCGCACGCCGTCGTATTCCTTGTCGGGCCGAATGATCCCCACCAGGCGCACGCTGCCGCGCTTGAGTGACATGGCGCGCCGGAGATCCACATCCTTGCCGTACTCGTAGCGCAGTTCGAGCACCCGCTCGCGAATCCAATCGTCGCCGGCGATGGCGACGTCCAACTCGCCGATGGCGAGCTGGGTGGCGAACTCCTGCGGCCGGCCGTCCCACCCGTAGAGGTAGTTGACCGTGGTGAACCGGCTGGGCCCGCCCGTGTCGTAACCAGCGATCTTGAAGCCCGCCTGTTCGAGCAGCTCGATGAGATTTCCGCCCCGGTTGGGGTCCGCCAGCGAGCCTGCCGGCATGCCGATTTTCAGAACTGCGTCGCTCATTTTTGAAGAAATCCATTCTGCCGGCAAACCCAGCCCCTGTCACGTTCGGCGACAAACCATCGTGCTACGCTTCCTTCCATGCGTGCGATGAGCCGAGGTCATGCGCTGGCGCTGACCTTCATCCTGGCGGCGGCCGTTGCTGCACTATCTCTGGCCGACGACCATGGCGCGCGCAAAACGCGCGGGGCGGGCGGAGTGGCGGTCCGTCCCAAGGCCCCCGCAGGGGGAGATCCATTGCTGCGCTTCTTCCCAACCGCAGCGGAGGTGCCTGGGCTGAAGGCCACCGGCGATTCACGTACCTGCGGCGGCGGCGAAGAGTTGACCGTGATCTACGACGGCGGCTTCCAGCGCTACGTAGAGGCCGGAGTGACCAGCGCAAGCCAGCGCTACTTCCGACTCGCGGGTGGAACAGTGGAAGTGACTCTGCACCAGATGAAGAACGAAAAGGCCGCCGACACCTTCTTGGCTTCGCTGTGCAAAGACATCAAGTCGTCGGTGGAAAGCCTGGGCTTCAAGCAAGCGAAAGGCAGTCTCTGCACCGGCGCGGGCCAGGACTCCGCGTATGGCTATGTGGCACTCGACAAGCTGCTGGCCATGGCTTCGTTTGACCGGGGCGATCTCAAGACGACGCGAGCAATCCTGGTAGCCATCGCTGAACGAGCGGCGGACGCTAGGCGGCTGCGCTAGGGCCGCCAGCCGGGGAAGATCAGGCGGCGATTGGCGGCGTACTCCCTCATCGAGAACTCGCCCCAGATCGGCGCGAAGAAGACCGCCATCAGCAACGCCAACCCGACAAATATCAACACCGTCCTCGGCCGCTTGCGTTCAAGGAACGCCGCCAGTCCCCCCAGCATCAGCAGGGCAAACGCGTAGCACGGCAGGTAGTAGTGGGTGAACGAGTACTTGTTTCGGAGAATGGTCCAGGGCGCCAGCATCGCGGCCCATCCGAAAAGCGCCAGCAGGATCGGCTTGCCGATCGCTTTGCCCACGAGAAATTCCTTCATTCTTGCCAGGCGAGGGCGAAGGCCTCCGCCCCCGGCCGTGCCGCGCGCGACCAGCTGGATGAACGACCAGACCAGAAACAGGTCCACGCCGATCCAGAGGACTGGGTTGCCGACGGAGGAGGAATAGAACTTGGACACCCCGTGAGTGGTGAACTTGACCACGACCGGACGGTAGAAAATCAGCCAGGTGTACCAGGACGAATTGAGTGGATTGGAGTCGCGGTTCATCTCGACGTGCTTCTTGACCAGCCCCCTGACCAGCTGCCAAAGCGACGCCAGATCGGTGGCCTCTCCCGAGATCCGGAGCGCCAGCAGCCAAACCGCGGCCTGCACGAGGGGAACCAACGCGAAAATGAGCACCGACCAGAACGGCACCCGGCCGACCAGAAGCATGGTGACCACGGCCGGGATGACGATAAAGACGCCGCTCCACTTGACTGAGGTCGCGACCCCTATCAGCAGAGCGGTCACCAGCACGCCGCGCCAGGTGCGCGCGCTCACAGCGGCGAGCATGCACCAAAGCAGCAGGCTGGCGAGAATCCCGTCCATCAGCCCGACGCGAGAATACGAGATGAAAAACCCGTCGGCCGCGACAAAGGCCGCTGCCATCAGCCCAGCCCGCGCCGTCCGGAAATAGGCCCGTCCCAGCCAGTACGCCAGCACCACGGACAGGATGCCGAAGCACAGCGCAGGGAACCGCCATCCCGCGGAGTTGTATCCGAAGAGGAGAATCCCCACCGACATGAACATCTTGAACAGGGGCGGGTGATCGTTGGTGTCCTTGATACCAAGCAGATAGTTGTGGGCGTTGGGGACGAAAAAGGGCTCGTCAAAGGTGAAGGTTGGTGGAAACCAGATCCCACGGATGCGAAGCACCACACCGCCGACGATCATGATGCCAAGAAGAACCGTGGTCGCCCGCTCGGTCTGTGACGCCGAGGCCCAAGCGGTCGTCACGCGCTGCCACGCCGACCGAACCGCCTGCGCGAACTTCGCCGTGACCGCGAGGGACGTCATTGCGGAATCACGCACTCAGTGAGAATCCCGACCGGCAGACTCTGCTTGGCGGGATCGAACTTGTCGGTCGGGTTCCAGCGCAGCGACACCGCCTTGACCACGCCGACGACGTCGTAGTTGCACACCACGGTGAAACGTTCGTTTGGCAACGGCGCGCGCATGCCAGGGGAATCCCACAGTCCCGATGCAAGCAGCACATCGTTCTTCACGTTGCAGTAGGGCCGCAAGAGGTGAGCGTCATCCGGCGGTGGGGGCACGCGCGCTTGGGACTTGCCATCGTACGCGCAGTTCAGCCCCTCCACCGTGATGTTCGAAGCGCAGGCCAGTTTGTTGGCATCCTCCTTGACCAGCGTCAGCTCNNAGGACAATCCACACGCCAAAACCGATCACGAACAGCGCGAGAAGTACGCGAAGCGAAACGTCAACCTCATTGGGTACGTAGCACACGACCGGCTCTCGCTCACTCTCCACCGGGGCAACGGGGGCCGGGGCGGGTTCCGACGCCGCGACCGGGACGGGTTCCGGGGCCCCGGCTGTGGTCGGATCCGAGCCCACGACGGGCGCTTGCAGCGTGACCGGCGCCGGGGCCGGGGCCGGGACCGGCGCTCGCACTGCGGCCGGAACCGGCGATGGCGCCGGGGCCGGGGCCGGGACCGGGATAGGAACTCGGATCGCGGCTGGAACCGGGGCCGGGGCCGGGACCGGCGCTCGCACCGCGGCCGGAACCGGCGATGGCGCCGGGACCGGGGCCGAAAGAGGCTGGTTTTCGCGAGGCGGTCCCCCACTTTGGTCCGAAGAACTCATGGGGACAGATTGTTCGATCCGAACCCGTCCGTCAACCGGATCGAAGCGAGGAGCCCAGCCCGGCAGTGACGACGCGCACAGCCCTCTCTGGGCCTTCCCTTCTCTTCTCGCCCTCAGCGGCGAGCGGCCATCCGGATGGACTCCCAGGCCGCGCCCGTAACACCCCGCTGCTTGGCTACGCGAGCGACCCGGGCCGGTTGGCGGGCGCCGGCACGGGCCCGGCCGCTGACTCGGCAAAGGCCTCGACGCGGCCTTGCGTCGAGACACCCACGCCCATGTTGTAGCCTTCCTCGCCGTGCAGGTGGATGTCCAGGCCCTCGTGCTCCTCTTCGGCACCGACCCGCAAACCAACAACCGCGTTGACCACCTTGAGCAACACCACTGTGCCCACAACCGCGTAGCCGATGCCCACCCCCACGGCCAGCAGTTGCTTGCCGAAGAAGGCTGCGTTGCCCGCCAGAAGGCCGTCCGCGCCGCCCGGGTTCCACACGCGCAGCGCAAACACGCCCAGCAGGATGGTGCCGACTGCGCCGCCCACCCCGTGCACGCCAAACGCGTCCAGGGTGTCGTCGTAGCCGAGCTTCGCCTTGAGCAAGACACCGCCGTAGCAGGCCAAGCCCGCGGCAGCGCCAATGGCCAGCGCAGCCATCGGCCCGACAAAGCCCGAGGCCGGGGTCACCGTGGCCAGGCCCGCGATGAAGCCCGAGGCAAAGCCCAAAGCCGACGCCTTGCCATAGCGAGCGATGTCCACCACCAGCCACACCATGCCACCCATGGCTGCGGCCAGTTGCGAGTTGACCAGAGCCAGCGCGGCCACGCCCGAAGCGGCCAGGGCGCTGCCCCCGTTGAAACCAAACCAGCCGAACCAAAGCAGGCCTGCGCCCAGCAGAACCATGGTCATGTTGTGGGGCAA